>JAEWSD010000041.1 GCA_023398615.1 Bacillota bacterium
AATTTTTCAAAAACTAGTGTAGCTTGAATTCTGTCTCCGCCAAACAGCCCTTTGCTGGCAGCCGAAGCAGTTGTAATAGTATGTAATCTATACCCTTTACTAGCTTGTCCGTTTATCACTTTTTCTAATTCAGTTAAGTTGCCCGAACCTGTGCCCATAAACTTTTCTCTTAAAGTAACTTGCAAAACCACATATTCCATAATATTTTCATCCTTTCCTTAGTGCATATATCTGTTTACTTTTTTATACATATTTTACAACAATTGTTTGTAATATGCAATATTTTTTTATTTCATAGGAAAGACTTTGTTACGGTGATGTACTAAAGTACAATAATCCTATGAAATAAAAAAGCGCTCCGCTATGGGTGCGCACTCGCGCGTATGGAATTTTACCGGCAAAGCCGGCCGCGCTCGGCGCGAGAGTTTCGTCAAGCGAAACTCTTTCTTGCAATATTCATAGTTTGACAGTTACAATTCAGCCGTAAACTGCCGCAAGACTTGTGTACGTGAAAGGCTGCGAAGTAGCCACCCTGTATAGATTAAAGGTAAATTAAATATTCATACTGTAAATTTATAATCGAAGGTTATGTATTATGTGTTTTCGGAAAGGAGCGACGTATGAAAATTCTATATGTGGAGGATGAAAAATATATGGCTCGTGCCGTAGCACAGATTCTGAAGAAGAACAATTATAGCGTAGATTTGGTGCATGATGGCGAGAGTGGTTTGGATTTAGCCACGTCAGGCATGTATGACATCGTTATTCTTGATGTTATGCTGCCGAAGCGCGATGGGATCAGTGTGCTGCGCGAAATGCGAAAACAGAGCATGACTACGCCTGTCATACTGCTGACCGCAAAAGGTGAAACGGAAGATAAGGTTAAAGGTCTTGACAGCGGCGCGGACGACTACCTGGCAAAGCCATTTCAGACCGAGGAACTTATGGCGCGGCTTCGCGCCCTTGGGCGGCGAAAGGGGCAGATTGTAACGAATAATACACTTTGCTATGGAGATATCGAACTGAACTATAATACACTGGATTTGTTCGGCAACGGTCAAATCTTCCACTTGACATTAAAAGAAAGCCAGCTTCTTGAGTTGCTCATCGTCAACAAAGGGCAGGCAATTTCCAATGAGATTATTATTGAAAAATTATGGGGCTGGAACTCGGAAACGGAGGACAGCCACGTTCAGGTTCAGGTCGCTTTTCTGCGAAAAAAATTGTTATTGCTGTCTAAGTGTGTAAAGATCAAAACGGTTCGTGGAATCGGTTATATGCTCACACTCGACGGGAAAGGAACCGCAGATGTTTAAGAGACTTCGCAATAATATGATGATGTTCAATATGTTGACGGTTTCACTCGTAATGCTGACTTCGTTTGCTGTAATCTATCTTGTGACATATGGGAATATGGAACAGGAAAATCAGCGGAAGCTTCAAGCAGTGTCAACTATGTTTTTTACACCAAACCGCACGCCGCCGGCGGATGCAAGAGATGAAAATTACGGTCCGCCGTCTGCGCCGGAACGTTTTTCGGTGGATTATGGTGTTTCATTCGTGTTGTTCGTGAAAAACGGACAGGTTATGAACATTAACAGTCAGCTTGATTTAGATGACAGTGTTTACATCGAAGCGTTTGACAAGGCAGGTGCTGCGGCAAGCGGCAAGCTCACTCTTGCGGACAGAAAATGGCTCTTTACAGTTGCTCCAATGCCTTCGCAGATCAGAGGGTTACCGGTGTTGCCCGACTACTTACAATACACGCGCATTGTGTTCCTTGATATTACTAACGGTGTAAGGATTTTGCAGACGCTTATGGTTACACTCACCTGTGTTGGGGTGGCCGTATTACTGGCATTACTTTGGATTTCGCATCGTTTCGCTGTCCGCGCCATCCGCCCGATTGAAGATAGTTATAATAAGCAAAAGCAGTTTGTCGCGGACGCCTCCCACGAACTGCGAACACCACTTGCCGTTATTGGAGCGAACGTGGACGCGATTACTGCGAGCAGCGAGGAAACTGTTGACAGTCAGAAGGAATGGTTTGACTATATCCGTGCAGAACTAAGGCGGACGGGCAAGCTGGTAGATGATTTGTTGTATCTCGCAAGGTCTGAGAATATTAAAACCGAAGATAATTTGCCGTTTGACTTGAGTATGGTTTGCGAAACGGTCTGTGCGTCAATGGAAGCTGTGCTGTATGACAACGGCAAAACGGTAAAAGCTGATATTGATAAAGGTATAATAGTCACAGCAGACAGCCAAAAAATTACGCAAGTGCTGTATATTCTTCTTGATAACGCAGACAAGTACACTCCGCAAGGCGGTAAAATTGCAGTAACGCTGGGCCAGGTTAGCGATATGGCGGTCATTAAGGTGATGAACTCCGGCGGAGGTATTGTGGCAGATGATTTGCCAAGAGTATTTGATCGTTTCTATCGTGCAGATGATTCACGCTCCTCTGAATCCGTTGGCTTCGGTTTGGGGCTGTCTATAGCGAAAACCATTATTGACCGTTCGGGAGGCACGATTACCGCCGAGAGCACAGGTGGATTGACTACGTTTACTGTTAGGCTGAAGATGGTTTAACACCTATAATCAGAATCACTTATTTCCGGTTCACAATGAGCCGGAAATTTTTTTGCCTATTAAAGGTAAATTAAAAGTACTCGAGTATAATTTAAAACGTAAGCTAAATATGAGGAGGTCAAACAATGAGGGCAAGACACGAATTCAAGCACAGTCTGAACTATGGCGACTACGTTATTCTGCGAGACAGGCTCAGGTGTATTATGAACCGTGACGCACATGCGGATGAGAACGGCAACTACAGGGTTCGGAGCCTGTACTTCGACACACCGGGCGATAAGGCTCTGCGCGAGAAAATCGATGGTGTGGACAAGCGGGAGAAATTCCGGATACGTCGCTATCTTAGCGGCGGAGATTATCTCAAACTCGAGAAGAAAAGCAAGGCACATGGTGTGTGCTACAAGCGGTCGGCACAAATTACGGCGGAGGAAGTCACCGCTATCCAAAATGGTGACTTGGGCTGGATGGCGGATGATCATCGGGATCTCATACGGGAGCTTTACACAAAAATGCGAAGCGAGCAGCTAAAACCCAAAACGGTTGTGGAGTACATTCGTGAGCCTTTTATTTGCGTGGCGGGTAACGTCCGCGTCACATTTGACAGGGACATACGGACAGGACTGTTCTCCACGGATTTTATGAGTGACCGCCTGCCGACTGTCAAGGCAGGGGATGAGATTGTCCTGCTCGAAGTGAAGTATGACCAGTTTATCCCTGATTATATTACGGATGTACTGCAACTCGGGGCCCGGCAGGCTTCCGCTTGTTCAAAATATGCGCTGTGCCGAATGTATGGCTAATAACGAAAAGGAGAAACTACTATGACTTTCCAAGATATCTTTAAGTCCAGTTTTCTGGAAAATATGACGAGTGTTACAATTCTCGATATGATTATCGCGCTCACTCTTGCGTTCGGACTGGGCGTGTTCATTTTTTACGTCTACAAGAAGACGTTTAAAGGCGTAATGTACTCGGCGAGCTTTGGCGTGACGCTTATTGCGCTTACGATGATTTCAACGCTTGTAATCCTCGCAGTAACAAGCAACATCGTTCTATCGCTCGGCATGGTCGGTGCGCTGTCAATCGTACGTTTCCGTACGGCGATTAAGGAACCGCTTGACATTGCGTTCCTGTTCTGGTCAATTGCGGTGGGCATTGTACTCGCGGCGGGAATGATTCCGCTTGCCGTGTTCGGCAGCGTTATCATTGGTGTGATATTGATTGTATTCGTGAACAAAAAATCGCATGATAACCCATATATTGTTGTAATCCACTGTTGCGATGCTGATGCTGAAGGCAAAGCTGATTCATCACTGAAAGGCTATGTGCAGAAATGCATCGTAAAGAGCAAAACAGTTACCGCAGATTCTGTTGAGTTGCATTATGAGGTGCGGCTTAAATCCGACGATACATCATTTGTGAATGCACTGTCATTAATGAAGGGTGTTTCCGATGTCGTATTGGTGAGCTACAACGGCGACTATACGGCGTAGAGTGTAAAAAAAATTCTAAGCTGACAAAATACATCAGCGGTATGTTTGGAAGGCTGAAAAACTATGTTTTTCAACCGGCAAGTTTTGTGCTTGCGCTTCGCGCTTGCACACGAAAACTTGGAATGCGCAAAAAAGCTGCGCAAGAATGGAGATAAAAATGGAGGGCGAAACATGTCAAAACATAAATATACTACTGCCGTTTGCATGGCAATCCTTATTGCTATGCTCACCCTTACAGTTGCGTTTATGTATAGTCCCAGATGGGGTATTACCGCGGCACACACGCAGCCGGAATATGCCGATAAGCTGTTTAGCACGGATAAGGTTCACACGATTGACATAGTTGTGAAAGACTCCGACTGGGAGGATATGCTTGCCAACGCGCAAGCGGAGGAGTACATTCAAGCCTCGGTCGTGCTTGACGGAGAAACTGTCAGCAGCGTGGGGATTCGTCCGAAGGGCAACTCGTCGCTCGCGATGATAGCAAGTGCGGAGTCAGACAGGTACAGTTTCAAAATTGAGTTTGACCATTTCTCTGAAAGTATAAGCTATTACGGGCTGGACAAAGTTGCTCTGAACAACATCACACAGGACAACACCTATATGAAGGACTATATCACCTATCAGATGATGAACGAAATGGGTGCGGACGCGCCGCTGTCGAGTTTCATTTGGGTGACGGTCAATGGTGAGGACTGGGGGTTATACCTTGCCGTTGAGGGTATAGAGGAATCATTCGCACAGCGCGTGTACGGTAATGACTTCGGTGAGATTTACAAACCGGATACGATGGATATGAATGATGGCGGCAGGTTTGGCGGCGAGCGTGACGAGGGAGGCTTTCCCCAAGACGGTCAAACGCCTGATTTTGGCGGTGAGAATGGTAAAATGCCGCAAAGGCCGGATATGGGCGGCAGATTCGGAGGTGGAGCAACGTCGCTCATCTACTCTGACGAAGACCCTGACAGCTATTCTGCTATCTTCGACAACGCCGCATTCGACACGAGCGAGGCAGACAAGAAACGTCTGATTGAATCGCTGAAACAGCTTAATACGGGCGAGAACATCGAGAAGGTCGTGGACGTTGGCGAGGTTATCCGATATTTCGTTGTACACAATTTCGTGCTTAACTCCGACAGCTACACCGGCAGTATGACACATAATTATTATCTTGCGGAGAATGACGGAAAACTTTCTATGATTGCATGGGACTATAACCTTGCATTCGGTGGTATGGGAGGGTTCGGTGGCGGTATAGGCAGAATATCCGGCGGGGAAAATAACGAGCAAGCGGAAACAACAATTGATACTGCAACTACGCTTGTGAATTACCCGATAGACACTCCAATGCTTGCGGGTTCGACTAATGAGAAGCCGATGATTGCATGGATATTCAACAATGAAGAATATATCGCTAAATATCACGAAGTTTTTGACGAGTATATGGAATACTTCGACAGCGGCAAATTCGCCGGGATGTACGATAACGCAATTTTGTTAATCTCGCGTTATGTTGAGAAAGACCCATCAGCGTTCTGCACCTATGAGGATTTCCAAAAGGGCAGTACTGCACTGCGTGAGTTCTGCCTGCTCCGCGCGAGGAGCATAAGCGGTCAGCTTGACGGGACGATTGCTTCTACGAGCGATGAGCAAACCACTGCAAACAATGCCGGATTTGTTGACGCTTCCTCAATTGATATTGAGAGTATGGGTTCAAATTCTATGGGCTTTGGACGCGCTCGTGCCAGGCAATTCCCAGTGACGGGAAAGAACAATACGGAAAGCTCCGAAAGCGGTATAGGGGCAACAGCAAATAGCAGTGAAAATCTCACGCCGCCAAATGTTCAGGGCGAATTTTCGGGCGATGATGATTTCGTACCGCCTGATGGACAGACAGGTTTTCCTGATGATGGCAATATTCCTCAGATGAACGCAGAGGAAAACAGTCAAATTGGTGATAATACCACTCAAAAGGGTAGTACTAAGCAGGACACAGGAAGTATAGCAGCACGGGCTCTTCCCAATATGAATATGGGTTCCGGCGAAAATTCTGCGACATCTGTATTATCTGTATCAGACGTGGTACTCATGTCGGCATGTGTGGTGGTACTGATTTGCGGAATTTTGTTTGCAAAAAGACGATAGGCAAATTGGTAATGACTGTGATAAGAAAATGCTTATTAATAACAATTAGCCCGAACTAATAACAACGGGTTAATCCACTGAGCAGAGTATTTATAAAAATAAATATATGAGTTGTCAGATATGCTAAAATATGGTAACGTAATAACCGGAGTAATCGTGTTGCAGGGTGTGTTTTGTTCACGGATTACGTTAGGGCTTGCGAAGATCACAGTCTTGCTGCGGAAGAACAATTGGAGGAGTCAATATGCGTTTTTTACGGCTGTGTTTGACACTATTGATATGTTTCACGGTAATTATCATTGGAGTTAAGACTCTTGATATTGATAGGGATATAGGCACTATCTTGATAGTAAGTGCGGTATCCATACCGTACTGGTCGGCTTTTTTCAGAAACCGTATTACAAAATGGTGGGCCCTGATACCGTCATGGCTCCTGCCGGTAGAGGCACTATTAATTTTAAAGCTGGAGGGAACCATAAACGAAATAATCGGAACGGTTACTTTAATGATTGTTGCATTGCCGTATTCTGTTATTTATATAATCAAGCATAAAAAAATCTCTGATAAATTTAATGCAGTTTATCAGTTCTTTTCCGGGGCTTTTTTTGTTATTGGCTTAGCTGTTATTTATGTTGCTGCATGGCTGATGACTCCATATTGAACAACCTCCCGGAGAGGCCTTTAAATATAACAATTATAATCCTTTGCTGCTTGCATTGATTATAGAGCGTGCTACAGGTAAAACCGTCACTCAGTATCTCGAGGAAAAGATTTGGAAACCACTTGGCATGGAAGCCCCTTGTTCCTGGAGTATAGACAGTGTAAACTCGGGATTTGAAAAAATGCAGTCAGGTATTAATGCGCGGGCAATTGATTTTGCCAAATTTGGCAGGCTATATCTTAAGGAGGGTAACTGGAACGAAAAGCAGTTACTTCCAGTTGATTGGGTTAAAGCGTCTACCCAAAGTGACAGTAAGTCTGATTTATTCAAGGATTACAAATATTCATGGTGGGTAAACGAAGAAGGGTTCGCTGCCGAAGGAGCATTTGGCCAGTACATATGTGTTTTTCCTAACCATAATATAATAATCGTGCGCTTTGGAATAAAGAATGATTTAGAAGATAAATGGGAAAAAATTTTTCTGGATATTCAAGCAGAATTAGCGAAGGAGCCTCATCGCCATTAAATTATATTGCGAGAAGCAGAGCAGAAGAATGGCTCTGCACTGTAAGGAAGCGAGAGCCAAATCTGTTTGCTCATTGGAGCAGAAGGTATTGATATTACGAAATGATAAGAGCCGTATGAAGGAAGGCCTTCGCATATGGTTCTATGAGAAGATTTTAATCCACCAGATTAAGGATTATATTTTCACCCTGTATGCCTGCAAAAGCCCCGTTTTGAGCGGCGGGGGAATCGGGGTGGGCGATCAGCCACTTGTTCTTACCGCGGATGAGCGGGGACAGGGGAGCTTTTTCAAGAGGCTGGTTGGTGCCTTTTGGGAGGATGACTCCTACGCGGAACCCTTCCTGGTTCAGAGCGCATGGAGCAAAATGGAGAGAGGTTCCATACAGTTCGATGACTGTGCCGGCGGGGAAATAAAAAAGTTCCGCTTTGGAAGCAGAAATCCGGCTATCAATAATATCCCGCTGGTTAGCGAGCATTAAAATGCAGTCGGTGGCCATGAAGTTGATTTCGTTACCCTGGTGATACTCAAACGCATTCAGCGCGTGGGTGTGCCCGTTGCAATGTCCGATCTGGATCGGCATTTCGCTGTAATATTTCCTTGAAATAAAATCTGTAATGTCTGAAAAGTCCATAGAAGGATCGTCTGCAATATACTGATTCCCTGTTTCCGGTATCTGTTTTTTACTTAAAGCCTGGATCAGCGTCTGAAATTCTGCATCATAAAGAACATTTCCATAACCGGCAAAATTTATTGAAGTTGCTTTTTTAATAGTAAGATTTTGATTTTGAGCTTTGATGAGCTCGAACATGAAAACACCTCCTGGTTATTTAAATTAATTAATTATTCAATCGCGACTGATGTGAAGATTATATAATAAATAAACAAAAAAATCAATAATTATATTGACTTTTAATGAATAATGTCTTATTATAAATTTACTGAATTAATTAAATGCGCGTTTATGTCAGGTACAGCAAACAAATGTAGAAGGAGAGAAGACAAATGAAAAAAACTTGGTTAGCAAAAAAGGTTTTGGGGTTCATGATGGCGGCGGTTGTAACATCGGCATTTCTGCTAAGCGGCTGTTCTAAAGGGGAGAGTGCGCAGACGCCTGCTAGCAAAGAAGAATCCGCCGATCAGACAAAGGCGGAAGCAGAAGGGAATGAGAACAGCGGGGATCTCCCTGTGCTCAGGGTAGCGGTACAGCCCTATCTGCTGGCAGCTCCCAACTATTATATGTTGGAAAACGGGATTGACGAAAAAAACGGTTTTAAGATTGAAATGTCTGTGTATGAAAACGGTACTCTGATCAACGAGGCTCTGGGCGCAGATCTTTGGGATCTGGGTACGGGAGGAACCAGTGCGGTATTCGGAATTGCTAATTTCGGAGCCAAGGTTATTGCGGATATTGATTTGTGTACAGGCGGGGCTGCAGCCTATGTGCGCAAGGATTCGCCGATTGCCCAGGTGAAAGAGGAGTTGGGAAAAGGTCTCTATGGAAATGCGGAAACATTAAAAGGTGCTCAGGTGCTTGTGCCGATCGGCACTCTGAATCAATACAATGTTATGATGTGGGCAGAGGCAGCGGGGCTGAACGCGGATGATCTGGAATTCGTACATATGGATAATTCTTCTGCGTTCCAGGCTTTTAAAGCAGGCCAGGGTGATATTGTGGCATGTTCCCCGCCGCTTACCTATTCCTGTGACCAGGAAGGCTGGCTTGCAGCCGCAAGCTGTACGGATCTGGGGATCCTGTGCTATGACCCTCTGCTGGCAAATCCGAATACATTGTCGGAAAAAGAGGATATCATTTGTAAATATGTAAAGGCCATGTACGAGACCTTTGATCTATTTGCCAAAGATCCGGAACTGGCGGCAGAATGGTCTGTAAAATGGCAGGCATATAACGGGAACCAGATGAGCATCGAGGATGCACGCAAGGAGGTTGCGTCAAGGCCGTTTATCACCTCGGATCATGTATTTGATAATCCGGTAGGGGAATCGATTTACGAGGTAGCCGAATTCTTTAACAGTGTTGGTACAATGGAAGATGCGGATCTGGAAAAGGTACAACCAAATCTTACCAATGACATTATTGATAAAGTATTTAAATAATGCATGAAAGCTGGAGAAGGCTTGCCAGGGATGGGGAGCCTTCCCCGGACAAATTGTAATGTAAAATGATTTCATTAAGAGGTATAGGCATGCAGAAAAAGAACAGTAATAAGTATAAAATCATATCGATATGTACGGTGATAATCTTTTTAACGGGATGGTATGTTATAACGGCCGTTTTGGAGATTTTCCCGCTTTATGTCCTGCCGGATCCGGTTACGATTTTTAAAACACTGATAAAGAAGATAACAGTAAAAACGCCGGATGGTGCGACGCTGATCACGCACATTTTTGCCAGTCTTAAAGTGGTTCTGGCCGGATTTGCGGTAGGGCTTGTGGGAGTGCCGCTTGGTATCGCCATGGCTTGGAATAAATGGGCGGATAAGATCGCACGTCCTGTTTTTAATTTTTTAAGACCGATCCCTCCTATTGCGTGGATCCCTGTTATGATCCTTTTGTTCGGTATCGGGACACCGGCGAAGGCAGCAGTTATTTTTATAAGCGCATTAATTCCCAATGTAATCAATTCATATTCCGGCATCAGGCAGACCAGTCAGGTGCATTTGTGGGTAGGGCGCACGTTTGGGGCTTCCAATTTTGAATTGCTTACAAAGATAGCAATTCCATCTGCATTGCCAAATATCTTCACCGGTATGCGACTGTCTCTTGGTACCTCGCTGGTTTCACTGGTTTCTGCGGAAATGCTGGCGGCGACCAAGGGCCTGGGTTACCTGATTCAGATCGGCAGACAATTCAGCAAGACGGATCTTGTAATTGGCGGTATGATTGTCATTGGCGTTTTAGGAGCGCTTTTGGCAAGAATCCTGGAGGCAGTTGAGCGGAAATTAGTAAAAGGGAGGGGAAATTTATGAAAGGGAAGTCGTTGAAGTCTGTGGCAGGAAAAGTAGCTGATTTCATGTGGGCGGTCGGATCGATCTTAGGTTTCCTGGCAATCTGGCAGCTGTTGGTTATGGTGACGCCTCTTGGAAGGCTCCTTCCCAGTCCTTTGCAGGTTACCGGGATGCTTTTCCGGTCCGTTAAAACCCCCATTGGACCCTTAACAATACAGATGCACGCTTTTTACAGTTTAAAAAGGATCATGGTGGGATACAGTGTGGCGGTGGTGTCCGGTATAACCATTGGTATTGGCATGGGTCTCTCGAGAACATTCCGTGCCATATTCAGGCCGTTGTTTGAACTGATACGCCCCATTCCCACGGTTGCATGGATTCCCTTAGCGATCCTGTGGTTCGGCGTTGATGAGATGTCAAAGTATTTTATTGTCTTTTATGGAGCGTTCGCCAACGTGGTACTGAGCGTTTATGATGGGATCCAGAGTGTTGACCCGGTCCTGGTGGGGGCGGCAAGAATGTTAGGATGCACGGAACGACAGATAATATATAAGGTGGTCCTTCCTTCATGTGTGCCCTATATTTTTTCAGGGATGCAGGTGGCTCTGTCTGCCGGTATTTGCAGTGTGGTTGTTGCGGAAATGATCAAATCCACGGAAGGAGTCGGATGGATCATTCACGCGGGACAACAGGTAGCCAATATGACACAGGTGCTTACAGGGATGGCCGGAATGTCATTGTTTGGAGTTTTGCTGGCAGCAGTTTTAACTATGATTGAGAGGAAGGCTTGTGCATGGAATACCAGGGATATATAAAAGATAAAAACCCGATTCTTACCTGTGAACATATCAATAAAACATTCGTATCCGGGGATAAAAAGAAGAGGGTTGAGCATAAGGTCATTGATGATTTGAGCCTGAGCATCTATGAAAATGAATTTGTGGTGTTGTTCGGGCCGGGAGAATGTGGCAAAAGCACTACTCTGAATATATTGGCCGGATTGGATCAGGCAGATTCCGGCACCGTTCGCCAGCATGGAAAAAAAGTGACGGGCCCCGGTATTGAGAGAGGAGTTGTATATCAGTCCATATCCCTGTTCCCGTGGCTGACCGTTATGGGTAATGTGGAATTTGGTCCCAAAGCCAGAAAAGTCGATAAAAAGACGAGAAGAAAATATGCGCAGGAGTTAATCAATCTGGTGGGGCTGCAAGGATTTGAAAATAGTTTTCCCAACAGCTTATCAGGCGGTATGCGCCAGAGAGTGGGTATCGCAAGGGCATATGCAAATTCCCCGGAAGTATTATTCATGGATGAGCCCTTTGGCGCACTGGACGCACAGACCCGGTATCTGATGCAGGAGGAAATACTCAAGATATACGAGCATCAGAAGCGCACGGTGGTATTTGTAACGAACAATATTGAAGAAGCAGTATATCTTGCGGATCGGATTATCGTTATGAAAAGCTGTCCTACATCGGTAAAAAAGGAGTATATTATCGATATACCCCGGCCAAGGGAATATACATCCCAGGATTTCCTGAAAATCAGACAGGAAATAACGGAGCATATGGACAAAGTATTGTAGGAGATAAAGATGGAGAAAAAGAAAGATTCAGATCGGGAAATTCTGGTCCAGGTGAATAATTTGACAAAGCGGTTTGGAGACCTGCTGGTTTTGGACAGGATTTCATTTGATGTGTATAAAAATGAATTTTTGTGTGTGGTTGGGCCCACCGGCTGCGGGAAAACAACATTTTTAAACAGTTTGACCAAGCTGTACGATATTACGGATGGTGAGATACTGGTGGACGGCAGTGCGGTGAATTTGAAAAAACATAATATTTCTTATGTTTTTCAGGAATCATCAGCCATGCCCTGGCTTACGGTAGAGCAAAATATACGTTTTGGCCTTGAACTCAGAAAAATACCCAGAAAGACGGCAGATGAACGTGTGGAGGATGTGCTGAAAACCGTTAACTTAACAAAGTTCCGTAATTATTATCCATCCCAGCTGTCAATCAGTATGCTGCAGCGGGTGGTAATTGCAAGGGCGTTTGTAACGCGTCCCACTCTTCTTTTAATGGATGAGCCCTATGGGCAGCTTGACTTGGAACTCCGGTATATGCTGGAGGATGAATTGCTCAGCTTGTGGCAGAAAACGAAGACAACTGTTATCTTTATTACGCATAACATTGAGGAAGCCGTATATTTGGGAGAAAGAATACTGGTCCTTACCAATAAACCGTCCAAAATCAAGGCTGAAATCAATGATGAAATTCCGAGGCCAAGGAACATTGCAGATGAAACATTCGTAGCACTGCGGGATAAGGTAACGGATTTGATAAAATGGTGGTAGTATGGCAGAATTAAAGAGAGAAATAGGAATAGGGCTTATCGGGACCGGGTTTATGGCAAAGGTACATTCCAATGCGTACCATACCATGAAATACATATATTACAAAAACCAGGCGGTGCCGGAGCTGAAGGTGATATGCTCGGAAAATTCCGCAAAGCGGGCAATGGATGCAAAGGAGCGGTACGGATTTGAGAAAAGCGTGGTGGGTTACACAGAAGTCTTGAAAGATCCGGAGGTGGATGTGGTAGATATCTGTAACGGAGATTTCAGGCATAAGGAAATTGCCCTGGCAGCCTTGCGGGCGGGTAAGCATGTGATTTGCGAGAAGCCATTGGCGGCAAATCAGCAGGATGCCAGAGAACTGTGTGAATTTGCGCAGAAGCAAGGGAAAAAAGCCTTCTGTGGATTTAATTACCGCTTTATTCCTGCGGTTTTGCTGGCGAAGCAGCTGATTGAATCCGGCGTAATGGGAAGACCTTATAGTTTTAACGGCTCCTATCTCCAGGACGTTGGGGCATCTGAGGAGGCGCGGTATGAAACGCTCTGGTATGCGGCAGGGCCTAAGGCATCCGGTGTTTCCTATGGGATCGGCGGACATCTGATTGATGTGGCGCGGTTTCTTATGGGGGATATTGTGCAGGTGTCCGGGCTGGTGAAAAACCAAAATCCTATCCGTATGTCGGAGAATGGGCCTCAGAAGGTTATAGGTGAAGAGGAAGCCGTGGCGGCGGTCTCATTTGCAAATGGGGCAATGGGTACACTGCGGTTTTCAGCGATTGCCGCAGGAAGAAAGAATTGTCTGCGCTTTGAGATTTCGTGCTCAAAAGGAAGCTTGGTATTTGATCTGGAGGAAATTAATTATCTGTGGGTATTTCTTAAGGATTCTCCTGTAAAACAGGTGTCAGGCTTTACAAAAGTAAATGTGACGCAGGTAGACAAAGACCACCCCTTTATGGATGTGTGGTGGCCCAGGGGACATGGAATAGGCTGGGAGCATGCTCATATTAACGAGCTGGCTTTCTTTTTGGAACAGATAGCAGGAGATGAAACAATGGAAAATATGGCCGCCGGGTTTTATGACGGTTATCAGGCCATTCGAATCGCTGATGCTATAAAGGAATCATCCGAAACGGGATTACATATTGCGTTATAGTGTTTTTTAAAACGAAAGGAGACAGGGAGATGCAGGGCAATGTAAAAATAGGCGTAATATGCTGCTGCAAATATTCATTTGATTATGAAGCGGCTACGGAAATTTATGAGGGAATCAGAGAGAAGCTTGTGGCAATTCCGGGCGTGGCTTGGCTTTTATGGGATAAAATGATTGTTACCGCTGAAGATGCCCAGGAGGCAGGGGCAGCAATGGCTGCCGGATTGGCGGATGGATGTGTCATTATTTCAGGAACTTTCCACCTGGGACATATCCCGCTTATTATGAACAGCTGTATCCGCAGACCGATCCTGCTGTGGGCGTTGGATGAATTGCCCTATAACGGAGGGAAAATCAGACTGAATTCGGTATGCGCCATTAATTTGAACGCATCTAATCTGTATAAGAGTGGAATCCATAACTTTTCCTGCAATATAGGAAATGAAATAGATATGCACTGGATTGATGCAATGAAGATGATAAAAGCTATAAAATGTGCTAAGATGGGATTAGTTGGATATAGCGCAGAAGGATTTTTCAATGTAAATGTAGCAGACCTTGATTTGTACAAATATGCGGATATATTGGTGAGCCATTATGAATTAAAGGAATTTTACAGCAAGGAAAGTAAATCAGATAAGCCTATATCCGCAAAAGACCTTGAAAGTGTATACTGCTGTGACCATTTGAAGAAAACACAGGTAGAACAGGTGGCACAATTGGCCGAATCCATAAAAACCTTTATGGATGAGAAGGGATTAGATGCGTTGACGGTTCGCTGCTGGCCGGAGTTCGCGGAGGTGTTTGGAATGGCTCCGTGTGCGGCGATGAGCTATCTTCAGGGACTTGGTTATATTCTTGGCTGTGAGGGAGATATCGAAGGGACGCTGTCTATGGTGGCGGTCCAAAAGCTGGCCGGACATGCACCTTTTATGGCGGATCTTTCCCAGGTCAACTTTGAAGATGATTATGCGCTTATGTGGCATTGCGGTGTGGCGCCCTATACACTGTGGGATGAGGTATCCGAGCGTTCTCTCAGCGATTACAGAGATGGCGGAAAGGGAATGACGGCGGATTTTGTTATGAAGAACGGTCAGATTACGTTTATGAGAATCGATACCGCCAACGGAAAAACAAGAGTTTTTGCAGAGCGCGGCGATGTGATACCTATGGCAAAGGATTTGCGCGGTACATACTGTAAAGTGCGTTTTGAAAAAAGTATCAGGGAGATTATCGATCTTGTAACAGAAACAGGAGTTGCGCACCATGTTGCTATGGTTTATGGTGACTATATGGATGCGATCAGGAAGTTTGCTAAAATTATGAATTTTGAAATGATCGAGTAGTATCCAAAAAAAAGAAAAGCGGAGGCGAGTATGGATAATAGTGGGACAAATGGATTTGATGTGAGGATATTAAACCGTAGGGCAATCTTAAAGCTGGTGAATGAACAGCAGGGGATTCAGGGGATTTCTCGAAAAGAAATATCAAGGCGGCTTAGTTTAACTCCGGCTACTATATCGAATATTACAAGCGAATTGATCAAGGAAAATACGTTGATAGAATATGGGGTGCGGTCCGATGATTCCAAAAGCGGCCGTAAGGAAGTGCTGCTTTGCCTGAATAAAGGCTACTACAAGGTACTGTGTGCCTATGTTGCCACCCGCGCAGTCAATGTGTTTTGTATGGATCTGAACGAAACGATTCTGTTCGAGAAAAAACTGGATTTTGGGGAATCAGAAAGCGGCAGAGATATACTGGAAACGATTTGCGATGTATTTGATGAGTATTTGGCGACGCTTACCGAAGAAGAGAAAAAGACTATTATTGGGATCGGAATGGCGGTGAAGGGAATCGTGGATTCTAAAGAAGGAATCAGCAAGCGTTCCTTTGGGCTTTGGGAAGATAATTTGAATGTGATGGAAATCGTGAAAAAGCGCATGCCATATAAGATCATCATCAACAATAATGTGAAGTGCATCGCCTATGCGGAGCATCTTTTAGCAGGGGGCAATGACAACAATAATATGATATTTATTAAATATGGCCCTTTGATCGGAGGAGCTTTCGTCTCATCGTCGGAGATATATGACGGATATGATTACCAGGCCATGAATCTCGGGCATATGATCGTTGAGATCAATGGGGATATCTGCAGATGTGGTCAGCGGGGCTGTTTGGAGACCATCGTGGGCTTTGATATGATGGCAAAACTGCTGGAGCTGCAGTACTCCCCCACAATTTTACCTATACTATACCGTTTGACAAATGGAGATAAGACACGGATCGATATGGAGTCAATTTTGCAGAGTTATGATATGGGCGAGGGAAATGTGGTGCGGATTGTAAACCGCGCAATGGAATACCTGGCAGTGACCATTGCGAATCTGATCAGTATCATCAATCCGCAGAAGATTGTTTTTTACGGGCGCCCTTTTGAGAGCGGAGCATTTACGGATGAGCTCATCGGAAAAATCAAGGAAAAAGCATCGGATATAAGTTCTACTGTTATCTGTAACAGCGCCCGGAATATGGACTTAGATTATGTGGGCTGTGCATCGATTGTGATAAAGGATTTCCTGGAGTCGGGAGCGGTCTTAAACAGGTGAGGTATTTATGAGGAAGATTACATTATTTGCAGGACAATGGATTGATCTGAAGCTGGAGGATTTTCTGCACATATCGGAAAGCATAGGCTTTGACGGAGTGGATCTGGTTTTCCGTCCGAATATGCTTGATTTGGATCGGTTGCTTTCAGATGAATATTATTGCGAAGAAAAAAAGTTACTTTTACAAAAACATAATTTAACATTGAACTCTGTTTCGGCAGCCTACATAGGAAAGTGTGTGGGGGATATTTATGACATCCGCCATAACGCACTGGTACCGAATCGGTATCAGAACAAGCCGGAAGAAATTCGCAAATGGGCGGCGGAAGAAATGTTAAAGGCTCCGGAAGTGGCAAAAAAGCTGGGGTGCCATATCGTTCATTCTTTTTTGGGCTCACCGGTCTGGAATATGTTTTATGCATATCCAAAACGTCCGGAAGAATTAGTGGAAGAGGGGTTTGAGCAGATCGCGCAGCGGTGGCTTCCCATCCTGGATGAATTTGAGAGACAGGGTGTTTACCTGGCGTTTGAGGTTCATCCGACGGAGATAGCCTACGATTATTATACATTGCAGAAGCTGCTGAAGGTGCTTAAATACCACTCTATGTTCCGTCTTAATTATGATCCGAGCCATTTCATATGGCAGGGAATGGATCCGGTTATGTTTCTGAAAGATTTTGCGGAAAGAATTATCAATGTCCACATAAAGGACGTAAAGATGCAGTTAGATGGAAGAAGCAGCGTCTTATGCTCCCACCTTCCGTTTGGCGATGGAAGGCGCGGATGGAACTTCAGGACGCCCGGGCACGGGGATGTCCCATTTGAAGAAATAATCAGGGAATTAAACCAGAATGGCTATAAGGGGGCTCTGACTATTGAGTGGGAAGACAATGGAATGTGCCGTGACATTGGGGTAAAAGAGGCTTTTGAGTATGTTAAAAAGTTAAATTTCCCGGTGTCTGAAATTGAGTTTGATGCGGTTAACCGTTACGGATGAAGGTGATTTGGTACAAAATGGAACCATGTATTTTAACATTTGATATAGGCACATCATCGTGCAAGGCAGTATTGTTTAATGAAAGAATGGAAAAATTAGCGGAGGGAAGAGGCAGCTACCCTATCCATACTCTGGATGGCGGGCGGGTAGAGCAAATACCGGAAGAAATTTTGAAGGGATTTTGGGAATCATTGGAAAAACTGAAAAAGGACGTATCCTTAGAGGGGGTACAGGCCGTCAGCTTTAGCTCGCAGATGTCGGCGCAATGCCTTGTGGGGCAGGATGACAAGCCGCTGACGAATATACTTTCCTGGATGGATAAGAGGGCGGTGAAGGAGGTTGAAGCGTTCGGCCGCAGCTTTTCCAGGCAGGAAGTCATTGATCTGACAGGAATGGATATGGTTGTAACACCGGCTTACGGCATCGCAAAGCTCCGGTGGCTGAAATCGAATGCTCCTGAACTAGTAGTGCGCGCTAAATTTTTTGTGCAGATTAAAGAAATCATAATACATGCACTGACAGGAGAATGGGTTTCGGATGCAACCAGTCTGAAGGGGATTGTAAGCCAGAAATCAGGCAGGCCCATACCGGAAATCATGGATTTTATCGGAGTGTCGGAAGAAATAATTCCTGCGGTGAAGGAGCCATATGATGTGGCAGGCAGGCTCCGCCTGGATGTGGCGCAGCTATACGGACTGCCGCCGGGGATTCCGGTGGTAGTGGGATGGAATGATATGAATGCGGCGTTCTTGGGCATGGCGGGAGTACCCGAACAATCCCTGGGTCTGGACATGACGGGTACGTCAGAACATTTCGGCGTGATTTCTGTCGGAAAAGCAGAGCCGGATCGATATGAAGGGTTAAATAAGGTGCCTTTTTTAAATCAAAGAATCGTATATTATGGGGTCACATCCTCCGGAGGACAGGTGGCCGAATGGTTTTCCAGAGAAATCTTACATTATTCTTCCGCTTCGGAATGCTTTGCGCAATTAAATCCCTATGAACAGTTCCCGTTACAGGAAGTAAAAAATTTGATTTTCATTCCATATATCGAGGGGGAAAGAAATCCGTGGAATGATACACGAATTCGCGGTGCATGGATCGGTCTGGAAAGGATGCACAAGCAAAAGCACATGGCCTGGGGAGTGCTGGAAGGAGTGTGTTTTGCTTTAAAAGCAATGTATGATAGGTTTCCGGTCATGCCCGAGAAATTCATCATTTCCGGCGGAGCAAGTAACAGCGATGTGTGGACCCAGATGAAGGCGGATGTTTTGGGAAGCCCTTTTGAATGTCCGGAACAAAGGGAGGCGGGGTGTATTGGTGCGGCGGTTCTTGCAATGCGTGCCCTGCATCCGACGTGGAGCTGGGAGAAACTGAACCGCTTCCTTCCTCAAAAGAAGGCTGTATTTTTACCGAATCCGGAATTGCATCATTATTATGAGGAAAAATACAATCGCTTTTTGGAGTTATATCATGCATTAAAAGAATATTTTTAATAAGGAGATGATCAAAGGTGAAAGCATTGATATTTGGCGGAGGAAAAATTGCAAGGGGGTTTATCGCGCAGCTCCTTAAGCGGAGCGGCTATGAGATCACGTTTGTAGATATAAACCGGACCTTGATGGAGGCGCTGAATGAAAGAGGAAGATATTATGTCAATGTGATGGGAAATGAAAAAGAATCCCAGTGGATTACCGGATTCCGGTGTTTGAACAGCTGTGACATTGAAAGCATTGCCGCTGAGCTGCTGGATGCGGAGGTGGCATTTTCTTCGGTAGGCGGTAAAAATCTGGAGAGTCTGGCTGAAACGATAGCCCGGGCCTTTGCCTTGACAGAACACCGGTGGGGTGATAAGGAGATCACGCTGATTACCTGCGAGAACTGGAAAAATCCTGCACGGCAATTAGAAACATATATCCTTGAAAGGCTTAAGACCCCGGAGCTTAAAGCAGAACTGCGCAGTCATATAGGGGTTTCAGAGGCTGCCATATTAAGGTCCGGCATAGAACCCACAAAAGAGATGCTGGAGGTGGATCCTTATACGGTATCTGTTACGGATTACTGGGAACTGCCGGTGGATAAAATGCGTATGAGAGGAACCCCGGTAGCGCTCAGGGGGATACGTTATACGGATAATTTTGAGAGCTTTCTGCAGCGTAAAATTTATACGTTTAACACAACAAATGCAACGATTGCTTACATAGGAATGTTGAAGGGGTATGTACATCTTATGGATGCGGCCAATGATGCCGAAATATGTGAAATCGTGGATGCGGTACAGGAGGAAATGAACCGGCCCATAGCGGAGGCTCTGGGAGTTACACTGCAGGAGCAGCAGGAGTTTGCCCAAAAAGCCCAGAAGAAATATAAGGACCGCAGTGTAATTGATTTTCTGGAGCGTCATTGCCGGGATCCGCTCAGAAAGCTGGGACCGGAGGACCGGATCGTGGGTACGGCCAGGATGATTGAGCGGGAAGGCGGGAAGGTAAGATATCTTGCCCTTACTTTGGCGGCAGCGCTTTATTACCAATCCCCCAACGAGAAGGATGAATCGGCAAAGGAGCTTGCGGACCTGCGGCAGCATCAGGGAATCAAAGGCGTATTGGAGCAAATCTGCAAGATCAGGGCGGATGAGCCTTTGGCGCAGGCAGTATTGGAACAGGCGGACAATTTAAGGAGAAGAGGGTGGCTCCATGAATAAAAAAATAGTGATCATCGGTGCAGGAAATAGTGGAAGAGGGTTTATCGCCCGTCTATTCAAAGCGGACGGGGCAGAGATATGCTTCTTGGATAAAGACCGGGACTTGGTTAAAAAGCTGGCAAAAGAAAAGTGTTTTTCTGTATTTGCAGGGGAAAAACAGACGGAATATGTCATCGATGGATATCAGGCTTATGCGGCTGACAGTGATGAAGGACTGGATGCGGCAGAGGGGGCAGACTATATCATTGTATGTGTAGGCAATCAGAACCTCACGGAATTAGCCCCCTTTTTTGAACGCTTAAGTGAACGCAAGCCTGCGGACCAGTGTAAGGTTATAGTGTGTGAAAATGGCATTTCGCCGAAAGAGATTCTGCGAAATGCCGTCAAGGGGACGAAGGCAGAGGGAATGTTGATTACCCAGGGTGTCATATTCTGCACGTCCATTCCCAAAAGGAAAGGTGAACTGGATATCATATCGGAGGAATATGATGAATTGCCCATAGATTATGATGAAGAGTTGTTTCGGTGGGGTTCTACGCATTTCCAGTTTATCAAACAGTTTGATTTGCTTATGGAGAGGAAACTGTACACCTACAATTGCCTGAGTGCATGTATTGCCTATCTGGGATATTTGAAAAATTATACGGACTATGGCGCGGCGGCACGGGACCCGGATATTTATAATTTCTGCGGCAGGCTCAGGGGCTCTCTGGACGAGGCAGTCTGCAAATTAACAGGTGTGTCTAAAAAGGAACAGGAGGAATTTTCGGAGAAAGCCATTAAAAAGTTTACCAGCCTGGTAATTGCGGATACAATTGAAAAAAATGGTCGGGTGGTAACAAGGAAAATAGGCCCGGATGAAAGGCTGATAGGACCGGTGAAATTGTTCCTCCGTTACCGTATAGATACGGATTCCCTGTGCCGGGTGATTGCAGCGGCTCTGTATTATATGGAAAAAGAAGAGAGTCTGGAATATGGCGGGACAACATACGGAAATGTCATAGCTCTTTTGCGGGCGGTGAACCCGTGGATGGAATCCGAGCCGGGGCTTGTGAGGATGGTAGAAAACTATTTTTCTAAAATAAAGGAAGGAGAAAAGGAATTATGGAATATATGAAGGCTGTCGCGGTTATGAAACCAAATGAAGTAAAGGTCGTGGAGGATGTGCCGGTTCCGGAAATAAAAGACTATGAAGCTCTGGTGAAGGTTGCGTACTGCGGTTTTTGCAATGGAACGGATATGCAGATTATTAACGGTACCATGCAGTTTGAAAACTATCCCCTGATTTTAGGGCATGAGGGAGCCGGAGAGGTTGTTAAGCTTGGCAGTAAGGTGAGAAACATCCGGATAGGCGACCGGTTCATCCATAATAACCTCTATCCGGATGCGGGAAACGGCTACGGAAAAGCACATGGAGGAATGGCCCAGTATGGAATCGTGGTGGATCATCAGGCTATGCTTGAGGATGGCTATTCCGTATCGGAACTTCCGTTTTATAAAAAGCAGGCTAAATTTCCGAAGGATATTAGTTTCCGGGATGGGGCAATGCTTTTGACTATGTGCGAGTGCATGAGTGCCGTAAGAAATTTCGGCATTCAAAAGGGAACGGAAGTTTTAATCTTTGGGGCAGGGCCTATGGGGACCGCTTTGGCGGCTTACAGCAGGTTAGCCGGTGCGAAAACTATTGTTATGGTTGACGGGATAGAAGAGAGGCTGGTTAATGCGAAAAAAATAGCCCAGGTAAATGAAACGATTAATTTTAACCGGAATGAAGTGTCAGAAGTGATCGGAGAACGCAGGTTTGATGTGGCAATTGATGCAGTGGGGCTTACGAGCGTTATTTTGCAGGCATCATCGTTTTTAAAGCCGTATGGAAGGGTGGGAGCACTGGGAGTTTTGAAGAAGTATGACTGTGAGTTTGACATGAGAAAGCTGCAGAACAACACCATGATACAGATGCTGAATTTCCCATACGGAGAGTACGATATCATAGATGAAAATGTCGAATTAATACGTACAGGAAGAATTAAAACTTCTGATTACTATTCAGATATTATGCCTATGGATAAAATTGATGAAATTGCAGATATGGTGAGAAATAAAAAGACGTTAAAAGTGCTGGTTGAAATAGATGGTTCTTTGGAGAAAGAGTAATTTTTTGCCGCTTTGATAAAATGAGGATTAAAGCAAGGAAACTTGTTTTAATCCTCATTTTATTTTAGATCGGGATTGCGAAATATTTGCTTCAATCGAGGACATAAATTATTGAATGGCAAAAGCGGCTTACTTTTTTACACGGTATTCCTGGGGTATCAATCCCGTTTCCTTACGAAAGACATATGAAAAATAGCTCGAGCTTTGAAAACCGCATGTAACAGCTATTTCATAAATTGTTCTGTTGGTTTCGCGTAACATCTCACAACTTTTTGAGATACGGTACTTCGTCAGATAAGTATTAGGTGTCTGCCCCACGTACTCATTGAACAATTCACAGCATTTGCTTCTGCATACGGCACCGGAAGCTGCAATATCGTCAAGTGTTATCTTCCTGTTATAATGCCAGTGAATGAATCCGGTCATTTTCCAAACGGTCGTCCATAACTGATTATCCTTACGATACCCTACGGCCTGTTGAACATGATCCCCCACACTGGCGCAAAGAAACACGGCTTCCGACAGCAAGCGTAACGGATTAAATGTATCACTGTGCATCTCATCATATATCTGGCTGAGTAAAAGCAAAGCTTCCTGCTGCCAGTCAATTAGCGGACTCAGTAAAATAAAATCATCGGTATCTGATCCGAATTTTGTTTCAAGATATGACTTGACTGCCGGCGAATTTTCATAAAGCAAACTGGGATGAATCACGACAGCAATAAAGGAACAATTGACTTTATCTGTGGAAAAGCCGTAGTGCAGGCGTTTACTGTTAACAAAAATACTATTAGCTGCATCCAAATGCACCGTTTTTCCGTTTACAAAAAAGTCCATTTCTCCGTCAAGCACGAGGATAAACTCCAAATCCGGATGCCAGTGACATGCGGCGGCATAGCCATATCGAAGCAGCTGGTCTTTATGAACATACAGCGGAAAATCTGACAGATTATAATGTAACTGCTCCGACAGATCGGAAAATATCTCCAGCAATGACGGCATAGTCTCATCCTCTCATAGATAAATACGATTTTGATAACAATGTAACCGATTTTAATGGATATTTCAAGTGTAATAAAATACAATTTTGTTATTAGAATTAACAGGAGGAGATTTACTATGACCAATAAAGAGAGAAAAGAGAACGGGTTAGTATACCGTTATGATGATCCCGATATAATGGGAGAACAGCTTAACTATATGGAAAAACTGTATGATTACAATGCCACCAGACCCCTGGAACAGAACAAGCGGCAAAAGCTCTTGAAGGAAATGTTTGCAGAAATCGGCGAAGGCTGCCATATAGAGACTCCATTACATGCAAACTGGGGAGGGCATCATGTACATTTTGGAAGCGGTATCTACTGTAACTTTAATTTAACCCTTGTAGATGATGCGGATATTTACGTTGGAGATGATTGTATGATTGCGCCCAATGTTGTGATTGCCACATCGGGCCATCCTATACTGCCCGTACTGAGGGAACACAATTATGTGTATAATCTTCCTGTTCACATAGGAAAAAATGTTTGGATTGGCTCGGGTGTTCAAATACTTCCGGGAACAACAATAGGTGATAATTCAGTTATCGGTGCGGGAAGTGTGGTAACGGATGACATTCCTTCCAATGTAATTGCGTTAGGCATACCATGTCGGGTGATTCGGGAAATTGGGGAACAAGACAAAAAATACTTTTTTAAGAACAGGGAGTTGGACGTATGGGAGTAAAATCGGATAAGGTTATTGAATCATGTATTAAGGGGATTATTTTTGATTTTAACGGCACGTTGTTCTGGGATTCGGAGCAGCAGGAACTCGCATGGAGAAGCTTTGCGAAAGAGATGATTCACAGAGAAATATCCGATATGGAGTTTCAGGAATATATACATGGCCGAAGTAATGCTTCTATTTTTGAATATTTATTCGGAAAGCCTTTGCCGCAAGAGGAATTGTTTAAATTAGCAGAAAAAAAGGAAGAACTTTATCGGCAGCTGTGTGTTGATCAATTATCATTTCAATTGGCTCCCGGGGCAACGGAATTATTGGATTATTTAAAAGCGGGAAATATTCCGCGAGCGATCGCTACCGCATCCGGTAAGACAAATGTAGACTTTTATATCCATCGTCTTGAGCTGGAGAGATGGTTTAGTTATGACACAATTATCTACAATGACGGTTCTGTTCCCGGAAAACCGGCACCGGATATTTATATCAAGGCAGCCCAAGCTATTAATGCAGCTCCTCGGGACTGCATCGTTTTTGAAGACGCAATTTCGGGAATAAGGGCGGCTAACGCAGCAGGTATCGGGAAAATCATTGCAGTTGCTTCGAAAGGTGAACAGGAATATTTTAAGGATATGAAAGAAATTTATGCGGTAATCAGTAATTATAATGAATTCTTGATATATTTGTTACATAGATAATATAATGATTTTAGGACATCATGAATATTGGGACACTCATTTTTTCCTGTATAAAACTG
>JAEWSD010000067.1 GCA_023398615.1 Bacillota bacterium
CATGCCCTTGCCGATGGGATAAAATATGATATAATGAAACGGAATGAGGAATTACAAGCTTGCTTGTGAATTCCGATTGGAGCAACAAGATCATGAACAAGTTTTATGTTCATGATATAATAGTAATAAGCAAATTTTTATAGGAGGAGTGATCATATGGTAAAAGCGTATATATTTTTAGCGGATGGTTTTGAAGAGATTGAGGGACTGACCGTTGTAGATATTCTAAGAAGAGCCGGAATCGATATTACCATGGTATCCGTTATGGGTACTAAGAAGATAACCGGCGCCCATCAGATTAAGCTGGAAGCAGAGGCTTTGTTTGAGGATATCGATTTTGGCAAAGCGGATATGCTGATATTACCCGGAGGCGTACCGGGTACGAATCATCTTGCCGCCCATAAGGGATTGGTGAAGCTTTTGGAAGAGTTTAACCGTGACGGCAGGAATCTTGCGGCAATCTGCGCGGCTCCCAGTGTGCTTGGAATGAACGGTATCCTGAAGGGCAGGCGGGTTACCTGCTATCCGGGATATGAAGATAAGCTCCTGGGTACCTCATCAACCGGCGGCAGGGTTGAAAAGGATGCCAATATAATAACCGCAAAGGGAATGGGAGTATCCATAGAATTTGCACTGAGTATTGTCGAGGAGCTGAAGGACAGGAGTACGGCCGACAGAATAGCGGAAGCTATTCAGTATAGGTAATTTTTTTGTACAAAAGGATCAGTGAGAGGATATTCGGCAGTATCATGAAAGCATTGATCAGATCCGACAGTTCCCATACGAATTCCAGCGCTAATGTGGAACCGATAAATATCATTACGATGTAACATATGCGGTAGATTCCTACTCCCTCTTTTCCGAATAGGTAATCTACCGCTTTTTCTCCGAAATAGGACCAGCCTATCAGTGTTGCAACTGCAAATGCTATGACAGACAAACCCAGCATATTACTTCCGATGTATGGAATCTGCGAGAATGCGGCAGTCGTTAAATCACCGGAAGACACGCCTTCTACCGAGGCCGGGTTCTTTAATATATTTGTTACGATTACCAGTCCTGTAATTGCGCACATAACGACGGTATCCCAAAAGGTCGCACTCATGGAAACCAAGGCCTGTTCCTGCGGGCTTTTGGTTTTGGCGCTGGCAGCGGCTATGGCCGCCGTACCAAGTCCGGCTTCGTTGGTAAACAGGCCGCGTGCAATTCCGTATCTTGCGGCGGACTTTATGGTACTGCCGATAAATCCGCCTGCTATTGCATTGGGCAGAAAGGCGGAACGTATAATCAGGCCGATTGCCGGCAGCAGGAAGCGGTAATTCATAATCAACAGTATGAAGCAGGCAAAAATATAGAAAGCTCCCATAGCAGGTACTAATTTGGTACAGATACGGCCGATGGAACGAATGCCGCCTACGATTACCAGACCGGTAATGAACGCGGTGAGGAAGCCGGTCAGATACGGAGATACTCCCCACAATCCGGAAGCTGTTTCTGTTACTGCATTAGCCTGAGTGGAACATCCGACACAATATGCGGCAAGAAGTGTCATAAAGCAGTACAGTATGGCGAGCGGTTTGGAATGCAGACCGTTTTCCAGAGTATACATCGGGCCTCCCAGATAGGTGCCGTCTTTTGTTTTTTTTCGGAATAATACTCCCAGATAGCATTCGGCATAGGTAGTTGCCATTCCCAGGAAGCCGGTTATCCAGCACCAAAGAATGGCACCGGGTCCGCCGAGAGCGACGGCAGTAGATACACCGACGATATTGCCTATGCCAAGTGTTGCCGCAAGTGTTGTTGTAAGCGATGCAAAGCTGCTGGTATCTCCGTCGGAACCCGAGGAAGGCCGTATGGATAACCGGATTGCCTGCCTGATCTTTTTCTGTATAAAATTCAGCCGCAGGGTGAAGAATAGATGTGTGCCAAGCAGCAGGAGCAGCATGGGACCGCTCCATAAAAAACCGTTAATGTATTTAAGGAAAGAAAGCAGACTATTCATATTTATGCCCATTGAATAACATATCCCGTCCAAAGTAATTTATATAATATATGAAACAATATAAAAAATTAAGACGATTCCACAACTTACCATCATAAATTTTACCTCTCCTGCTAACAATATTACTAGGATAAATGATTTCTCAAGAAATCCTTATCCAAAAGGTTATTGAACCTGTATATTGCAGGAACAATAATAGTTACTAACAATTTTTTGACGGAGGTATATGAAATGGCTAATAACAACAGTGGTTCTAACAGAACAGAAGTTCCACAGGCTAGAGGTGCACTGGATAAATTCAAAATGGAAGTTGCTAATGAACTCGGAGTGCCGTTAAAGCAAGGTTACAACGGAGATTTAACTAGTGCTCAGAATGGTTCTGTCGGTGGAGAAATGGTAAAACAGATGATCAGGAAACAGGAAGAATCCATGTCTGGTTCAGGTCAATTCTAACAAAGAGCTTAAAGTAAGATTTAATAACACCCGGTTTTAACTATACGACAAATGCTGTATAGTGCAACAGTAAACCGGCAATAGGAACATCATCTGGTATATATGATCAGGTATAGCAAATGGTAACATCTGTTGTCTGGAATCGTACATATGAGATGATGTTTTTCTGTGATTATATATGATTTGAGGTCAAATATCAGGTAATCACACTATGAAATGTTTTCTAAAGTACAGGGCCAAAGAATCTATGCATAACATATGATATAGAATAGGATTGCAGATACTATTTTATTATGATACAATCGATAATGAAAAAAATTGCAGTTCACAGGGAACAGATTCTGATTAAATAGAAAAGGAGTTAGTATATGGGTAAATATTTCGGTACGGACGGATTCCGGGGGGAAGCTAATATTGACCTGACGGTAGAACATGCTTTTAAGGTTGGAAGATTCCTGGGGCATTATTACGGAAAGGACCATAAAGCCAATGTGGTAATTGGAAAGGATACCCGAAGATCAAGCTACATGTTCGAATATGCATTGGTTGCGGGCCTGACGGCAAGCGGAGCGGATGTGTTCCTCCTTCATGTTACCAGTACTCCAAGCGTATCCTATGTTGTAAGAAGTGAGCATTTTGACTGCGGGATTATGATATCTGCCAGCCACAATCCCTATTATGACAACGGTATAAAGATCATTAACGGAAACGGGTATAAATTGGAGAAAGAGGTAGAAGACTTAATAGAGAAATACATAGACGGTAAGGAGGAAAGTATTCCTTTAGCAACAAGGGAAAACATCGGGAAAACGACAGACTATGCGATTGGAAGGAACCGGTATATCGGGTACCTTATTTCATTGGCTACCCGTTCCTTTAAGGATATAAAAGTCGGACTGGACTGTGCAAACGGTTCTGCTTCCACGATAGCAAAAGGGGTGTTTGATACCCTGGGTGCAAAAACCTTTGCTATCCATAATGAACCCAACGGCACCAATATTAATAACGGATGCGGTTCCACCCACATGGAAGCTCTGCAGAAATATGTGGTTGAGAACGGTTTGGACGTCGGATTCGCCTATGACGGTGATGCGGATCGCTGCCTGGCGGTAGACGATAAAGGCAATATTATTGACGGAGATCTGATTCTTTATATATGCGGTTTATATATGAAAGAACGCGGTGAACTGAATAATAATACAATCGTTACGACTGTTATGTCAAACATTGGCCTGTATCTTGCTTTGGACGAAAAAGGGATTGCTTACGAGAAGACAGCGGTAGGGGACAAATATGTGTACGAGAATATGGTGGCAAACGGCCACTCGATCGGAGGAGAGACTTCCGGGCATATAATTTTCAGCAAGCATGCGACAACCGGCGACGGCATACTGACTTCTCTTAAAATTATGGAGGTCATGCTGGAGAAAAAGGCAAAGCTGTCGGAGCTGGTTAAGGAAGTAAACATATTTCCGCAGCTTCTTAAAAATATAAAGGTTTATAACAAGAAGGCAGCCGGAGAAGACTTAAAGGTAGCGGAAGCAGTCGAAAGCGTATCAAAGGAACTGGGCAGGGAAGGCCGTGTTCTGGTGAGGGAAAGCGGTACGGAGCCGGTTATACGGGTCATGGTTGAAGCAAAAAGCAATGAACTTTGTAATAAATATGCGGACAGGGTAATAGAGGTACTTTACCGGCAGGGTCATGTGAAGGATGCGGGCTGAACGGTACTGATTTCTGATGTTTTATACCTGGAAGTTAAAAAAAATATGGTATTTACAGAACCGCTATGATATAATATACTAATGTCACGACGTCAGAACGGTAATCTTTACGTAAAAAAGACTTGTTTGAATGTGATGATAATAAATGTATAAATTGGGCCGTATCAAGGAATACGTTTCACTATATTAAGGAGGAAAATTTTAAATGAGCTTACAAGTAGAAAAGTTAGAGAAGAATATGGTGAAAATCACCATAGAATCAACGGCGGAGGAATTTGAGTCAGCATTACAGAAAGCTTATACAAAAAATAAAGCAAAGATCAATGTACAGGGTTTTCGTAAAGGGAAAGCACCTCGTGCCATCATTGAAAAAATGTATGGAGCGGGTATTTTTTATGAGGATGCTGCCAATATTATGATACCGGATGCTTATGAGAAGGCTGCGGAGGAGAGCGGATTGGATATCGTTTCCAGACCGGAGATTGATGTGGTTCAGATTGAAAAAGGCAAGCCCTTTATTTTTACCGCTGAAGTAGCGGTAAAGCCGGAGATTGCATTAGGACAATATAAGGGGATTGAAGTTGAGAAACAGGCTATAGAAGTTACGGAGGAAGAAATTGCTGGCGAGCTGGATAAGGTCAGAGAACAGAATTCAAGAACGATAACGGTGGACGACAGACCTGTTGCGGACGGTGATATGACGGTCATAAATTTTGAGGGATTTGTTGACGGTGTTCCGTTTGAAGGCGGGAAAGCAGAAGACTATTCCCTGACAATCGGTTCCCATTCCTTTATCGACACCTTTGAAGAACAGTTAATCGGCAAAAATATCGGGGAAGAAGCGGAGATTAATGTAACCTTCCCGGAAGAATACCATGCAAAAGAACTTGCGGGAAAGCCTGCCATGTTCAAGGTAACGGTAAAAGAGATTAAGGTGAAGGAACTGCCGGAGCTTGATGACGACTTTGCACAGGATGTTTCGGAATTCGATACCCTGGATGAATATAAGGAGGATATCAAGTCAACAATTTTAGAAAGAAAAGAGAAGGAAGCTAAGAGAGCGAAGGAAGACGCAGTGGTAGAAAAAATTATAGAAAATGCCACGATGGAGATTCCGGAAGCAATGATTGAGACCCAGGAAAGACAGATGACGGATGAGTTTGCACAGAGAATGCAGTCCCAGGGGTTATCTTTAGAGCAATACTTCCAATTTACCGGACTTGACGGCAAGAAGCTATCGGAACAGATGAAGCCGCAGGCTATAAAACGCATCCAGAGCAGGCTCGTACTTGAAGCGATCGTTAAAGCGGAAGATATAAAGGTAGCGGATGAGGATGTCGAAAAAGAATTTGAAGAGATGGCTGCAAACTATAAGATGGAAGTGGACAAAATCAAAGAATTAATCGGTGAAAAAGAGAAAGAAATGATAGTAATGGACATGGCTGTTCAAAAGGCTGTGGATTTCGTGGTTGATTTGGCGGCAGACGTAGAAGCAAAATAAAATTGTTAGAAACGATAAGTGAAAGAGGAGGAATCATTATGAGTTTAGTACCTTATGTCATTGAACAAACGAGCAGGGGCGAAAGATCCTATGATATATATTCAAGATTGTTAAAGGAAAGAATTATATTCTTAGGCGAAGAAGTAAGTGATGTATCTGCAAGTGTCATTGTGGCACAATTATTATTCCTGGAATCAGAAGATCCGGATAAAGATATTCATTTATACGTTAACAGTCCCGGTGGCTCTGTTACGGCAGGCATGGCTATTTATGATACCATGAATTATATTAAATGTGATGTATCCACTATTTGTATCGGTATGGCTGCCAGCATGGGTGCTTTCCTTCTGTCAGGCGGAACCAAGGGCAAAAGATTCGCCCTTCCGAATGCCGAAGTAATGATTCATCAGCCGTCCGGCGGTGCGAAAGGCCAGGCTACCGATATTAAAATCGTGGCGGATAATATATTGAAGACAAGGAAGAAGTTGAACGAAATCCTTGCCAAAAATACCGGAAAACCTCTGGATATTATTGAGATCGATACGGAGAGAGATTACTACATGTCGGCGGAAGAGGCAAAGGAATACGGTATCATTGACAGCGTAATCGCGGGCAGATAGGATTAAAGTGTTGATGAAAAAAAGAGCCGGCTGCCATAAGCATACCGATTATAGAATTCTCAAACAAAGAAACGAGGTGATAAAGTAGTGGCAAACAGGACAGATGAGAGAAAACAGTTAAGATGTTCCTTTTGTAACAAAAACCAGGATCAGGTAAGAAAACTGATAGCAGGACCCGGCAATGTTTATATATGTGACGAATGTATAGCGATATGTTCGGAGATTGTTGAGGAAGAATTTGATACGTCGATACCGGACACAGATATTAATTTATTAAAGCCTGCCGAGATAAAGAGCTTTTTGGATCAATATGTCATTGGGCAGGAAGAGGCTAAAAAGGTTTTATCGGTATCCGTTTACAACCATTATAAAAGAGTGCTTGCGGAAAGGGATCTGGATGTTGAATTACAAAAGAGCAACATATTGATGGTTGGCCCTACCGGTTCCGGTAAGACATTCCTTGCCCAGACGTTAGCCAAACTTTTAAACGTGCCGTTTGCAATAGCGGACGCTACGGCATTGACCGAAGCCGGATATGTCGGAGAAGATGTTGAGAACATTTTACTCAAATTGATCCAGGCGGCGGATTTTGATATAGAAAGAGCGGAATATGGAATTATCTATATTGATGAGATAGATAAAATTACCAGAAAGTCGGAGAATACCTCAATAACCAGAGATGTATCCGGTGAAGGGGTACAGCAGGCATTATTAAAGATACTCGAAGGCACCACCGCATCTGTTCCGCCTCAGGGAGGCAGGAAACACCCGCATCAGGAGTTTATTCAGATTGATACTACGAATATACTGTTCATATGCGGAGGAGCATTTGACGGTTTGGAAAAGATTATCGAGTCGCGGACCGGTCAGAAGTCCATAGGCTTTAATGCTGAAATTGCCGGCCGTAATAAGGAAAACATAGGAGAATTATTAAGGCAGGCGATGCCGCAGGATTTTGTGAAATTTGGCTTAATACCGGAGTTTGTCGGACGCGTTCCTGTATGTGTTGCTTTGGATCTGCTGGATGAGGAAGCCTTAGTACGTATACTTACCGAGCCGAAGAATGCGATTGTCAAACAGTACAAGAAATTGTTTGAATTGGACGGAGTAGAACTGGACTTTGAGGAGGAAGCGATCAGGGCCATAGCAAAACGTTCCCTGGAAAGAAAGACCGGGGCAAGAGGTCTAAGAGCAATTATGGAATCTGTTATGATGGATTCCATGTATAAAGTCCCTTCCGATACGAAGATCCTTAAATGTATTATTACGAAAGAGGCGGCAGAAGGCAATACCCAGCCTACGTTAATCAGTTCGGATAATAATGAACCAAGAAAGTCGATAACGAAACGTACATCGAAAAAAAATAGTAACGAAATTGCTTAAGTATTTTATAGACAAGGGGCTGTCATAAAATTCCTTTATTGTTCCATTATGACTTCAATATTGCTCACCGTGAAGTTGATAGGAGGTAAATGAAAAGGTATTTTGGCAGTCCCTGTTCAGTACGCCTGACTACTGTTCGATGCTGTATCATAAGCTTGCTTATGCCATGCAGGAAAGGAGAAAGATGAGTGAAAATAATAGGAGAGTCCCGGTCGTAGCATTAAGAGGGATGGCAGTTCTCCCGGGCATGTTAATTCATTTTGATGTGAACCGAACGATATCTATAGAAGCAATCGAAAGTGCCATGGAAAATGATCAGCTAGTTCTTTTAATGACGCAACGGGATTCCGAGGTTGAAAACCCCGGTCAAAATGATCTGTATAAAATAGGAATTATAGCGCAGATAAAGCAGTTGATTAAACTGCCCGGCAATGTATTAAGGGTCCTGGTAGAGGGAACGGAACGTGCCAAGTTGGATACGATAGTGGAAGAGGAACCGTTCCTGGTGGGTGAAATCGACGTTTTAAAGGATCAAAGTGAGGATGAGCTGACTGTAATTGAAAAGGTAGCCATGCTCAGAGGCTTAAGAGATATCCTGGAGGTGTACTCCATTGAGAATTCTAAAATTGGAAAAGAAGTTATAAAGCAGCTGCTTAAACTGGAAGACCTGCATCAGCTGATCGACCAGATAGCTGTGAATATCCCGCTTACCGTTGAGGAAAAGCAAAGCATAATCGAAGCAGTTGATATGACGACACGATATCAGAAAATAGCAGTCATTCTTTCCGAAGAGATCGAAATTCTGCGGATTAAGAAGGACTTACAGAATAAAGTTAAGGAAAAAGTGGATAAGAACCAAAGGGATTACCTGTTAAGGGAACAGCTTAAGGTTATCCGTGAGGAGCTTGGGGAAACCAACACGGTAACGGATGCGGAAAATTTTACCGCTGCGGTTGACAGCCTGATTGCCGGCAATGAAGTAAAAGAAAAGATTCTTAAAGAAATCGAACGCTTTAAGAATATTGCAGGAAGTTCTTCCGAGAGTGCGGTGGCCAGAGGCTATATCGAAACCTTGCTTGCACTGCCCTGGGATAAGGCCGGTGAGGATAAAAAGGATATTAAAAATGCGGAGAAAATATTAAACGAGGACCATTACGGTCTTGAGAAGGTTAAGGAAAGAATTCTTGAATTCCTGGCAGTCCGCACACTGACGAACAAGGGAGACAGTCCGATTTTATGTCTGGTCGGACCACCCGGGACCGGCAAAACCTCAGTAGCACGTTCCGTTGCAAGAGCCTTGAACAAGGAGTACATCAGAATCAGCTTGGGCGGCGTGAGGGATGAAGCGGAGATTCGGGGGCACAGACGTACCTATGTCGGAGCCCTTCCTGGAAGAATAGCGTCCGGGCTTAGGAACGCAGGTGTGAAGAACCCCTTAATGCTGTTGGATGAGATTGATAAGGTCAGCAGTGACTATAAAGGGGATACCGCTTCCGCTTTACTGGAGGTATTGGACTCCGAACAGAATAGCCGGTTCATTGACCACTATATCGAGATTCCCATCGATCTGTCCGAAGTACTGTTTATCGCGACTGCAAACTCCGTTCAGAATATTCCCAGGCCGCTGCTTGACCGTATGGAGCTCATAGAGGTTTCCAGTTATACGGAAAATGAAAAGATGCATATTGCAAAGGAGCATCTCATAGCAAAGCAGATGAAAAAAAACGGTTTAAGGAGCAGACAGCTGACTATTTCGGATAAAGCCCTGAAACGGATGATATTAGGATATACGAAGGAAGCCGGAGTCCGTAACCTTGAGAGAAAGATCGGAGGTATCTGCAGAAGGGCCGCGAAAGAACTTATCAGTGAGGGAAAGGAACAAGTCAGGATAAATGACAAAAATCTTGAGAAATATTTAGGAAAAGAGAAATATACTTATCAGAAGGCTAATGAAAAGAATGAGATCGGTATCGTAAGAGGTCTGGCCTGGACCAGTGTAGGAGGGGATACCCTGCAGATCGAGGTGAATGTTATGCCAGGGAAAGGCATCTTTGAATTGACAGGGCAGCTTGGCGATGTAATGAAGGAATCGGCGAAAGCAGGTATCAGCTATATCAGGTCGGTCAGCAATCAATACCGGATCGAGGAGAATTACTTCGAAAAGCATGATATCCATATCCATATTCCGGAAGGCGCAGTGCCCAAGGACGGCCCTTCGGCCGGTATCACTATGGCTACCGCCATTCTTTCCGCAATCATCGGAAAAGAGGTCCGTGCGGATATTGCCATGACCGGAGAAATTACCTTAAGAGGCAGGGTATTGCCGATCGGCGGGTTAAAGGAAAAGATCCTTGCGGCAAAGACAGCCAAAATCAAAACGGTACTAGTTCCGAAACAAAATAAAAATGATATCGATGAAATATCCGATGAAATATTAGAGGGAATCAGGATACAATATGTTGAATCAATGGAAGAGGTAATAGCCGATGCCTTGGTTCAATAGCAACACCGGCGTGCGGGGCACGCGGATGGGAGACGGTTATGATTATTAAGAGCGTTAATTTGGAAACGGTCTGCGGCGTGACCAGTGTTTTGCCAAAGAACGACAGGATAGAAATTGCCTTTGCAGGCAAATCCAACGTGGGGAAATCCAGCCTGATTAATGCGCTTATAAACCGCAAAGCTTATGCCAGAACCTCTTCTCAGCCCGGCAAAACGCAGACGATTAACTTTTATAATATCAATGAGGCTTTGTACTTTGTCGATCTTCCCGGTTACGGTTATGCTAAGGTTTCGGAAGCAGTCAAGGAAAAGTGGGGTAAATTGATAGAAAGGTATCTGAAAAATTCAAAACAGCTGAAGCTTGTCTTTCTATTGATTGATATCCGCCACGATCCTTCCGCCAATGACCGGAACATGTATGAGTGGGTCACATATAACGGATTTGAACCGGTTATTATAGCGACAAAATTAGACAAAATCAACCGTAGTCAGAAGGACAAACAGATAAAGCTTATCCGCGACGGCCTCAAGGCAAAACCCGAAACCAGAATCATCCCGTTTTCTTCGGTCAGTAAGCAGGGAAGAGATGAGATATGGGAGTGCATAGAGGAGTATCTGGTGCCGGATGATACGGAGTAAGTCTGACCTGGCTGCAAAACACAATAAATCTTCATATATTCTCCATAAAGATGCTTTATCATAAGGACTAGTACAAAGCAAGGTTTATAGGTTGCAGAGTATTAACTATTAATAATAAAAGCCGGAAGAATATAAGAAGGAAGGTCTGATAGTACAATGAGTTTTCATTTGAGGTCAAACAGAAACGATAGAAAAAATGATTCGGGCGGACATAGTCCGATGCATCATATACTTCATATGGTGATATGCTGCGGGCTGCCTGTTGTTATCATTATGCTTCTGCCGTTCATAGCAGGTTTCAGCCCTGCAATTGCTGCCCTGCTGGGGGTTATCGCACCGTTTATATGTCCGGTTATGATGGGGCTCATGTTTTTTATGATGTTTTCCGGGAAAAAATCCGGCTGCTGTGAGAAAACGGATAATGAAGAGGAGAATCTTCAACTGCCGGAGAAATAATGGAGAAAATTTTAGAGGCTGCTGCAAAAGCTCATAATAATTTATGAGTCTTGCAACAGCCTCTTGCAACTCTTTCTTATTCACCATTCAGCAGATTGTTCAGTATATATGCATATATTTTCTGACTTTGGGAACGCCAGTTGTTACAAATTTTTTCGGCATCCTCTTCGGCCGGAACGGCGATATTCAGGTCAATAATTGGTTCACCCCGTTCAAGTACTCTAAGATGGGCCATATATTCCCCTCTCTTTGCTTCGTAATATTCGGAGAGTGTAGAAACTTCATCACGAAGTGAATATTCGTTCTTCTTAAGATATTCCAGGATATCTTCCCGGATGGCGGGTGAAATCATGTTATCAAAAAAAGACAGCGTTTCTCCGCCGGATCTTGTAATCTGATAAAGCGAACTGTGACCAACGGTTTCCATGCCTATCAATTCCGCTTCGATAAGTTCCGATATGGATTGCTGGACATTGAAATAATTCGTATAATCCTTCTCCAGGATAAAGTTAGATATCTGGGCATTCGTTAACGGGAAATCCACCTTGTCCAGAATGAAGAGGATGATTAGTTTGTATAAGGTTAAAGCATCTGATTCCATAGGACATCTCCTTTTAAGTTGCATATTTTCCCTGCCAGGTATCCCGGCTCTTTAACTCCCGGTTGATCCGGTTTAATACGTTCTTCTTATCGGTGCTCCATAAAGGGGCAATCAGCAGCTTTCTGGGACCGTCACCGGTAATTCTGTGAATCACGATATTCTGCGGGATGATCTCAAGGCAGGATATAAGAATATCCGTATATTCCTCCAGTGTCAGCACATGGAACGGATATGATGCCAGGTCGGTATCTCTTAATATATGCAGCAACTGCAGCTTAATACCCTGGATGGACATGGAAGAAACACAGGAAACGGTTTTAAAGATATCGGATACATTTTCTCCGGGCAAACCGATGATTACATGCACAATAACAGCCAGCTTCCGCCGGTTTAATTCCGCTACAGCATCATCAAAACAGGAAAATGAATATCCTCTTCTTATAAAGGCGGCGGTAGTTTCGTGGATGGTCTGAAGTCCCAGCTCAATCCATACCGGTTTCTTATTATTTAACTCCTGCAATAAATCTAAAATATCTATTCCGAGACAATCCGGTCTGGTAGCTATGGATAAAGCCACTACATCCGGATTGGAAACAGCTTCGGTAAAAATTCCCCGAAGATATGCCGCATCACCGTAGGTGTTGGTATATGCCTGGAAGTAGGCGATATATTGACCGGTTGTTATGGGGGTATCAGAATTGGCCGGCATTTTATAGCCTACCCGCTGTTTTGCTTCCTCAATCTGTTCCGTTATGGTTAAGCGTGCGGAAGGTGTAAAATCACCGGAGCCTCCCGAGCTGCAGAAAATACAGCCTTGGGTTCCCAGGGTGCCGTCCCGGTTCGGACAGGTCATCCCGCCGTTTAATGACAGTTTGTATATCTTTCTGCCAAACTGTTCCTTCAGATAGTAATCCAGGGAGTAGAAACGCTTATCTCCCCACAGCTTCTTATTATTCACATTTTACTCCGTTACATCTCTTATTGACAAATACAACAGCTAATCCCTTTTAATTGTTGCCTTCCTTGATATGGGCTTTTACAGCATTGCTGACCGCTTCACATACACGGGGGTCAAAAGGCTGCGGCATGATGTTATTTTCATTCAGCTCCGCATCATCGACCAGGCCCGCAATTGCGAGAGCTGCCGCCAGCTTCATATCCTCTGTAATTTGTTTGGCACGTCCTTCCAGGGCTCCTCGAAAGATACCGGGGAAAGCCACCACATTATTTACCTGGTTCGGGAAATCGGAACGTCCTGTTCCGACAACCTTAGCACCTGCGGCTTTTGCAAGGTCAGGCATAATCTCCGGTACAGGATTTGCCATCGCAAATAGGATGGAATCTTTATTCATGGAAGCTACCATTTCCTGCGAAACAATATTGGGAGCGGAAACTCCGATAAACAGATCGGCGCCCTTTAAAGCATCAGCCAGGGAACCGGTTTTTCCGGACATGTTGGTAACCTCCACCATCTGCTGCTGTATCCAGTTAAGGTTTGAAGAGGTTTTAGATAGGATTCCCGCTTTATCGCAAAGTGTAATATGAGGAAATCCGTAGTTTAAGAGAAGCTTTGCAATTGCAATTCCGGCTGAACCGGCGCCATTAACGACAACCTTACAGGTATCCTTTGATTTACCGGTCACCTTTAAGGCATTAATGACACCGGCTAATACGACGATTGCGGTTCCATGCTGATCATCATGGAAAACGGGGATATCCAGCAGGTTTTTTAAACGTTCTTCTATCTCGAAACAACGCGGCGCGGAGATATCTTCGAGGTTAATGCCGCCGAATCCGGGTGCAATATGAATGATCGTCCGGATAATCTCTTCCGTATCCTGCGTATCAAGACAGATCGGGAATGCATTTACCCCGCCGAACTCTTTAAACAGGACAGCTTTGCCTTCCATAACAGGCATTGCCGCGTAAGGTCCTATATTACCCAGGCCAAGGACTGCGCTTCCGTCGGATATGACGGCAACGGTGTTGGACTTGATTGTATATTTGTAAGCTGCCTTGGCATTCCCGGCAATCACTTTACATGGCTCCGCAACTCCCGGGGTGTAGGCAAGTGCTAAATCTTCGCGTGATTTAACGGTACATTTTGCCGTTGTTTCAATTTTGCCTTTCCATTCCTCATGCAGGATCAAAGCTTTCTCATCATTTGTCATTGTTTATACCACCTTTATTAAAAACTAAAGCTATCATAACACTTAGCATATTGTAAATCAAGTACAAGCTATTTGGGTATTTAGAGCTTTTTTAGTAAATTAGTAGTAAATATAGCCAATCTTTAAAAAAAAGCTTTTTTTTAGGAAATACTTAGTGTATAATAAATATGCTAATATGTTTTGATTATTTATCCCCAATAATTGTCTGGTATTATGTCGAGAATAAATCCCATTGAAACTATAAATAACTTTATACGGGTAAAGGAGTAGGTGTGTATGGAAGTACAATATAATGATATGTCTTTAACAGAACTCAGGGCGCTGGCTAAGAGTAAGGGGGTTAAGGGCATTACCGCATTAAGAAAACAGGAACTGATTGATGCTTTACTATTGATTGAACCGTCTGATGAGAATGCGGGCCGGACTGCCGGCAAAGAAGCGACTGATTCGGAGAGCAGCGAGAGTAATAAGGGCATGAATAATGCCAAAGTGAAATCAAGAAATTATTCTGACGACAAACCGGAGGAATCATTACAGAAGGCAAGACCTCATACTTTAAATCCGGATTCATCCGTCAGAAGAAACAACCAGCAAGACAGTGAACAGGGACGGAACGGTTCGGCAAAAACAGAGGGGGAACAACTGGACAGCGGTGAAACCAAGGTTGGAATATTAGAAGTCATGCAGGATGGATACGGGTTTATCCGATGCGATAATTACCTACCGGGTGAGAATGACGTATATGTATCACCGGCACAGATCAGGAGGTTTGCTTTAAAAACCGGAGATATCGTAGAGGGTAATACAAGGATCCGGACACAAAGCGAGAAATTCAGTGCACTGCTGTATGTAAAAAGCGTAAACGGCTTTCATCCGTCCGAGGCATTGAAGCGTAAAAAATTCGAAGATTTGACTCCGATTTTCCCCAATGAGAGGATTCATCTGGAAACACCGGGAGCAAATGTAGCAATGCGTATGGTAGATTTGATTTCTCCGATCGGAAAAGGCCAGAGGGGTATGATAGTTTCCCAGCCCAAGACCGGTAAGACGACCCTTCTTAAGCAGATTGCAAAAGCAATTACGTATAACCATCCGGATATGAACCTGATTATTCTGTTGATTGACGAACGTCCTGAAGAAGTAACGGATATTAAAGAATCCATAGAAGGAAAAAATGTTGAGGTAATTTATTCTACCTTCGATGAACTGCCGGAGAATCATAAACGTGTTTCCGAGATGGTAATCGAACGTGCAAAGAGGCTTGTTGAACATAAAAAGGATGTCGTTATCTTACTGGATAGTATTACAAGGCTTTCAAGGGCCTACAATTTAACGGTGCAGGCAAGCGGAAGGACATTGTCCGGGGGCTTAGATCCCGCGGCTCTTCATATGCCGAAGCGCTTCTTCGGTGCGGCCAGAAATATGCGTGAAGGCGGCAGTCTGACTATCCTGGCTACTGCTTTGGTTGATACGGGCAGCAGGATGGATGATGTTGTATTTGAAGAATTTAAGGGAACAGGCAATATGGAACTTGTGCTGGATCGTAACCTGTCGGAGAAGAGAATCTTTCCGGCAATTGACCTTCCGAAATCCAGTACGAGAAGAGACGATCTTCTCCTTAGCCAGCCTGAATTGGAAGCTACTTATCTGATGCGTAAGGCGTTAAACGGAATGAAGTCCGAGGAAGCTGTAGAGAGAATTATTGAAATGTTTTTGAAAACGAAGAAAAACAGCGATTTTATCGAAACCATCAAAAAAACGAAAATTGTATTTTAGGTATTGCATTCAATATATACCTATGTTATAATTAAAAAGCTGTTTTATGAATAATAATAGGTTTGACTTGGTCAACTTTATAAAATTAGTTAGTCTGCAAAGAGGTGAAAAACATGAAAGAGGGAATCCATCCTAATTATTTTCAAGCAAAGGTAGTTTGCAACTGTGGCAATGAGTTTGTTACAGGTTCAACAAAGAAAGATCTCCATGTAGAAATCTGTTCCAAGTGTCATTCATTTTACACCGGACAGCAGAAGGCTATTGCAGCACGTGGAGCTATTGATAAGTTCAATCGTAGATATGGTCTTAATCAGGAACAATAGAGCGGCAGTAACATATCATGTTTAAAAATCAGGTTGAGGTTTTAGGATCTCAGCCTATTTTTAAATTTATCGGATGCGTAATAATGTACGGTATCAGAGAGAGGATGTGCGGTAATATGAAACCATCTGGAGTTGGCGGACAGGCAGTTATTGAAGGCGTTATGATGAAGAATAAAGATGTTTATGCAACTGCCGTGAGGAAACCGGATAAGGAAATAGTGATTGAAAAAGGAACGTATGTAAGTGTTGCGGAGAAAATCAAGCTGTTTAAGTTCCCAATATTCAGGGGAATGCTGTCATTTGCGGAATCCATGATAATAGGAACCAAGACCTTAACCTTTTCCTCCAGCTTCTACGAGGAAGAGGAAGCAACAAGAGAGAATAAGTCCGAATCTGCATTTAATAAAATCTTTAAAGGGAAAGCGGAAGCGGTTGCTACCGGAATAACATTTTTTATCTCCATACTGCTTGCGGTCGGGATCTTTATTATCCTGCCGCGTTTTATAGCGAATTTACTGGAAAAACGGCTAGATTCCGAAGTTATTCTGGCTATTATAGAAGGCTTTATCCGCATCCTGATTTTTATTACTTATGTTCTTGCAATCTCACAGGTAAAAGATATAAAACGCATGTTCATGTATCATGGTGCGGAGCATAAGACGATTAATTGTATTGAAAATGGTTTTGAATTAACGGTAGACAATGTAAGGAAGCAGTCAAAGCAGCATAAAAGATGCGGTACGAGCTTTCTCTTTATTGTCATGTTTGTAAGTATTGTATTTTTTATATTTATACGTGTCGACCAGGAATGGCTTCGCTATGCCATCAGAGTATTACTGATTCCTTTGATTGCCGGTGTTTCCTATGAGTTTATCCGTTATGCAGGCAGGAGTAATTCCGTTCTGGCCAATATCTTAAGTAAGCCGGGGTTGTGGATGCAGGGCCTCACAACGAGGGAGCCGGATGATGATATGATTGAGGTTGCCATACAGTCGGTTGAAGCGGTTTTTGACTGGAGAGGGTTCCTGGAGCTTGATAAGAATACGGGAAAAGCGACAAAGAGCAGGAACAGTTCAAACAGGAAAAACACAGGTAAAAAAAGCTCGAACAAAAACAGTACTGTCGGCGGTGAAAAGGTGACTAACGGAAACGCGTCTAAAAGCAGGGCCGGTAAAAACAGTTCAAATACCGATACCGAAAGCAGCAGACAGTCAGCATCAGAAAGTAAAGAACAGAAAAGGAATCAAACGGTTGCTCCCGAAATACAGGCAGCATCTGAAGATAAAGTCAAATCAGGAAAGAGTCAGCGGAAAGGGTCAGGAAAGAAATCTGCGGATAATTCTTACCAGAAAGCTTCCGAAGAGATCGCAGCTGCGGTGGAAAATATTCCGGAGGCTAAGCCGAGAAACATCTTTGATGAGGAAGAAGACGATGAAATATTAAGAGCCCTGGATCGTTACCTGAATGATAAAGAGGACGGCAGAGACGAGGAATAATATGCCATGAGAACACTGGAGGAGGCTTTGAAGGCAGGAAGGACCCGGCTTCGTGAGAGGAATATCACGGAAGGTGATCTGGATGCCTGGTATCTGCTGTCCTATTATTTTAAAATTGATCGGCCGGGCTACTATAGAGACCCTGCAATGGTTATAACTCCGGAACAATATGAGGGATATCTCCGGCTTATTCATAAGCGGGAAGAGCATATCCCGCTTCAGTACATTACCGGTGAACAGGAGTTTATGGGGCTTAATTTCCATGTTACGGAGGATGTTCTAATTCCGCGTCAGGATACGGAGATTCTTGTTGAGCAGGTATTAAAGAGGGCAAAAGGGAAAGATATATTGGACCTATGCACCGGCTCAGGCTGTATCGCTATCAGCCTGGCCGTACTAGGCGGTACGCGAAGAACGGTCGGAACGGACATTTCAAAGGAAGCGCTGGTTGTTGCGGAACAGAATGCGAAGTCATTAAATGCCAATGTTGAATTTATACAAAGCGATATGTATTCACGAGTAACAGGACAGTTTGACATTATTGTTTCTAACCCGCCTTATATTCCTACGTGTGATATAGCGGCATTAATGGACGAAGTACGGGAACATGAGCCGGTCATTGCTCTGGACGGCAGATCGGACGGATTATATTTTTATCAGATAATTATTAACGGCCTAAGTCATTACTTAAAACAGGGAGGCTATGTCTTCTTTGAAATAGGATATAATCAAGGCAGAGCGGTAAGCGTATTATTGGAGGGAAAAGGAATTACGGACATCAGGATCATAAAGGATCTGGCAGGCCTGGATCGTGTGGTATGCGGAAGATATGTTTTATTGAAATGAATGGAGGAACAGATAAATGTTTGATAAATTAGAGGACCTGTTAATCAGGTTCCAGGAGATAATAGATGAATTGAATGATCCGGGCGTTGTCAATGATCAGGAGCGGTTTCGTAAGCTTATGAAGGAACAAAACGATTTAAATGATATCGTCGAAAAATATAAAGAGTATAAGGCTACAAAGGCCGGAATCGAAGAAAGCCTGGCGATGCTTGAAGAAGAAACCGATGAAGAAATGCGGGAGCTGGCGAAAGAGGAATTGAGTGAATGCAGGCAAAAGCTTGAAGTGATAGAGGGTCAGTTAAAAATACTTCTTCTGCCCAAGGATCCGAACGATGAAAAGAATGTTATCGTTGAAATCAGAGGCGGAGCCGGAGGCGACGAAGCGGCATTATTTGCGGCAGAGCTGTATCGGATGTACTCTAAATATGCCGAGAGACGGCGCTGGAAGATCGATCTCATGAATCTTAACGAAAACGGGCTTGGCGGTTTTAAGGAAGCCGTATTCATGATAGAAGGCAAGGGTGTTTATTCTAAGATGAAGTATGAAAGCGGCGTCCACCGTGTACAGCGAATTCCTGTAACAGAATCCGGAGGCCGTATCCATACCTCCACCGCAACCGTTGCGATTATGCCGGAAGCGGAAGAGGTTGACGTTTATATCGATATGAATGATTGCCGTTTTGACGTATTCCGGTCCTCCGGAAATGGCGGGCAGTGTGTCAATACGACGGACTCCGCGGTACGCCTTACCCATTATCCTACCGGAATTGTTATCTCCTGCCAGGATGAGAAATCACAGTTAAAGAACAGGGATAAGGCATTAAAAATCCTGCGTTCCAAGCTGTATGAGTTAGAGCTTGAAAAGGCTCATAACGCGGAAGCGGAAGCAAGAAAGAGTCAGGTGGGAACAGGGGACCGTTCCGAGAAGATAAGAACCTATAATTTCCCGCAGGGACGTGTTACGGATCACAGAATAAAGCTGACGATACACAGGCTTGAAGCTACTTTGGA
>JAEWSD010000125.1 GCA_023398615.1 Bacillota bacterium
TTTGCTTTTTCCAAGCTCCGATGACATATCAAATATATTACTGGATGTGCCCGACTCCTGTTCCAAAGATGCGGATGCCATCTTTTCCGCCCAAAAACTGTACTCGGTTATATTATTATAGGTATGATTTTCATTATTTGCCGGATTACTGTCCTGAATGATATCCTGATTGGTATACCTGTATTGATTGGAAGAAGCATTGACGTATTCCTTATCCGTACTGCTTCCCCGGACTTCTTCAGATTCTCCGGAGGTATTGTTTATCTGTACTTCGTTATACTCATGATTGTCGTCATTAAAGAGCTCATCTGACATAATATGGTTCTCCTTTCATCTTAACACCCTATTATTCTGCACCGCTTATCAGCGGCTTAACGGGAAGTATAAGTGAATTCTTTCGATTAATATTGTAACAATACTTTGTGTATATAATGTGAAATAGAAGAAAAAAATAATGTCGTTTTATGCAAAAAATTCTTAAGATTACAAGGAAAATATTAAGAATTTTTATATTGTAGATTAACACCCTTTCATGTATTATTATAGTGTTACTGAAAATTGTCAGAAAAAACAGCTTCATACGACGGTGATCTTTATGATAAAAGACAATCAAAAATCGTTTAACAGACTGCATGTTATAATTGATGGGTGCCTGCTGGCTCTTTCCTATCTCTTTTCATACTATTTGCGTTTTAAAAGCCCTTTAAGAGAACTGTTTGCCAATGCGGGAGGCTCCTACTCGTTTGCAAAATATACAATGGTGTTGTATTTTTTGATTCCGGGATATCTGGTCATTTATAACTATTGCAATATGTATGACCCTAAACGCATCAGGAGCAAGCTTTTTGAAATCTGGAATGTTATCAAAGCCAATATATTCGGTATTGCATATCTAACCCTGGTAATGTATCTGGTAGGGATAAAGAACGTCTCCCGTGGACTTATTATCTTCTTCTTCCTGTCTAATATATTACTGGATACCGCCTTCCGCTCGGTGCTGGCATATACCTTAAGGACAGCACGTAGAAGAGGCTTTAACCTCAAGCATGTCGTTCTGGTCGGCTACAGCCAGGCTGCGGAAGCCTATATCGACAGAATAATGGCAAATCCGCAATGGGGCTATTATATTCACGGAATTCTGGATGACAATATGGAACGCGGGACTGCATACAGGAATATAAAGGTACTGGGTTCCATCGACAACCTGTTTGAAATACTGCCTCAGAACCGCCTGGATGAGATTGCAATCACATTAAATATAAAAGAATATGAGAAACTGGAAAGAATTGTAGGACTGTGTGAGAAATCCGGTGTCCATACCAAGTTTATACCCGATTATCAGAATTTTTTCCCAACAAAGCCTTATACGGAAGATTTAAACGGTTTACCGGTAATCAATATAAGGAATGTGCCGCTCAGCAACACATTCAACCGGGTTCTTAAGCGGCTGGTTGATTTTGTGGGAGCCCTTTGCGCCCTGATTGTTTTCTCCATTCCTATGACAATAGTGGCAATCATAATAAAGGCAACGTCGCCCGGTCCGGTAATATTTTCGCAAATCCGTATCGGCAGCCACAATAAGGAATTTAAGATGTATAAATTCCGCTCTATGGAGGTACAATCTGAATCAAAGGAGAAACGTGCCTGGACAACCATACATGACCCGCGTGTTACCAGAATCGGGAAAATAATACGCAGGACAAGTATTGATGAATTACCGCAATTATTCAATGTTCTGAAAGGCGAAATGAGTTTAGTCGGTCCTCGCCCGGAAAGACCGTTTTTTGTTGAGAAATTCAAGGAAGAAATTCCAAGGTATATGATCAAACATCAGGTTCAGCCCGGACTGACCGGCTGGGCTCAGGTAAACGGATTCCGCGGAGACACCTCTATTCGAAAGAGGATAGATTACGATTTATATTATATAGAAAACTGGACATTGGGGTTTGATTTAAAGATCCTGTTCCTGACCGTATTTAAAGGATTTATAAACAGGAACGCATATTAATTAAAAGAGGTTAAAATTTATATGAAGAACAATAGAAAAAAGAAAAGGCGCTTAAGAGTACTTATTTTTATTGATATACTGTTTCTCATCATTATAGCCGGTCTGGTATATTTCTTCTTCCTCACCGGAAAAACACAGCTTGACAATTCAAAGGATGATACCATTATTTCAAATGACATAGACAGCGAGGAAATCGGGGGTTACCGGAATATAGCCATATTCGGCGTAGATTCAAGAGAGAATAAGCTTGAAAAGAGCACTCACAGCGACACCATTATAATCGCAAGTATTAACAGGAAGACCAAGGATATAAAACTTGCTTCGATATATCGTGATACCTATGTCAATGTCCCGGATCACGGTTATGATAAGATCAACGCAGCATATTTCGATGGCGGTTATGCACTTGCCTTGAATACGATAAATACAAATTTTGACCTTAATATAAAAGAATATGTTACCGTGAATTTTGATGCCGTGTGTAAAGTGATTGATCTGCTCGGCGGAATTACGCTGGATATAACAAATGAGGAATTAAAATATGTTAACGGCTATACAAAGGAGCTCAATAAAATTAACGGCACCAATGTCGGCAACCTGCAATCTGCAGGAACCCAGCTGGTAAACGGTACTCACGCTACCGCATATGCAAGAATCCGCTACACGTCCGGCGGGGATTTTAAACGTACGGAACGCCAGCGTATTGTTATCGAGAAGATATTCGAAAAAGCAAAATCAACCGACCTCATAACCCTGAATTCGATTTTTAATGAAATTTTCCCGCAAGTTTATACGAACCTGGATTCCCTGGATATGCTGGGCCTGGCAAAGGATATCCTTTCCTACCATATTGTGGATCAGACGGGCTTTCCGTTCGATAAGACAGCAGATTACTATAAGAAGGTTTCCTATGTATTTCCGATCGATCTGGAAGCTAACGTAACCAAGCTTCATAAGTTTTTATTCGGTGATGAGGCATATGTACCTTCAAGCAAAGTTAAGGAATACAGTAATGAAATAAAAGCGATAACGGATTAATTTGCAAAAAGGGTGCCCCCAAAAGCCATTCCACTTTGGGGACACCCTTTCCAATATAATTGATCATTAATACAACCCGATTACCTTTAATATCCTGTCCGCAACCTTTTGCGAAGCATAACCGTATTCAAAGATTTCCAGTGTATGAAAGAAAGCATCCATTTTTTCCTGATACTTAGTCTGACTGAACTGTTCAATATTTTCAAACAGCTCTTTCTCCGAATTTGCCCTGTCATACGGAAGAGAAGGATAATCAAAGTAAAAGCCTCTGTCCTTTGTATACTCCGCCTCATCGGCGGCATAGAGGAATACCGGTCTTTTCATGAAGGAAAATTCGAACATGATATTCGAATAATCGGTTATCAATATGTCCCCCGCCGCCATCAATTCATAGAGATCGCGGTAATGCGAGGCATTCCGGATATGCTCATCGTAATGCATGAAATTGCTCTGCTCCGAAACCAATGGATGCAGTCTTACCTCAATTACCCACTCACCGCCGAATTTATGCTTCAGAACGCTAAGAAGCTTGCCGTAATCCATGCGATAAGGCTTCGTGTTATCCCCTTCCCGATAGGTAGGCGCATACACGGCTATCTTAACCTCGGGCTCTACACCCAGCCTTTCTCTTATTGCGGCCAGCCGGACCTGATCCGCTTTTAACAGAATATCGTTTCTCGGGCTGCCGCATTCAAGTATCTCACCGCTATACCAAAAGCTGTTCCGGTACATATTCGTGCAGAAACTGCTGTTCGAGATATAGAGGTCCGTCATTGCGGAATCCCGTTTCGCATTAGCCACATATTCCGGACTTAATTTTTCATAGTCCTTTTCTATCTTCTTAAGGGCAATCCCGCCGTGCCAGGTCTGGATGTAATACTGCCCCTTTCTTTTTCTGATATAGTTCTCCTTGCGGTTGTTGTCAACCCATACCCTGGCAGTTGCCTGTGCCATAACAGCGGTGAGGGAATTCGACTTTAAGACCCGTACTCCCTTGGGAGCATCGGCAGTTTCCGGCTGATTTGTGACAAATATGATCTCAAAGCCGGAGTGCTGCTTATTCTGTTTCCGCAGCCTTATTCGCCGCCTGACCAGCTCCTCGGTGATATATTTTGCATTATCTCCGAAGCCCCACACGTTGCATAGTACTATCCTTTCCGGCTTAACCGGGAATAAACGGAATACATGAAATAGGGTCACAATCCAGATATATCTGACCTGCTTTAACACGGAAAGCACATTATTCGGTAAAAAATTTTTTATCAAGCTTCTCATTCGACTCCATCCCGCCTAAAGCAATCCCTTTAATATCCCGTCAAACTGTTTCGCGGACTTCTCCCAGCTTAAGGTTTTCAGATAGGCATCTGCCGTATTATGCATGTTAAGAAGCAGCTGCGGCTCATAAATGGCTTTCTTCATTTTGTGATACAGTTCCGCAGGAGACAGCGACGTAAGCAGCGCGCTGTTTTCCGGGAAGAAATAAGGAAACGTACCGTCCTCAAATTCAATCAAAGGTAACCCTGTAGCCAACATCTCATATGGGGTCAGGGAGATATTACTCATGGAGGCTACCATGCCGAAGTCTGCACGCCGGTAGAGTGCCAAAAGCTGCTGCTTGGTAAGCATACCCAGATTCTCTCCGGCATCGCAGCGAAAGCTTTTATCCTCGCCGAAATACTTGATATCCAGGTTAATGCCATCCTTTTTAAATTCCTCCTTTACCTGTTTCAGCAGATACTGGGTAATGCAGGGAAGACGCTTTCCATAGTATTTTAAATATACCGCCAGAACGACATCCTTTTTCTTCGTATAGGAAGCATAATCACGGTTATAGGAAGGATACTCCTTGCTTTCATAAGGGAATTCTATATAGTCGATGGGAGAAACCTGACTGCTGTTCTTCTCGATCATTTCCTTGTTCCAGGGTCCGAGGCTTACCATATGAAGCCCCTGCTCATATGTCTTCTTCGCCATCAGGAACAGTTCGCCGAAGGAATAGAAATAGGGCTCATAATCCTGTACAAAGTACATCTTATACCCCTTCATCTTCTTGGCAAAGGAAACCGTATCCCAGGAGCTTGCAATAACGATATCCGAATCAAGCCTGTCCAGATATTTGTTCGGATACATCTCTCCGAGATAATTACTGAGATTGCAGCCTGCACATTCCTCCATATCGGCCTTGTTCTGGGGCTTATAAACCACATAGCCCACCTGGTAGCCCAATCTTGCCAGTTCCGTTCCAAGCCGCAAAATAGAGGTCTGACCGCCGCTGTATTTGGCCATACGCTCGATTACAAAGGTTATCTTTTGTATCCTTGCCGGTTTCACGTTATGAATTACAGAGGAATCATAATTACTCAGACGGTAATTAACCTGACGCTTCTCAACCTGAGCCTGCAGGTTATGGTAGATCCCCTTCATCTTTATTTTAAGGCTGCTTTTCCATGCATTAACCATATTCGCCGTTACCTTTCCGAATGCTTTTCACGTGCTTTAACTTTCTCCGATAATTTTCTCAATTAAATCCACAACTTTTTTAGAAGCATTACCATCATCCGCATTATTATACTTGTTATGAAAAGCTTTATATTTTTCTTCGTATTCAGGAAAATGATAATTACGGATGGAATCGATCAGTTCCTGTGTGGTACGTATAACAGGCCCGGGCGCTTCCGCTTTGAAGTCAAAATAAAATCCCCTTAAGTTATCCTTATACTCTTCCAGATCGTAGGCAAAGAATAACATCGGCCTGTTTAAAATACTGTAATCAAACATAACGGAGGAATAATCCGTTATCAGCATATCCGCCACCAGATAAAGCTCCGCAATATCCTCACACATATCAAACTTGTAAACAAAGCCCCGATAAGCGGACCAATCGATATTCTCCCGGACCAAATAATGGTACTTGACGATACAGACATACTCGTCTCCAAGCTTTTCCCGCAGTAAATCAAAATCCATAGCCCGGTTGAACTTATAGGAACCGTTTGCATAGTATTCATTATCCCGCCAGGTAGGCGCATACAGCAGTATCTTCCTGTCCGTCGGAAGTCCCATCTTTCTCTTCAGGTTCAGGATATCCGCAGGGTTATTGCGCCGGAACAGGATATCGTTCCGAGGGTAGCCGATCTCAAGCATTTTTTTGTCAAAAGCAAATGCTCTGCGAAATACCTCCGTCGAAAAATGGTTCTGGGAAATCAAGTAATCCCATGCTCTCGTATCCCGATAGAAATCTTTTTTATACCGGTTGATATCGTCGGCATCCGCCATGCTGACTGATTCCATATCCAGAGCCAGCTTTTTTAAAGGAGTGCCATGCCATGTCTGAATGAATCTGGCACCCTTGCGTTTCACAATGTAATCCGGCTGTCTTGCGTCACATACGAGGATTCCCGCAATGCCCATAAGGAAGAAGTATTTAAAGCGGGTTCTTTTTATCTTGCCCGCTCTTCCGGGTATTGGTACAGATAAGTCATCCAGCAGATAGTAGCAGCGGTATTTTTTGTCCAATCCGCGCCGTATCATCTCCTCATAAATGCATTTCGGATTGCCGGTGTAATTTCTGCCCATATTGCTTTCAAATACGATAATATCCCTTTTAATCGGAAGGAGCCTGGCTTCCATATGGTACAGCCCGATAACAATAAGCTTGACCGCTTTTTGCAGTTGTTTTAAACAATGCTTCATCCGTTCCATACTACTTCTTCGTACCCAGGTTAAGATCCGACTTAATCTTGGTTGTAGAGATCCCTTCGGTCCTCGGGAGATAGATAACCTCACAGTAATCTTTCAGAAAATCGAACTGTCCCTTCCAGTCATCACCCATTACGAACACATCAATATGGTTATCGACAACATCCTGTATCTTCTGCTCCCAGGTAAATTCGGGAATTACTTCATCCACATACTTAATTGACTCAAGTATGATTTTTCTGTCCTCATAGGAATGATAGGCGGTTTTATGCTTAAGCAGATTAAATTCATCCGAGGAAAGAACCACCAGCAGGTAATCCCCCAGCTCCCTTGCCCTTCTTAACAAATTGATATGACCCACGTGTAATAAATCATAGGTTCCGTATGTTATAACTTTTTTCATAACGTTAGCCAGCCTTTCTGATCATTTATAATAAATTTCCTTTGCTTTCTATCTAAATTATTTACCTTTTCTGCAAAATTATAGCATTATAATCAAGGCAAGTCAATGTTTCCGGGCGGAATCTAGATATATAAAGAAGTCACAGAAAACCCGAGTACAGCAGTGCCAAAACGCTGACTGCGTTTTGTGTGCATCGCGAAGCGTGTTACTATTCACAGATCTGCTGATTTTTGCAGAGCTATGAATAGTAACATGTAAAAAGGAGAATACATACTGCAGTGAAATTAATCTTTCTGCATTGTATTCTCCGCTTTATATTACCGATAAATTATTATCTTAACCTGTTTAACGCACTGAAGATCGCCCGGATGGATGCCCTTGTAATATTGGAGCTTACTCCCACGCCAAATACCGCTTTGCCTGATTGTACATCCAGCAAATGAATATATGCGGCTGCCTGGGCGTTCGCACCCTCGCCCATTGCGTGCTCCGTATAATCCAGCACTTTAATCTTTATACCCAGTTCCTTCTGCAACCCTCTCTGTACCGCATCGATCGGTCCGTTTCCGGTTGCTTCATAGGTCTTCTCCACGCCGTTATTCGTATATGCCACAGTGGCTAATGTATCAAATGGCGTATCGCTTTCGGATAAATCTTCAAATCTGCACTTTCTGAAATGCAGAGGTTCCTTCCTGTCCAGATAACTTTTCTTAAATTCCTCCATAATCTGTTCCGGAGCGACCTCACCCTGTTTCTCGGAAATCTTCTGTATCACATCGGCAAATTCCTTATGCATTCCCTTCGGCAGCTTGAAGCCGTAATAGGTTTCCATAATAAATGCAACGCCGCCTTTTCCGGACTGGCTGTTAATACGTACGATCGGTTCGTATTTCCGGCCGATATCGGAAGGGTCAATCGGAAGATAGGGCACCTGCCATATTGTGCTCTGCCTCTCATTCATAGCCCTGGTGCCTTTATTTATCGCATCCTGATGCGAGCCTGAGAAGGCTGTAAACACTAATTTGCCGGCATAAGGATGTCTCACGTGCACCGGTATCTTGCAGCAGCGTTCATACACCTCTATAATTTCATTGACATTTTCAATATTCAAATGGGGATCAATCCCCTGTGAGAACATATTATAGGCAATGGTCAGTATATCCACATTACCGGTTCTTTCCCCATTGCCAAACAGGGTTCCTTCCACTCTGTCGGCACCCGCAAGTAATGCCAGTTCGCTGGCGGCAACCCCGGTACCTCTGTCATTATGCGGATGGACACTTAAGACTATGCTCTCCCTGTTCTTAAAGTGTGTATTCATCCATTCAATCTGATCCGCATATACATTCGGAGTGTTCATTTCTACCGTTGCCGGAAGATTGATAATCATCTTATTATCCGGAGTAGGTTCCCAGACATCCTGAACTGCCGTACAGATATCCAGAGCAAAATCAAGCTCCGTACCCGTGAAGCTTTCCGGCGAATACTCCAATATGATCCTGCCTGGAAAATCTTTCGTATATTCCTTCACCAGCTTCGCTCCGTCTACCGCTATCTGCTTGATCTCTTCCCTGCCCATTCCAAATACTACGTCACGCTGAAGAGTTGATGTTGAGTTATATATATGGACAATTGCCGTTTTGATACCATCCAGGGCTTCAAAGGTCCTTTTCAGCAAGTGCTCACGGCATTGTACCAAAACCTGTACCACCACGTCGTCCGGAATTAACTTTCTATCCACTAACTGCCTTAAAAAATCATATTCAATCTGGGAAGCAGAAGGAAATCCCACCTCAATCTCCTTAAATCCCATCTTAACCAAGGTATTAAAGAATTCGATTTTCTCTTCCACAACCATCGGTTCAATCAGCGCCTGATTGCCATCGCGTAAATCTACGCTGCACCATACCGGTGCCTTCTCAATCTGCTTATCGGGCCACTGTCTCTCCGGACAATCCACAACCGGTACTCTTTGATATCTTTTATAATTCAACATGATAATATCCTCCTGATATTTAATTTTATTTGACTTACATTAATTTTCGTTTTTTACTGTAAGCCACGGAGTCGATATATCACGCTGTATTTTTTTACGATAAATAACTTGGTATTGTCTACTCTAGTCCCATCCTTATCATTCCTTTTCTAGTTATTTAACTGTCTTTAATGGTTTGTTGTACATTATATCACCCTGTCAAAAGTTTTACAACCAGAATTTACTCAAATTCTTCACCAAGACCATTTTCTATGACTTTTACGACGGTAGCAAGAGCATCCTGCTCATCCTCCCCGTCACAGACGATCTCTATTTCATCACCCGTTTTAATACATGCGCCCAATACACCTAATACGCTTTTCGCATTTGCGGTGGTATCATTAAACCGCAGGGTTACCTTGGATTTAAAATCGATTGCAGTTTTACACAGAATACCGGCAGGTCTTAAATGCAGCCCTGTCGGATTATTTACCACAACCTTTCTGCTTACCATTGTTCTACCTCCTATCAACCGTCTTTGGTTCTATATGTATTCAATTCACGTCAGGCCTGTTACTTATTAATCCCTGCTTAAGGTAACGTTTATACTGGGACTGGATACATTAATATTAGTATCTGACGTATCGAATTGAATGTTTACGTATTTTGACCCGGATGTCTCATCTGTCATATCGATATACGGCCGTAAGGTATATTTTGTTAATGTGGATAAGGTTTCCTGGTCAGCATACACGCTGACCTTGATAATGTCCTTGCTGTTAAATTTCACATTCATCCCGTCCGGTAGATTGCGGATATCGATATCACCTGTATTAAAGCTGACATCCTTACTATCTAGCTTTTCAATATCTACATTGATTACCGCATTCTGGTTTTCATCAATGAGAATAACATCATTCTTAATAAAATCCTTGATGTCAACTTCCGTCTCAAAATCCGCACTTTTATTATTAATATTGTATTCTCCTTTAATATATTGAACCTTATCCAGCTCATCCTGCTCACCGGCTATCACTACCTGTTTCGGTTCATATTCAAAGTTAACATACTGATAACCGTAGAACGGTTTCCCCGTCAGATCAATAAACAGGCTGACCGTCTTTGTCTTAAGAAGATTAACGGCAACTTTAACCTTCTCATAATTGAACGTCATTTTACTTGAATCCATTAAAGTACCATTCTTATCATATACTTTCGGTACGGCTTCGACCTTGAACGATTCATCGGCGTTTCCGACATCCACCTCTACCACGACTTTATCTATCTTGTTAATCATGGTCGCCGCACCTGATACCTGTATCATATTAGGCCTTGCGGTCTTCTCTTTTATATAATATCCTTCGCTTACGGTCCCCTTCTCGACTACGTCGACGCGGAATTGCTGGGTATCAAGCTTCTCCAGCCTGACCTTCATCGTAAAGGTATCCCGTTCCACAATTTCGACCATGCCTTCGTATCTGGGTATGCTGATATTGATCGGCGCCGCATCTACAACGGATAGCTGGGAAAGGTCGGCAATCGCCTGGAAATCCTCTTTCTTTAATTTTTCAATTATGGAACGCTTGCCCTTCACCTTAACATCAACGGTATCTCCCGACACCACTTCATAGACCTGATCCTTTGATTTTAATACATTCTCATTAATTTTATTAACCGGTATATTGGAAAAACTCTCCGTTTTGACAGGATCGTCTACATTCAATATAATAACCCACAGAAGAACCGCCAAAAGCAAGGATAAAATCTTAAGACCTATATTCCTAGTCAATCTTTCTTTCATTCTTAGCTCTTCCCTTCCATAGCTTGATTTTCTTTACATCCGCCGATTTGTTCTGAGTACCCGCGATTTTATTCTTCAGATAATCTCCGTCCACATTTCGAATCAGAGTTCCCCTTGTGGCAATGGAAACCTTGCCTGTTTCTTCCGATACGATAATGGTCAGACTGTCACTCACCTCACTGATACCGATGCCGGCACGATGCCTGGTACCCAGATCCTTACTTAAATGCATGTTGTCGGACAGCGGCAGATAACAGGTGGCCGCAACAATCCGATTGCCTCTTAAGATCGCGGCTCCGTCATGAAGCGGCGTATTATGTTCAAATATATTAATCAGCAGCTGGCTGCTGATGAGAGAATCAATAGCAATTCCCGTTTTCTCAAATTCACTTAAGGACACATCGTTTTCTATTACAATCAGGGCACCTGTTTTTGTTTTCGCAAGTTCAAAAGTGGCCCTTACGATTGCAGCCACGGTATAATCGGAAAACCTTTCGCTCTTATCTTTCGAATCACTCAGATTAAACAGCGGGGAAACCAGATTATTCTGCCCCAGTTGTTCCAATGCCTTCCTGAATTCGGGCTGGAAAACAATAATCAGGGCAATAATACCGACATTAATGCTTTTAAAGAATATCCAAAGGATAACACTCAGATTTAAAATGGAGGCAATGATCCAAAGGATAAGCAACACGATAAGACCCTTCACTAACATCCAGGCTCTGGTCTGTTTCACCCAATTAATCACATGGTATATTACAAAAGCTAATATCAGGATTTCCAATATATCCGTAACCCCGATCTCCGGAAGAGACAGCCACGCCACATAATCCTTGAAAAAACTAATTATAGTCTCCATATAACCGCACCTACTTTACTGTATTATTTCTTATCATCCCTTTTAGCTGTGTTATACTTCTCGTAGTCATCGAAATCTTCTTCGTACTCTTCATTATCATCCGGCAAAACCGTATTGCCGGGACTCCCGCCAAACCCATGCACACCGGTTGATTTCTGGGGGTTAATCCGCTTAACATTGATCTGCGGCGCCGATACGTTTATCTTTGGTACCGCCTTTACATAGTAATAGTAATCATCATCCTCGAACTGTACAATCTCCACCCCTGTATAATCCAGTGCCAGATGGAAAAACTGAACGATTACCGCTATCACGGCAGAAGCCAATGTTCCTAAAATCATTACCCCAATCTGCTCGGATACGTCCAGTCTCAAATCACAGATCAGAAATCCGAGGATACAGGTCAGCGCACCCGCGGCAATAGCGATCTCATGTGAGTAATCAAACTTCATACGTTTCACAAAATAAGTCACCAGAATAATTAAAGAAAAGATCAATATAGACAGGAACATCTCCTTATTGTTCAATAAACTGTTTATGACACGCGTATACAAAAGCAGAGTGTCTTCTATACTTACCCCATCCGTCATGGCGGTTGCATCCTTAATGACTTTAAATAAGTAAAAAATAATAACTCCGCATCCTGTAGGTATAATAGAAAGCGGCGTTGTAAAAAGTCCAAGCAGCAACGGTATCAGGTATGGAAGCTTAAGAAGGTAAAGTATCGGTATTGCTACGACCACATAGCCCAGTTTCGGAGTAAACCGCAGAAACAGGCAGTACATAATCAAAAGAATCATAATGATTATGATGGATAAGACCTTGGATTCCAGATAAACATGGCCTATGGTTATCAGAGCGGCCAGCAGTACCAGAATTGCCGAAGGTGTAAATGTGCTCAGCAAGGATAACGCCAAAACAACAGGCAGCTTCTTCAAACGTCCGTCATATCCGATTGATGTATTGATTAATTGGAACACGATGAATGCTACGATAAATTTTATAAACGGCTCTATATATAATTCGTACTTCTGATAGATCCCCCGTAACCTCGCTCTTAAAACTAATAAAGTCATCATTATTTCAGCCTCCCAGCTTCTATTGCATTTATCAGGCTATTCATTTGCCTTTTCTTCATTATATATGCCGCTTAATTTCTTCAGGGATTTATAATACCTGGATAAATGCTTCCTTGATTTATCATATTTAAGTGAATACCCGATAATTGCACATATAATATATACCGTAACGGTAATAATATAAAATCCCAGAATAACCTGGCCTATTCGGACAAAGTTCAAAGTAACAGCCTCATTGATAAGAAATTCCGATTTATACATACCTATCATCAGTAAAATGAGCGCGTAGCCAAGTGTGACACTTACGATGGTTTTCAGCATCTGAAGTCTTACATAGTCTGTCTTATAAAATTTTCCCATCTTTATGTCGTCTTTCCCTTTGTCCTGCTCATACAGGGCAAGCTTGGTCATGACTCTGATTTTTCTGTTATTTAACATAATAATCTCCATTCCTTAACCTGCATTTATACTTTGTTATGCAGCCCTTAAACCGCCTGTTACCGTAAAAAAGACACAGTATTAATTGTATTTTTCACAGTATTATCATTTATTATAACACAACGGTCATTTATTTTCGATACCTTTTTTTAATTCCGGCATTTTTTACAAATATTGAATATAATTTTATAAAATAAGGACGCAATGAGAAAGCCCAGTCCTTGTTGCTCTTCTTAGTAATTGCAATTTTTAGCTTATGTGCACAAAAGAGGTGACGAACGAATTCGCCACCTCTTTCATTATTCATAACAAGTGAAACAATTTATTGTTTCATTTGTATATACTGCTCTTTCACCTCAACTAAAACTCCAAGCGCTTTTGATGTATCAAAATATTCATACGCCTCATAGCCCTTTTCGTGTTTAAAAATTGAATCAAACCCTGTATTTTTCATAGTTTCTTCGTCATCTTCCAAAGGTCCGTCCGACAACAAACAAATTGAGCAGATTGACGTGCCATGTTCTTTTAACCAAGCTGCCCATGGGTCATTATTTCCCAGAGGCTGGATAATTTCAAACCAGAAATTATCGCTGAAAACACTCTCTACCTTCATTGGGGTATCAGTGATGCCTACACCTTTATACTTCATAAAAGGTGTTCTTACCTCTTTATGCTCTGTATTCTGCTCTGCAGGCTCTTTCCCTGTGCCAAACAAAGTTTTATATGCAGAAACTGTTTTTTCTAAGTCGTCTGTTACGACAATAACCTTAACTATATTCGTTGATGATAATGCCATTTTTTTCTCCCTTATATTCTCTAGTAATCTTAGTATTTGCGAAACTCTTAATTGTGTCTATGATTGTTCCAATGTGTTCTTTGTCTGTCGTTACTGTTTGCAGAAATTGTTTGAACGTCACATACAAATGCATTTTTTGTATGTGTAAGTCAAATAATTTCTGCAAATTGTAGAGGCAGCCAAAGAACACAGAAACATCAATAGACGCAAAAAGAGAGTTTCGCAAATGCCTATCTACTAATTCTATTTGTTTATCTATTAGTGAACCCGCCGTCAGCAATAATTTCAGCCCCTGTCACATAAGAAGATTCGTCGGACGCTAAGAACAATGCAACCGCCGCAATCTCGCCAGGCTTTCCGATATGTCCTATGGGAAGTTGCGAAACTATATTATTCCGTATTTCATCATCGCCGTGTACAAAATCTGTAAACGCCTGCGTTTCCGTTGGACCAGGGCTTATAGCATTTGCTCTGATGCCCTTTTCCGCAAGCTCTCCTGTGAACGAACGTGCCATAGACCTGACCGCTGCTTTCGCCGCATTATAGACAATGGCATTTTTCCCGCCCTGAAAACCTGCAATTGATGATATCAGAACAATTGAAGATTTATCAGACATAAAAGGAATTAATTTCTGCACCGTGAAAAAAGCTGAAAAAACATTAAGGTTCATCGTCAAATGAAACTCCTCAGGTGTGATTTCCGGAATCGGGTTTTGTGGTCCGTTACCAACAATTGGTAATACCGCCTTTAATTTGCGTCCTGTCCTTTTAACAGACTCCGCTATCTTTTCCAAATCTTTTACATCTGTCGCGTCCACTTTTAAAATGTCAACAACCTGACTGTTTCCTTCATATACTTTTTTTGCGGTTTCAACATCAAAATCAGCCACAATCAAATCGGCACCTTCACTTATGAAGCGTTCTGCGATTGCTCTGCCAATTCCATTCGCCGCACCCGTGACAACGCACAATTCTTTATCCAATAATTTACTCATAAAATTTCACCTAAACCTTTCATTAACTACGCCGCAAAATGGTATAAAACTAACCATGCTAAACCAATTACGGTCAAAGCGGATATTCGCAATCCGCTACGCTACTTGCTCATAACCGACGTTTGCTTCGCAAACGCTTGTGATGACACGGGCTTGTACCCATGTCATCACAAGCAAGTCATTACCCACGACTAAAGTCGCGGGAATTCCTTTGTCGGTTAAACTATATACTCAAAAAACTCAAACGTAGCCTTTGAATCGTAACCAGAATAATCAACTGCAGCCAATCCCACAAATGCTCCCGTGAAAAAGCCGCCATAATGAGAATTCACATAATCATCAGACAAAATCATTGCATCAAGTTTAACAGGCACTCTGTTCCAATTTTTCCCGTCAAATGAATATTCATAAAAATAGTCCAAATGATCAACAACTGTCTTGAACCAAACCCACTCCGTGCCTTCAGGAATCCTCACGGCGTTATCTTTTAAAACAGAAGTGTATTTGCGATTGTCGCATTCTGCAACTTCTATAACATCATTACGCTCGTCGTCTTTTGTGATAAAAATCCATGACCAATGCTCGCTGTTATAATAATTTACAAGACCAGCCATTGCCTGATAGCTATATGGGCTGAATTTCACCTTTGTCACAGCTGAAAACTCAAAATCTTTCCATCTTCTGGCAATAAAAGATGGGTTGAACTTATTTGAAAGTGAACCATGCCCTATCAGTTCAAGTTTTCCGCCTCCAACCTTTCCCATTTCCCCGGAAAAAGGAACCCTTAAAGTATTCCACTCACCACCAAGCTTATCCGATGAAAAATCATCAAAAACAGCATTGGTTTCAGGTGCCACAGTTAATATGGCATCTTTTGGAGCATCAACCTCTTTCAAACCGCCATGCCCACCTACGACTCTCGGCCAAAGTTCATCATCCAGGTAAACTTTCTGAATACTTGTTTCACGCCCAAGCGTACACCAGCCTCTTGGGTCATAAATATTCTCGGTCGAATGGTGAAGAGGCCTGGCGCAAAGTGAAGCATAATACCACTCGCCGGAAGGGGTTTCGACAAGCGAACCATGCCCTTGTTTTTGTAGATAGTGGTCCGGTGTGTCAAAGTTGGTTATAAACGGTCCGTTCGGTTCCGTTTCATAAGGTCCCCACAGATTTTTTGAGCGGGCAACAATTTCCTGGTGTGTCCAAATTGTGCCGCCTTGTGCCGCAAATATATAATAGTAGCCATTCATTTTATATAGGTGCGGTCCTTCCACTGTCTTCACATCGGTACCATTGTATACAGTTTTTGCGGTCTCCGGTTTCAGTCTCTTATTATCCACATCGTATTCAGTTAAAGTAAGCCCGTTGAATGGGTTGTTATACTCACGGTGATCCCAGGTTTGTTGAATGAGATATTTTTTCCCGTCATCATCATGAAAAAGGGACGGGTCAAAACCAACGCCATTCAGCTTGATCGGTTTGCACCAGGGACCTTTTATATCATCTGCAATTGTCAGATAGTTGTACATATCTTTGAACACACCTTCTACAACCTTCACATCAGTATAAACAAGCCAAAACTTTCCGTCAGCATAGGACAAATCAGGTGCCCAAATACCACCGGAGCAAGGGTTGCCTTTCATATCAAGCAGCTCCACGCTGTCAAGAATAGATGCGGTCAAATTCCAATGCACAAGGTCTTTCGATTCATGAACCCTGACGCCGGGAAACCACTCAAACGTAGAAGACGCAATATAATAAGTGTCGTCCACTCTAATCATTGACGGGTCGCCATGAAAACCCGTAAGAACCGGATTAATGATTTTCATAATGTTTCCCCCTCATATCTAAAATCAAGCTGTCGTCTGATTTCATCCATAATTTTCATCACAGATAATGTGTCTTCCCAAGGCATAACGGAAGATTCAACCTTGCCTTCTAAAAGACACCTTTGCACCTCAGCAGCTTCAAAATGAATGCCAAAAAGCCCGTTGCGACCATCTCCACGATTTTCATGTGTTTTTGACACATACTTAAATATTGAACCGTCATTATAAAAAACAGTGAAGTCTGACGGCCTGTAAAATTCTCTTTGTATTTCTATTCTCCCTTTTGTTCCGCAGATTGCAGCGGTGACAGGAGATGATGCGAGCGAGCCAAAAGCTAACATCGCAAGTGCGCCTTTACCATTTTCATATTCAAGAATGGCAGCATCATTTGAGTCTACACCTGTTGGCGCTGCAGAGCCGGCAGCGATTATTCTCGTTGGGTTCCCAAGCAAAAACTGCACGAATGAAATTGGATATACACCCAAGTCTAAAAGAGCTCCGCCTGCAAGCTCAGGTGCATATAAGCGATGTTTAGGGTCATAAGGAAAACACACCCCGTGGTCGGCAATGATCTGTACAATGTCCCCTATTTCGCCCCTGTCAATTAACTCTTTTACCTTGATGATATGTGGCAGAAATCGCGTCCAATACGCCTCCATAACAAATAGATTTTTTTCTTTCGCTAAATCTAAAATTTCTTTCGCCTGCTTATAATTTTGTGTAAATGACTTCTCAACCAGAATAGGCTTATTGTGCTGCAAGCACTTCATCGCCCACTCATGGTGCTGTGCATGCGGAGTTGCAACATAAATCACATCAATGTCAGGATCTTTCATAAGCTCTTCGTAAGAACCATACGCTTTTTTTATTGACGGAAACTCACACCTGAATGCCTCTGCCTTTTTTAAGTCACGGGAACCAACAGCAGCGATGTTTCCGCCGGCTTTTATCACCTGTGTGGCAAAACAGCTTGCAATCCAGCCACAACCAAGGATACCCCATCTATGCGTATCACGCATTTTTTCATCTACCTGAACAGGATAAGACCTGTCCAGCAAAAATTCCTTTTTTAAATTTTCCATAGCTTTACATAAACCCTTCTGCAATCAAACTTCTCTTTAACCAAGCGACCAATTTTCAGCACTGTTTTCAACAACACAAACTAAAATATCATCGCGCCTGATTCCAATATCAACAAGCCTCTTTGTTAGTTCTTTATATGTTTTTTTCTTTTGCTCGAGTGAAAACATATGAACCATTGTAATTCTAATGATTATCAAATCGTGTCTATCACGATTGGCATAAGTTGGCGAAAAAATAATCTCCTCTTCCTCATGCGGTCTAAACACTTGAAAAAGATCGGTTGTATCCATACCTAAACCTGTAACCAGCGAATTATGAATTGCATTTGATATTTCTTTTCCCTTATCCTCAAACACTGCCCTTTTTAAGTCAACTTGAATGAGCGGCATAATGATCTCCTTCTTTTCACTATTATTCTGCTCCTGTTTCGATTATTTCAGAGCACCGGCACTCATGCCTTTTTCAAAATTCTTCTGCATGAGCAAATAAACAATAATCTCAGGAATTGCAGTGAGCACAGCTGCCGCTAATATCTTCGTCTGGTCATTTGTAAACTCACCCTGGAAATATTGTGGAAGCAGCGTTACCGTCTGCATATCCGGGCTTTGCAAGAACAAAAGCGGCAGGAGATATGTGTTCCATGAGTTGATGAGTGTCAAAACAATAATTGATGATGCAATTGGCTTTGTAAGCGGAAGAATAACATACCAAAACATCGAAAAAACACTCGCACCGTCAATTCTTGCTGCCTCCATTAACTCACTGGGAATTCCATTGTCAAAATTTCTGGCAAGCAGAATTGTAAATGGCAGCTGCAATGCTGCGACAGGTAAAATTACAGCCCAAAAAGTGTTAAACATATGCAGCTTTTGGAATGTTACAAACAATGGAGATAACAAAATTACTTCAGGTAAAGTTAACGCAACAAGAATCAACCAAAAGAACACTTCTTTACCAAATACATGTAATTTTGCAAACCCAAAGCCTGCTGTCATACTGAATAGATAAACCAACAAAATTACGCCGGCTGATATGATAAATGAATTTCTAAAATAGATTGGAACTACACCTGTGTCCCAAACCGCCTTATAATTTAAAAAACCTGTTCCACCGAGAGAGCCAAGAAACATTTGAACAAGTGGAATCGCATAAGGTATCGTTAGTATCAGCAGAACGACTTGCAAAATGACTTTACTTTTTAAACTTCTAATTTCAAACATTTTATTTCTCGTCTCCTTTATTAACCCTGTTTATAAGTATTGCACCGCAGATTGCAAGTACAAGGAGTACTACTGATATTGCAGCTGCATAGCCAAGATGAGATTGCCTTATTCCCTGTCTATAAATATATGTGCCTAAAAATTCTGTTGCGTGATTTGGCCCACCGGTTGTAATCAGATAAGGAATATCAAATGTTTTCAAAGCGCCTATGATTCCAAGCATTGCAAGAGAAACTGTCGTGCCTTTGCAGTTTGGCAATACAATGCTAAGTAAAGTTCTAACGTTTCCTGCTCCATCCAGGTGCGACGCCTCAAGCATTTCTTTATCTATTTGGCTCATTGCCGCATAATATAGAATGAAACTCATTCCTGTGAACTCCCAAATCGCAACAATCATGAGAATGAAAAGTGCCGAATTTGGTTTTGCCAGCCAATTAACAGTTATGCCTAAATGAAGTGTGTCAAATATATCTTGCAGCATTCCCTGAGGCGAGAACAGCAATCGAAACACCGGTGCCATAGTCGCAGGTGCTAAGATTGTTGGTATAAAAATCAAGCACTTGTGTAATGTAGCAAACTTTACTTTTGTATGCAAAATCGCGGCAAATATAAAACCTAAAAAGTTTTGAATTAAAAATGTAAAAGTGAAATAAACAATTGTGTTTCTTATAGCTTTCCTAAAAACCCAGTCGGAAAGTGCCTTAGTATAATTGCTTATCCCCACTTTTGTCTGAATTGGATCAAGCCCATTCCAATCTAAAGTAGACAGATTGAATGTATAAAATATTGAATAATATATGAGCCCTACAACAAAAACAAATGCCGGAAGAATCCACGGAAGTCCGTTTATCTTCGTAGCTCTCAATGCTTTATTCTTTTTCATGTTTATAAGTCTCCTCAACTATAAATGATAGGGGTACTAGAAAAAATAGACCCCTATCAAAATATTATCACTTACTCACTATCAGCTTGAGTCGTTGCAAGCCCCGCAGCACCATCATTCGGAGTGATAGTTCCTCCTGCCACGCCAGCCAATACATCCATCATTGCTTGATTCATATCTGCATTTATTCCTGCAAAACGGGGGTTATCACCACTATCCATTGATTTTTCAATATATTCTTTGATTGGTCCGTTTTGTTTCTCAGGATTTACAAGTTTTACATTATCCCAATCCGGAGTTGCTGATTTTAGAGAAGGAACAACGTTTAAGGAATCTGCAATCATCTGTTGACCACTCTGAGAGGTCCCAAGCCAAACAGCAAATGTAGTTGCAGCCTTAATATTCTTTGATGTTGCAGACACTGCGGTTGAATAGTCTAAATCGCCAAACATAGATCCTGTATTTCCTGTTCCTGCAATATCAGGGAAATCAATTGGAATCATTGTGAACGGCTCTTCTGTTGAAGATGCAGATTCAATAGCAGCCTTCATCGTATCAGGCAAAGCGTTGGATGTATACCAAGACCCCATCATAACCATAGCAGCCTTTTGAGACATAAACAAATTGTTTGCGTCTGGATATTGTTGAAGACCAAGAGCACCCTCTTGCATAATTCCGTCATCAAACAGCCCTTTCCATAGCTCTAATGCTTTGACAATTGAATCATCCGTCCATTCAACCTCACCTCTTGTTGCTTTTGTGAAAGTACCAGGGCTTACATTATCAGCGATTGCATGGAACGTGTCGATGTTAAATGCACCCTGACCTGCTCCCTGCACAAAACCTTCGATACCATTTTCTTTAAAAACTTTACAAGCCTCTTTCCATTCATCATAATTAGTAGGAACTTTTACATTATATTTATCAAAAAGATCTTGGTTAATCCAAAGATTTCCTGAATATACAGTTCCGACACCTAGTCCTTTCAACTGACCATTGACAGTCATTGTGGTGATCGATGCCTCGCCTAGCTTGTCTTTATAATCATCACCTAAAGCCTTTTTTACAGCATCAGTCAAGTCAATTGCCTGCCCTCCAAAAACTTGAATGCCACCATTTCCTGAACCCGCCGAAGCCTCAAAAGCATCAACACCCTCGCCGTTTGCTAAAGCCGGTTTGATAGCCGCGTCATAATCATCTATTGATGTTTGTTTCCAAGTAACTTTGATGTCCGGATATTCTTTGTTAAATTCCGCAATATATTGTTCATTCGTTGGGGAACCCGGCGTCCACCCCCACCAAACTACTTCACCTGACGTTTCAGTTGAAGTATCTTCTGTCTTTTTACCGCCGCCACATCCTGCCAGCACAGTTGTCATCATAACCATTAATGCAACGAAACCCACTACAACTCTTGTTTTTTTCATTTTATTTCCTCCTTATACTTGTTAATACTCACTATATATAACGCTTAGTGCGTCATTAGAGCCTTTAAGTACGTAATACTATTTAAATATTCTTCATCTGTATTAAGATGCTCTATGATAAACGGCATATTTTCATCAAAGGATAATCCTTTTTCGATTAGGTACTTGATATTTATCCCTCCGTTTCCAGCACTGGTTTCCCTAAAAAACAGCGTATAATCGTCCTCCATCCTGACATCTTTCAGATGACAGCTTTTTATATGCTCACCTAATTTCTCGAAGCATTCGCATATAAATTCCTCATTAAAGAAATACCTTCTTGGTGTAGTTATCCAGTTAAAAATGTCCATATGAACAGCAAATCTTTCTCTGTCCACAGACTCAAGCAACTGCAGATATTCATCCGGACCGGTCGGGAACATCCATGGCATTGACTCGATTGTAAAATACGTGTTCTTAGGGTTTACCTCATCTATAATCTCCTGAATTGTCTTAACACCCAGTTTCCACGTTTCCTTTGTAAAATTATCTTTATAAGCACCATCCCAGCGAGAACCTCTTGCACCTATTATATTTACACAACAGCGAGAACCTATCCTGTCAGCAAGTTCAAGCTGCCCCACAGCGTACTTAATAGCCTTTTTACGTGCATCTTCATTTAAATCCAATGTGTTGCGCCAAACCCCAACCTCTGCTATCACAAGGTTGTTTTTTTGGGCTGCTTTCACATACTCGTCAATAAGCGCATCATCATTCTCGTAAGAGAGCGGGAAATTTACAGTTCCAAGTCCCAAGGTTTTATGTTTCCTAGCCCATTCCTTCGGACTGCTGTGTTTTAATGGTGAAGATGTCCCAAGTCTCATATTTCATGCCTTTCTATTTACAGTTAATGTTAATATTACTTATTGTAACTCTCGAGAAGCTCAACTATACATTTTAGATCCGGAGCATCAAGATAATTATATTCGCCGCTGCCGTCTCCATAAACACCTCTTTGCACCAGTTTTAAACCAGCAGCTTCCGCATTTGCAACAGCCGTCTTTGAATCATTCACTTGAAATGCAACGTGGTGAATGCCCTCGCCCTTCTCCTCAAGATAGTTTCTCCAGGTTGAAGGCTCCTCGTTCGGCTGAATCAGTTCCAGCTGCAGTCCCGGACCAACGTCAAAGAAAGCCATCCAGCAATATGCGTTTGGAGCGGGTTCTCCCTTAAACTCTGTTCCTGTAACCGTATAGTCACCAATCGGTTGCGTCGCAGGGACGTCAACACCTAAAAACTCAGCCCACTTTTTCTTTGTTTCCTCAACATCTTTAACAATAAATCCCACCTGTGCCACTAAATTCGTTCCTAGTACTCCTGCCATTTTTAGTCTCCTTTCAGATCTTTGCTCAATCAAATATTAAACTTCGTCAATATGTCCACCTGGTTTTAAAGGCTCCGGCCTCTCACAGGTAGTTTTCATTTTGTAAAACTCGCCATTCTCAGATGAAATCATCATTCCCTCTATGGCTTCGGTAATGTGCATTATTAAAATGCCATTTGCTCTATTATTCGAGTTTGCTTCTATAGCCTTCGCAAGATCAAGCACGCCTAAGCCCCTTGAATAATCTTTCACTCTGGGGTATAGCTCCGGAAGCTCATAGAACCTGTTTTTTCGTGCCACAGCTTCCTCTGTTTTTTGATAAACAGTGTCCGTGTACTGTTCTTTCCTATACACCCTGGGAGTGCCGCCGCCAAAGTTCGGATCCGGATAGGTAAGCGTGCCGCCATCTCCATAAATTTCAAACATCGGAAGGTTCGATCCGTAAATATCAAAACTTACGTTAAAATTCACAACTACGCCACTTTTTAACCTCAATACAGAAGAGTAATGAGTAGGGATCTCTGCTTGAAAATCAGTTCCAGCCTCTCGTCCCACATATTTATGTCTGGTATCGCTACCCTTTGCATCAAGAGCAGCAATGCTCTCTATTGGTCCCAGCAGAGATATAATCGCAGAAAGATAATACGGTCCCATATCAAATAAAGGGCCGCTGTTCTTCGTATAAAAAGGTGCAGGGTTAGGGTGCCAGGTTTCAACCCCGAAGGTCGTCATGTTTGCCGTGACAAAGAAAGGCTTTCCTATAAGATTAGCATCAAGATAATATCTCAAGCTCTGAAGACCTGACGCTAAAAAGGTGTCCGGTGCACAACCGACTTTAACACCCTTTGCATCTGCTAAATCCAGCACTTCCTTTGCATCTTTTAAACTTGGTGCAAACGGTTTTTCGCTAAAAAGATGTTTACCGGCTGTTATTATCTGCTTGTTCAACTCAACATGAAACTGTGGAGGCGTGAGATTTATTACAATCTCAACTTCATCATCATTTAACAATTCTTCCGGTGTATATGCCTTTTTTACACCAAATTCCGATGCTAGTTTCCTCGAAAGCTCTACATCTATATCTGCACAAGCGATTACTTCAAGATTTTTGTAAAATGCTTTCATATCGGCAAGATATGTTCTGCTTATAACCCCGGATCCAAGTATACCTATTTTAAATATTCGCAAAATACCGGTCCTTTCTTATTAAACTTATATATACAAACCATTTTCAATGTGCTTTTTCTGTTTATATATTACCAATTTTACATATAACTTGCTCTTTAAAAATTGTGTATTACCTGTGCATATCTTGCTATAATTATTTTTATTACAAATATTGTGCCCATAAAAAAACATTGATATTAAGGCATTTTGTCAATTTTGTATGCAAATCCTTCCTTTAAACATATCAAATATTGCTATTTGACATCATAACATCATAAATGATAGACTAGTTATATACAAAACTTCACCTATATAATCAGTAAAGGAGATCTTCGATTATGCATAATAACTATTTCGAGCAGTTGAATTTTAATAGCGGGAAGAAAATTAATGTATCAAAGAAAATCGATATAAATTTTTCTGATACGATGCATTGGCATCCTTTTATTGAAATACTTGTAAGCCTTTATGATAATAATGAAGTCACAATTAATTTCACCAAATATATTCTTAAAACGAATGACCTGATCATAATCTATCCTGGTGACTTGCATTCACTTGATCATGTATCTGAAAATGCTTTTATTCTCGTGCAGTTTCCTCTTGATTTACTGATGATTATGAGTGAATTTAACAGTAATTTTTCTGTGTTTTACCAGTATCATTGCATTAAATATGACGCATCAAATATTGATGCCGATAAAATGATTTTTTTAATAAAAAAATTACCGGAGCTTTATTACTCCGACACACTTTTTAATGAAGTGCGTATATATTCACTTCTTCTGGAATTTTTTGTAAAGCTTGGGCGATACTGCGTCAATGCTAAGAAAGAAGAATTATCCGGTGATGCAAACACAGAATATAAGTCTACCAAGCTAATGACAGAAGCTTGCCTTTATATCTCACAAAACTGCACGAAATCCCTTACACTCGACGATATTTCCCGTCACATAGGGGTTAGCAAATCCCATTTCTCGCATTTATTTAAAAAATATACGAATATGACATTTATAGATTTCCTTACTACTGAGCGTATCAAGAGGACAGAATTTTTAATTTCGAATCCAAAAGCACATATCATTGATATTGCATTTGACTCAGGATTTTCAAGCTTATCTTCTTTTAACCGCGCTTTTAAAAAAATAAAAGGGATTTCCCCCAGCGAATTTAGGGAAACGATGATTAA
>JAEWSD010000219.1 GCA_023398615.1 Bacillota bacterium
TGCATCATAAGCCCTTTGTGGAAGATAATAGTTATTTTAGCAATATGATTCAAGGCGTAGAAAAATCACTTCAGAATAATAACATAGATTATAGTCTGGAATTCATAGACAGCCAGGCACAGGAGCGATTAAGCCTTCCTAATAAATTATCGAAAGGCTTTGTCTTCGACGGGGTCCTCTTAATTGGCCGATTCCATCCGGAATATGCCGGATTCATCCAGCGAAAACTGAATAACTTTGTTTCCTTTACAGGCTATTCCCCGGCTTATAATGTCGACTGTATCCTGTTCAATTTTAACAATGCGGGTTATAAGCTCTGTGAATACCTCATTCAAAAAGGCCATACCGCCATTGGTTTTCTTGGAAGTACACATATCTTCAGAAATAAAGAAAGGCTCTTGGGCCTCACAACCGCCTTGGAAGATTATCAATTAACTTACAACAGCGACTATTGTATTGACTATGACACAGAATATCCCTCGAAAATTCTGGAACTCATCCATAAACAAAATATGCCCTCTGCTCTTATCTGTGAAAATGATATCAGAGCCATAGAGTTAATCAAATTACTCCATGTCCATCACATAAATGTACCCGAAGATGTGTCCGTTGTAGGCAGCGGTAATACAGATATATCGAGTATATGTACACCCGCCTTAACCACAATGGATTTCAATCTGGAATATTCCAGTGATGCAGCCGTCTCAACCCTCATTAAAAGAATACTTACACCGAATAAACCATTTGAAACCATACTTGTTTTAAGCGATCTGGTCGAAAGAGAGTCCGTTAAATGTTTAAAAGAGAATCCCATCCCGTTTTAAAATTGCTTCGATTTTTAATGCATCCAGCGCTGTATCTGCAAAAGCAAATTCCTCCATATTGAATTCTAACTCATAACTGGCCGGATCTCCGCAATAAGCCAATGGATGGAAGCTATCCTGAGGCTTCAAGGCTTTTGCTGCATCCCTGCGAACCTTTTCCGGGAAAAAAGCTGCCATCTGAGCCGTTTCAACAGCCCCTGCATGATAATCGGGCTGATATCGGTTTTCCCGCATCGGCGGAAATGTAACATTAGCTTCTGTTTCAATCCCTAACTCCCACATGAAGTATGCTCTGAAATCAGGTGCTTCATTAGCTTCGGCAACAGCGCTTTTGATCATTTCAATATGCAATGGATCGCCATGGGCATTTTGAACAAATATTCTACGAAATCCCCAGCTTTTCAGCGATGTGAAAATGTCCGTTAACAATCCTTTCATAGTCTCCGGACGAACAGAAAAAGTACCTGCATATTTGGCCACGTCCTGACTGATTCCCCAATAGAAGGGCGGTGCAATGAGTGCTTCGATTCCTTTATCTTTAAGCTCCTGCTTTAGAAATCGACAGCTCAATGTACTTAAATAGAAGTCCGCAGACAGATCCAAATGCGGCCCATGCCCTTCTACAATTCCTACCGGCAGTAAAACAATTGCTCCCTTATCAGCTTCTGCCTGCACTTCCTGCCAGGTCATTTCCACCATCGTATCCTCAAAAACAGAAAAATTCGTCTGCACTCCGTAAGGTATCTTTTCTTGCATAATATTCCTCCTATTCTTTAGCACAATTAACAGTTTCGAAATGCCTAATTACATTTTTGCAGAATAACATGATGGAAGGATGCTATGGCTTTAAACTCATCCAATTCACTTACCTTCATTTCCATTTCCAGCATCTGTTCCTGCCATGCCTTATCCTTATGAATATCCTGATTCTGCTGTAAATCCCAAAAAGTCCGTATGCCCAGGATTTTGTCTATCCTAAAATTATCCGACCATTTCAACAGTTCGGTGTCATCATAATAGTGAATCGTCCCAAACAGCTCCGCATGCCCGTCCCCGCCGGCCATCAGCTCCTTGGCATGCTGAAAATTATTCAGCAGCACTACCATTTGCATAACTCTTCCGGTCCTGTTATGTTTTAAAACAGAAAGAAAACCACGATACTTTAATATCCTCGAGAACTCTTTCATGATATCTTCCCGCTCCGCGGCATATTCAAAAACATTGTGGCATAAAATCACATCAAAGGACTCGTCCTCAAAATTCTTAAGTTTTTTACTGTCGCCCTTAATCTGAATATAATCGTTTTCCGCAAACCTATCCCGAAGCATCCTTTCGTCCGGCTCAATTGCAATAACCTCATTCTCCGCAGCAAAATGGTCGGCAGTCAAACCATGCCCGCTTCCAAAATCCAGAACCCTTTTACCATGTATAAAATCCAACTGTCCCCAGGCCATTTTCTTTTGTAACAACTCCCAGGGAGCGACACCCTGCATATCCATACCCTGCACCTCCGTAATAAATAACAGCTTTTTAATAGCCATGTGATTCAATATCTGGTAATATTATACATTATTCGAGCTCTGTTTGCAATGAAGGATAAATCCAGAAGAACTCAAAAAATAAATATTATTGACATATTTTACCAATTATGGTATTGTATATACAAAGTTAACTTTTGTATGTAAATTTACATAAAAATAATTAAAAACATCAATATTATTTATTAATTAAAAAGGAGGACTTAAATTATATGAACAAATTTAGATTAACAAAAAGATTTATATCATTTTTATTAGCTTTTACTTTCTTATTTGCAAATACTTTAACTGCGTTTGCGGCTGCTTCTTCCGTATCACTGGAGTCTCAAAAGAAGAAATACGGTGATGTATGGGAAGATCAGCAGACACCCGGCTGGCCGGCGTATCAATGTCAGGGCTTTGCGGTTCGTATGAAGTATGAAACAGGCGGCAAGGCAGTTTCTACTTGGAAAAAAATTTATACTACAGATAATTTAAAGGATGTAAAAGCAGGAGATATCATTCGCTATACGATTAAGTCTACCAGTACAACGGATTTACATACTATATTTATTATAAGTGTAAATAGTGATGCATCAACAATAAAATTTGCAGATGCAAATTATGATTATAATAATGGAATCCGTTGGGAAGTGACTATGA
>JAEWSD010000237.1 GCA_023398615.1 Bacillota bacterium
GTGTAGTGGATGAGGAGATATGCTATAGGGGTTATATGCTTGTGTTTATTGATTATTGCGGCCGGTTATTATCTGTTTACGACAGATTCTGAATTCGTTCATGAGGACGGACGGAACACCGGAGTATCAAGTGGTTCCGGTGATGACCGGGGAAATGCGGATGCTTTAGAAGCGAAGGGAAATTCGACGGAAGAAGAGGAAGCTTCCGTACAAGAGGGCAAAGCATCAAAGCAAAAGGAACGGACCACGGTAGCACCGACGGAAGAACCGGAAGAGATAAGCTTAATTGACCCTGCGGGTAATAGTATGGAAAGCAGAATTCGTACGCCGGAAGGCTATAAACGGACGGCAGCTTCCGAAGGAAGCTTGCAGGCTTATCTGAGGAAGTTGGAGCTGAAGCCGGACGGGAGTCCGGTCATGCTTTTTGATAATACCGAGAAAGGAAACCAGTCCGCACATGCCGCTGTATTTGCGTTTGATGCCGGTGACGGCGACCTGCAGCAATGTGCGGACAGCATCATCAGGATCTACAGTGAATACTACCTGTCAACGGGAGCGGTTGATAAGATACGTTTCCATCTTACCAACGGTTTTCTGATGGATTATGAAACCTGGAGGAACGGCGGCCGGATCAAGGTGCAGGGGAATGATGTTACCTGGGTATCGTCAGCCGGCTATGATGACAGCTATGAAGGTTTCCGCTCCTATCTTAAGCAGGTAATGATTTATGCGGGCACACTTTCCTTATCCGAGGAGGGCCATTTAATTGATAAAGAGGAATTGAAAACCGGTGATATGATAATCAAAGGCGGCAGTCCCGGGCATTGTGTCCTGGTCGTGGATGCCGCGGAAAATGAATCGGGCGAACGCTGTTATCTGCTGGCACAAGGCTTTATGCCGGCCCAGGAATTTCATATCCTTAACAATCCCGCAGATTCATTGAATCCGTGGTATTATGAAAGAGATCTGGAATATCCGGTGCGGACGCCGCAGTATACGTTTGGGGAAGGAACGATAAAACGCTGGCAGGAAGGCTTTGAATAAACATTTCTTAAATAAGACTGTTGGAAAACTCATAATATGATGAATCTATTTGAATTGTTCTTAATATTTCTCGAAATATTAAGAACAATTCATTTACAGGGCATATTAATATGAGTTTTGCAATAGTCTTTTTTGTTTTTTATTTAAATGAAAATGATAATAATTATCAAAAAAGTTCTTGACATTAAAGGAGGCTTGAATTATACTAATCAATGAAAAGATGTAAATGAAAGTCATTATCAAATATGCAGCATATTATAGAGAGGATGATTATGATGCCTTTAACAATGGCAAAGGCCGGCGACAGGAATGAAATAAAGAAAGTCGGCGGTAAGGAAGATACCAGGAGGTTCCTGGAAAACCTTGGTTTTGTAAAGGGTAGCTTCGTCACCGTTATAACGGAAATCGGCGGTAACATGATAGTGAATATCAAAGATTCCAGAGTTGCTATCAACAAAGACATGGCGAATAAGATAATAGTATGACCCAAAAAAAGCAGTAAGGAAAGGATAGAGTATGAAAACATTAAAGGAAATTCAGTGCGGGGAAACAGTAAAGGTAACAAAGCTTAACGGCCTCGGGCCGGTAAAAAGGCGTATTATGGATATGGGAATAACAAAGGGAGTTGAAGTATTCGTAAGAAAAGTGGCGCCGCTTGGCGACCCTGTGGAAGTAACGGTACGCGGATATGAGCTGTCACTAAGAAAAGCGGATGCTGAAATAATTGAGGTAGAATAATTTTTTGAACGTAGGTTAGCGGCAACTAATCATATGGAGTATAACAGCTGCGATAAATGAGTTTAAAATTATGAGTACCTGAAAAGGGAGATAGGAGAGTTTAGAGATGTCGATTAAAATTGCACTAGCGGGTAATCCAAACAGCGGTAAAACAACACTTTTTAATGCATTGACGGGATCAAATCAGTTTGTGGGGAACTGGCCCGGCGTTACGGTTGAGAAGAAGGAAGGGAAATTAAAAGGTCATAAGGATGTAATCATTATGGACCTACCGGGTATTTATTCTTTATCCCCATACACTCTTGAGGAGGTAGTTGCAAGGAATTACCTGATAAATGAAAAGCCGGATGCGATTCTTAATATCGTAGACGGAACAAATATTGAAAGGAATCTGTATCTGTCCACCCAGCTTATGGAGCTTGGCATCCCGGTTATAATGGCAGTCAATATGATGGATATTGTCAATAAGAACGGTGATCAGATACATATTGATAAACTCAGTAAAAAGTTAGGCTGCGAAGTAGTCGAAATATCGGCCTTAAAGGGGACGGGGATCACCGCTGCGGCGGAGAAGGCTGTGAATCTTGCAAAGAGCAGGGCAAAAACTCCGGCCGTACATGAGTTTACACCGGAAGTCGAAAGCGTACTTACTGCTATTGAGGACAAAATCGGTCCGGAGGTGTCGGAAGAACAGAAACGTTTCTTTGCCATTAAGCTGCTGGAACGGGACGATAAGATTGTGCTGCAGATGAAACAGGCTCCGGATGTGACGGCGGAGATAGAAAAGCTGGAAAAGGACATGGATGATGATACGGAAAGCATCATTACAAATGAAAGGTATCTGTTCATTTCCTCCATAATAAAGGAGTGCTATACGAAGAAAAGCAAAAACAGGCTGACGACTTCGGATAAGATCGACAGGATTGTGACCAACCGGTTCCTGGCGCTCCCTATATTTGCGATAGTTATGTTCCTTGTATATTATGTATCTGTGACGACCGTAGGCACATGGGCCACCGACTGGGCCAATGACGGGGTATTCGGCGACGGATGGAGCCTGTTCGGCTTGCAGGTTCCGGGTATTCCCGGGCTAGTTGAATCAGGCTTGAATGCAATAGGCTGTGCCGACTGGCTGCAGGGCTTGATCCTGGACGGTATCGTAGCCGGTGTTGGAGCCGTTCTGGGATTTGTACCCCAGATGTTAATTCTCTTCATATTTCTTGCCTTTCTTGAAGCCTGCGGCTATATGGCGAGAATCGCGTTTATTATGGATAGGATATTCCGCAAATTCGGACTGTCAGGCAAATCCTTTATCCCAATGCTGATTGGCAGCGGATGCGGGGTTCCCGGAATCATGGCTTCACGTACGATCGAGAATGACCGTGACAGGAAGATGACGATTATGACAACAACATTTATTCCCTGCGGAGCGAAGCTTCCGATCATAGCATTAATTGCCGGAGCACTGTTCAACGGTGCATGGTGGGTAGCGCCAAGCGCATATTTTGTAGGTATTACGGCTATTATTGTATCCGGTATTATCCTGAAAAAGACGAAGATATTTGCGGGAGACCCGGCGCCCTTTGTTATGGAGCTTCCGGCGTACCACATGCCTACGGTTTCCAATATACTAAGGAGTATGTGGGAGCGCGGCTGGTCATTCATTAAGAAGGCGGGGACTATAATTTTACTTTCCACTATCTTTGTATGGTTTACCTCCAGCTTTGGCATTGTAAACGGCAGATTTGGAATGGTAGAGGATCTCAGTGACGGCTTCCTTGCCAACTTAGGTAATTTACTGGCACCGATTTTCGCACCGTTAGGCTGGGGCGACTGGAAATCGACGGTAGCGGCGATTACGGGCCTTGTGGCCAAGGAAAATGTGGTAGGTACCTTTGGTATCCTGTTTGGATTTGCGGAAGTTGCAGAGGATGGGTCTGAAATCTGGGGAACACTTGCGGGAAGCATGACGCAGATAGCAGCATATTCTTTCCTTGTATTTAACCTTCTGTGCGCTCCGTGCTTTGCAGCAATGGGAGCAATCAAACGGGAAATGAATAATGCAAAATGGTTCTGGATTGCAATCGGATACCAGACATGTCTGGCTTATCTCGTATCCCTTTGCATTTACCAGATCGGAATTCTTATCACGAGAGGAGCTTTCGGGGTCGGAACGGTAGCGGCATTTATTATCATAATCGCTTTGCTGTATTTATTGTTCAGGCCGTATAAAGTAAGCAATACCCTTAAGGTTAATGTAAAAAATGTAGCCGGAGCAAGATAGGCAAACGGCCTGCGCCGGTATCCGGGAGCAGGCCGGACAGGAAAGGAGACAGAATATGGGAACACTTATAGTAGGTCTTATAGTAGCAGGGATTGTTGCAGTTATTATAAACAGCATGGTAAGAGATAAAAGAAACGGGAAGTCTATACAATGCGGGGAAGATTGCAAGCATTGCGGCGGGCACTGCCATTAGTATATACGTTGGAGGTAATGAAGTGACTGATAATCATTCAATTCATATTCAGTTAGAAGCAAAAAAAATGCATGATACCAGAAGCTTTCGCAGAACGAAAATGCAAAAGGATATGATCATTCAAAGGCTGAAGGATATTGGGTGCCGGATTACGAAGCAGCGGATTCTTATTATTGATATTATCCTTGAAAATGAATGCGCAAGCTGCAAAGAGATTTATTATAAAGCATCTGCGGCGGATGAAGGCATTGGAGTTGCAACGGTTTACCGGCTGGTTAACACGTTGGAAGAAATCGGCGCAATCAGCCGCAAGAATATGTATAAAATAGCCTATCCCGATAATTGTATCATGGAAAATGCATGTACCGTCGTATTAGATGATCATACCACATATCATTTGTCGGCTCAGAAATGGAATGCCGTTATAAAAGCCGGACTTACCGTATGCGGATATCTGGAGAATCAGAATATTGCTTCCATAACGGTAAAAGGATGTGAATGTGAAGGAGTCGTATGCTGAAAACGGATTTTTTTAGAAATTGACATAAGCCCGGAAAGATGATAGTATAATCTCAGAACATAACAGCGTTATGGAACTGTTGCAAAGGAGGAGGATACTATCAGCAGGGATAAGGAAACGAAGACCTTACTGTTAGAAGCAGCGAAGGCAGAATTTTTAAAATACGGTTATCAGAAAGCTTCCCTGAGGAATATATGCAGGAAAGCCGGAGTGACTACCGGAGCACTCTATTTCTTTTATAAGGATAAGGAAGATTTGTTTGACTGTGTTGTAGGTCCGGCGGCAGAATCGGTTAAAGCTATTCTCCTGGAACATACAATGCTTGAAGAAGAAGCGATAGCCAGGGATCAGATTATGGATATCCTTGAAGATATTGAGGTTTCAAAAGCGTTAATACATTTCTATTATAGCAATAAAGAGGAAGCCATACTCTTATTGAGAAAATCACAGGGATCCTCCTACGAGAATTTTGTAGATGATCTGGTGGCTATTATGGAGGAAAGCAGCAGGATTCTTTTTGAAGCAATTGCAAAAACCCAGGGCCATGCAATGTTTACCGAATGTACGTTACACTGGTTTGCACATATACAGGTCGAATCGTTCTTACATGTGCTTTCCCATGATATGCCGAAGGAAGAAACCTTAAAGCAAATCGAGATTGTCACTACATTTTTACGGGGAGGATATGAGAAATTAATCGACGCCGGCAAATATTTTACTGATCACCTCAAGTGATCAGTAAAAAAATAACGGTAACATAACAGCGTTATGTTACTAGTAAAAGGTCTATCAGGCAGAAAGAAGGGCAGCATGTATTTAGAAGTAAAAGATATGAAGAAAAGTTACGGTGAAGGCGGCAGCTACGTTGAGGTACTAAGAGGTATTACAACCGGTATCCGGAAAGGGGAGATGTGCGTAATATACGGGCCGAGCGGTTCCGGCAAATCTACCTTTCTGAATGCAATCGGAGGGCTGGATACACTGGATTCCGGTTCCATTATAGTCGACGGGCAGGAGATACACGGATTGAAACAGGAAGCATTATCCGCATACCGAAGGGAGAAGCTTGGCTTTATTTTTCAATTCTATAATTTAATTCCTAACCTTACGGTCAAGGAAAACATTCAGGTATGTGAGTATCTGACAAAAGAGCCGCTTGACAGGAACGAGCTGATAAATACTCTGGGGCTTGCAGAGCATCAAAAGAAATTTCCTTCGCAGTTATCCGGCGGGCAGCAGCAAAGATGCGCCATAGCCAGGGCGCTTATAAAAAATCCCAGGCTGCTTTTGTGTGATGAGCCGACAGGGGCATTGGACTATAAAACCTCAAAAGATATTCTGATTCTTTTGGAAACAATTAATCGGAAGTACAATACGACCATGCTGATTGTGACACACAATACCGCAATCAAAGATATGGTACATAAGGTTATTAAAATAAAAGACGGACAGATCAGTAAGGATTATACGAATGATACTCTGATTCCTGCCGCCGACCTGGAATGGTAGGGGGTATTCCTATGCAGAAAGTATTGATTAAAAGGGTATTCAGAGATTTGAGGAAGGATTTCTTCCGATATTTCGCACTTTTTCTTCTGGTTATGATGGGAATGTATCTGATCATCAGCATTGTGGACGCTGCGGAAAGTGTTATTGTAAGAGTAGAGGAAGCGTCGGACAGGAACCGGGTAGAGGACGGAGAATTCAGTGTAATTGTACCGTTAGAGGCTTCGAGGTTACAGGAGCTGAATGGGAAGGAGCTTACATTGGAGGAAGCCTTCTATTTGGATTTTACTTTGAAGGATAATTCAACCTTAAGGATATTCAGGAACAGGGAGAAGATTAACCTGATCGATCTGGATGAGGGCCGCCTGGCCGAGAATAGCAATGAGATTGTATTAGAGAAGCATTATGCCGGCTGTCATGAATTGATAGTTGGAGGTACTGTTTCCATAGCAGATAAAGACTATACCGTTACCGGGATCGGGTCTGTGCCGGATTACGATGCTCCGTTGAAAAACATGTCGGATCCGAGCGTGGACAGCGACAGCTTCGGTATGGGTTTTGTATCCGGGGAATGCTATGACGGGTTGAAAAAGGAAGGGAAATTTGCAAAGGCGGAGGAATACGTTTACACATATTTGTTGAACGGGAATCTGTCACAGGATGAATTGAAGACTTATTTGCGAGATATTGAACTGGACCGAAGTAAGGTGACGGACACTTATTTCCTTGAATGGCTGGACGAACTGGAAGAGGATAAGAACCGTCTTTTGGAGGGAGTGGATGATCTGGCGGAAGGGACGGCGGACCTAAGCGACGGTTTAACGGAGCTTTCCGGTCAGAACACTAAGATACGGCAGGGAATGCAGGATATCTTTCAAAGACTCCTGATAAATACTTCCGATGATCTTGGACAATATGGGATAACGGTCAGTCTGACGGAAGAAAACTATCATCGGGAATTGAATAATATAATAAACCAAACAGGCAGTGTTGATCAGAATTTAAAGGCGGGGCTTAAAGCTGTCATGAAAGAGCTGGACAGCTTTAAGGAGTTTAAGGATGGTATGGCCGAATACACCGACGGAACCGGGGATGCGGCGGAGGGGTCCAAGGAACTCCTGGAGGGAGTCGGCAGGCTTCAGGATAAAACGGATGAGATAGTTGAAGAATATTTTAGTCCGGATATCGATAATCTGACACAGTTTGTAGAGAAGGAAAATAATCCGAGGATCGCGGCATCTGTTGACGATACGCTGATCAATAAGCAGGTGGGCATAGCGGCAGGCATTATCGTAATGGTATTGCTTACCTATGTTATTTCCGTATTCGTGGTACACGGAATAGAACAGGACAGTACCGTCATCGGGGCCCTTTATGCCCTGGGTGTTACCGGGAAGCAATTGGTCTTCCATTATATCATGCTGCCGGTTGTGATCACATTTTTTGCGGGAGCCGCAGGAACGGCAATCGGACTCAGCCCTTATGGGGCGGACCGTCAGACCCTGGATACCGTCAATTATTTTTCCATACCGGAGATCCGTACGGTCTATCCCGCATTCCTGCTGATATATGGAATGGTTATGCCGCCGTTAACGGCAGCAATAGTTAACTATATCGTGATCGGCAGGAAGCTTTCCAGGCCAGCTCTAAAGCTGCTGCAGAACGACCGGAATCAAAGCGGAATCAGCAATCTTCAATTAAACAAACTTTCCTTTACGACGTGTTTCCGGATCCGGCAGTTTTTGCGTGAAATACGCTGCGGCCTAGCAGTGGTTATGGGAATGTTTATTGCTTTGCTGATACTGATGCTTGGAGCCGATTGCTATGTGATCTGTCATAATATGAGTGTGCAGAATAAACAGGATACGACCTATGAATATATGTATTCCTATAAGTATCCCGACAAAGAGGTTCCGGCCGGAGGGGAAGCTTTTTACTCGGAAAACCTGAAAAAAGAAGTGCTGGGGTACGACCTGGATGTTACTTTGCTGGGAATCGTCAGGGGCAATAAGTATTTTAATTTCGATGCGGAACCGGGCGAAAACAAGGTGGCCGTATCGAAATCCGCAGCAACGAAATACAGGCTCTCTGTTTCGGACGATCTGGTTTTGCATGATGAGGTCAACGATAAGAATTATGCTTTTACGGTAGATAAGATAGTTCCTTACTCCGTGGGACTATATGTCTTTATGGATATTAACAGTATGCGTGAGCTTTTCGGACGGGAAGACGGTTACTTTAACCTGGTCCTGTCGGACAGGGCCCTCAACCTTGATACGGGGCGGCTGTATGCGGTAACTGCCAGGACGGATGTCAATAAGAGGGCTGATATATTCATGAATCATATGTGGCCGATGATAATTACCATGCTGCTTGGTTCGGCCCTGATCTTTATCGTGGTCATGTATCTGATGATGAAAGTGATGATAGACAGATCGGCATTCAGCATTTCGCTGATGAAGATATTCGGTTATCGGGAAAAGGAAGTCCGCAGCTTATATCTGAACGGGAATACCATTATGGTCGCGATTGCGGCGGCAATCTGTATCCCGCTGTCAAAAATGGTGATGGATGCGATGTATCCGTACTTGGTGTCCAATGTTGCCTGCGGCATGGACCTTACCTTTACCTGGCAAATGTATCTGGGGCTATATTTAGGGATAATGCTGTGCTACGGAATCATAAACAAACTCTTAACCGGAAAACTGAAAAGGATGGTTCCTTCCGAGGTTCTGAAAAACCGGGAGTAATTTATGGCGGCTGATGAGAATGTTTCTCATCAGCCGTTCTCGCACTTGGAAAATGGGGATTCGTATTGTATTATTTAGTCAGCCGGAATTTGCTATACCGGCGGCCAGTTTACGTATATCCTTCCCGCAGGCGGGCCGGATAT
>JAEWSD010000279.1 GCA_023398615.1 Bacillota bacterium
CTCCCTGTCGGAGTGCGGATTATAAAATTGCACGATATTATCCATTCTCGAAGTCAGATTCATAAATAACATATCCACAAGGGTTATGGCTGTCATGGCTTCCACTACGACCACCGCACGAGGAACAATGATCGGATCATGGCGGCCCTTGATATTCACCTTGATATTTTCACCGGACTTATTGACGGTAGCTTGTGTTGTGGCGATCGAGGGGGTAGGCTTGATGGCAGCACGGAATACGATGTCCGAACCGTCACTCATACCACCTAGTATTCCGCCGGCATGATTGGTAAGCTTAGACACTTTACCGCCGGCATCGCATTGGAAACTGTCATTGTTTTCCGAGCCGGACATTAGCGCCGCCTGGAAACCGGAACCGAATTCAATACCTTTCACGGCACCGACGGACAATATGGCTTTGGCCAGATTGGCATCCAGCTTTTCAATAACCGGTTCACCGATACCGACCGGCATACCTGACACGATACATTCGATAATGCCGCCGAGGGAATCTTTTCTCTCCATCTGTTCTTCCAACAGAGCTTCAGCCCTTGCGGAAGCCTTAAGGTCAGGCATGGCAAGGGGACTTGCCGTTATATTTTCTTCCCGGCTGTTCTTATAATCAATCGTTACCGGCCCGATCGATTTCGTATAGGCATACACCTTGATCCCAAGCTGGGTAAGGATTGCCTTTGCTACGGCGCCGCCCGCAACACGGCCTATCGTTTCCCGGCCGGAAGAGCGGCCGCCTCCCCGGTAATCCCGGAAACCGTACTTACTGTCATAAGCATAGTCCGCATGTCCGGGGCGGTAATATTCCGCTATTTCGGAATAATCGCCGGAACGCTGATTCGTGTTCATCACAGCAAGGGAGATCGGAGTCCCTGTTGTTTTATTCCCGAAGGTGCCGGAAAGGATTTCCACGGTATCCGCTTCCTTCCTGGGAGTGGAGTATTTCGTCTGGCCGGGACGCCTGCGGTTTAAATATTCCTGTATCATGTCTTCCGTAAGTGTTAAGCCGGCAGGGCACCCGTCTATCACGACCCCGAGGCCTTTTCCGTGGGATTCACCCCATGTTGATATTCTAAATAATGTTCCATAGATAGATCCAGACATTATTGGTACCTCTTTTTCCTGATTTTTTAAGTGTGAAGCTGTCTTTTCTTCATAATAGTATATAAGAAAAGTAAATGCGAATCAATATGTATTACGGACATTTTGAAAAAAACGTTCATATATTGTAATGATTGATAAATTTATAAGGAAGATTATATTTTTTCGATCAAATAATATCTAAGTAAGCGAAAGGATGTGTTTTATTATGTCAGATATACAAAAAGCAAATAATCAAAAATATAATGAGGGCAGTTCCGGTTCATCCTATGAGTATGAGAATAATAAAATAAATTCAACGGATGGACTTATCATTGATGACAATACAGTTTATGAAATTGATCAGGAATGTTATGAGAAAGCGAAAAGAGCGCGCATTAACCAGAAAAAAGGCTGGGAAAGGCGATAATTTATCAGAAAAAAAGCTGCCAAAGCAGCTTTTTTCTGGATACATTACAAAATGTAGACTTGCAATGGTTAGAAGCACTTGGAAATGATTAGAAGGAACCGCCGCATAAGCAAAGGATCAAGATAATCCAGATTATGCAATTGCATCCGTTATCATTTCCGCATCCGTTATTTCCGAATCCTCCTAAGAATCCACTACTACCGCCACAGCAGCAAAGCAAGATTAAGATAATGAAAATACAACTGTTATTATCCCTTCTGTTATCGCATCCGATGCCGCAATTTGTAGCTGCTAAATCACTCATGTAAGAGCCTCCTATTTGTTATTACACTGTATCATATGAATGCATGCTTGCCCAATTTCCTGTTTTTCCGTAAATTATCGTATACTTTTTTATTGCAATATGCGACATTCGTGTCTATTGCAGGGGAAAAGGAAACGTGATATAATTTGCAGGAATACGTACAAGAGTTTTATTTGCGGCAGTGGGATTACTGCAACGGAGGTAATAATGAGAATATTGACAGAAGATACGATGGCACTTGTGATTGATTACCAGGAGAAATTGATTCCCGTAATGTGGGAGAAGGAGGAACTTCTTCATAATACGGAGATTTTACTGCGCGGACTTAATATCCTTGAGATACCCGCGATCGTTTCACAGCAGTATACAAAGGGTATCGGCATGACGGTGGGAGGCATCCGGAGTGCTTTCGGCGAGGAGTTTTGCTATCATGATAAAATCACTTTCAGCTGTTATGAGGATGAGAATATCCGGGCACAGATAAAAGAATTAAACAGAAAGAATATTCTGATTTGCGGGATAGAGACTCATATCTGCGTGTTGCAGACGGCAGTTGATTTAATTGCGGAGGGTTACAGGGTAATCCTGATTGAAGACTGTATCAGCTCCCGTAAGAAAAACGACAGGAAGATCGCATTGCGGAGGGCAGCCGGTGAAGGCGCCTTAATATCGACATATGAATCCATCCTGTTTGAGCTTACGCGCAAGGCGGGAAGCGACACATTTAAATCCATCTCCAAACTGATAAAATGAATCCGGGCCGCAGCCTGCCCCAGTTCTTTTCTGAATAAAGTTTTAGGTTCCCGTAAGCCGGCGGCCGGGCTATAATGATTAAAAATGCTCACGGAGGGATATGTTTATGAGGGAACCTCAGCTTAATGCATAGCAGAAGCTATTGCATTATAATTATTATAATTTAAGTTTGGTGGAATAGCTTTTGCACATCCGAGTTTATGAACGAAGGAGATGCATATGAGCTTTTCACAATTCATTGAGTGGGAGATAATACCGGACAGTACCCCCCATATAGTAAGGCATTGTCCGAAATGTGACTGCAAATCGGATTTTATAAATACCGGCAATTTCAGGGTAAATGCAAATGGAAACCGTATAGATGTGTGGCTGATCTACCGGTGTGCCGTCTGCCGGTCAACCTATAATCTTTCGGTATATGAAAGAATGAAACCGGATAGGATTCCAAAAGAAGAATATGAAGGATACCTGGCTAATGACCGGGAGTTAGCGTTTAAATGTGGTTTTGACAAACGCCTGTTCCGAAAGAACAAGGTTGCTACGGCTGTAAATCATATCGGTTACCGGGTCATTGAGAGAAGGTGTTCCAAGAGGGATGACGGGAGTGAAGTATTGATTACTGTCCGATGCGGTTATGAATTGCCTGTCAGGCCGGATAAAATACTGTCACAGCAGCTGCTGCTATCCCGAGCCGGGATCGGAAAACTGATGGAGGACGGTTTGATTTTCTGTGAGAATGGAAGTAATCCGGGCAAGACATTCATAGCGGATAACATGAAAATTATTTTGAATAATGCGGTTTTTAGCTGTGAGACCAGTCCGAAAGCAACAGGGAAGGAACGGGAGACTGCAGAAGGATAGAACTGTCATTTATGGGAAGAGGCTGTTGTAAAAACATATTAGTATTAGTTTTGCAACAGCCCAAATTCCTTTCGGGGCTATATTAAGATAAAAGCCGCGGTATGTTTAACAGTCCCCATCCTTGCTTTGACCAGGAATAACCTAAGTCTACGGCACTTTCCCTTAATTTCAGTTTGACATCTTTATTTGTCATATCAGGATATTTTGACAGAAGAAGAGTAATGGCGCCGGATACGATCGGTGTTGCCATAGATGTGCCGCTTTTTATCGCATACATTAAACTATAGTTATCGACACGCGGATTGTTAATAATATTATAGCGGTACCGCTGATAATTTTTCATGGTACCGCAGGAAATAATATTGGAGCCCGGAGCTACAATATCCGGCTTCTTGATACAGGAAGCGGTAGGCCCTCTGCCGGAGTAGTCCTTGGTTTTATTCCCGAACAGTTCCACGGCTATCCGGTCATCGGAGGAACCGACCGTAATGACTTTTCTGCTGATGCCCGGGGTAGAGATGGACATTGGCCCCGGTCCGTTATTGCCGGCGGCAACCACAACTACGATTCCTTCGTCCCATACGGCATTGACCCCCTTCACCAACAGGGAATTCTCATCAATATTCTCCTTTGAAGTTGTGCCAACCGAAATATTTACAATCCGGATATTATATTTCTTTTTATTTTCTATTATCCATTGAAGTCCGGCGAGAACATCGGATATATTGCCGTCGCCTTTTTGGTCTAAAACTTTAATGCCGACCAGATTGCATTTCGGTGCAACTCCGGCGTATTTACCTCCGGACAGGAACCCGTTTCCGCCGATGATGCCTGCCACATGGCTGCCGTGGCCGTTATCGTCATACGGTTCGGCTCTTCCATGCAGAAGGTCATAAAATCCGAGGACACGGTTACCGCCTTCCGTGAAATCCTTATGGAGGCATATGCCTGTATCCGCAACCGCGACACCGACTCCTTCACCCGTAATGTTCCTTTCGTGAGCCCATTTCAAACCGATTATTTCACTGACACGGTTCATTTGAGCAGTGATATGGGTATCCAGCTCATAGCTCCATACGCTGTTCTTTTCATGAAGCTCCTCCAGCCGGTCTTCATCAACTTCTATCACATAGGAATCAATCATGGGAAGTTTATATTTAATTGTTCCCATAGCTGCAACTTCTTTATAATTATTCTCATATTCACTACACCGAACAATGATTTGTATCTTTTCCTTCTGCTTCATGTTCTACCTGATTTCTTTTTTATCATAACTAATCTTATGAAGGATTTCCTTGTCTTTATGCAAAGTATTTATTTAAAATGGGTAGTATCCGGCTGGTAACTGTTGTATAATAGATATCGGGTAAAACTGCTTAAAAATAGTAAGTATTTTGAAAGGAATGAGATTATGTTAAATGAAAAATGTTATACCGGGAACCATTGGTTTCGTGCCGTAATATCCTTTGGCGCTGTTGTATTGATACTTTTCAGCGTTCTGTACACCCTGTTTTCACCCGTGAAAACGGAGGCCGCTTCTAAGAAATACGGAGTTGTCATATCCGGAAGTAACGGTAAATATACGTTTTACGATTTAAATGAAACCGATAAGAACGGCAGTATCGAAACAACTTCAACCGGTAATGTGATGGTGCCGCTGAAAAAGCTGTCTTCCCTTATGCCGGCAATTTCCTGCCGTTATGATTCCAAAACGAAAAAAGCCACGCTGAAAAATACCGTTAACGGAAGAAGGGTGGTTTACAGCAGCAACAGCAAGGTATATTATTATTATCCGAATACAAAGTCAAAAGGCGTAAAGAAAACAATGCCTTATAAGATGTATTTGTCCGACAGCAGTTCTTCCGTAATGGTACATATGTCTTCCCTTCAATGGGTAATGGGGACAACAGCCGGCTATAAATATTATAAAATACCGGATATGCAGTCTGCCGGTTATGATACCTTTGTCTACAGCGGTTTGCTTGTATATAATCCCTATCAGAAGATTGCATCGATACCGAAATCGACAAATGTGAATGGGATATCACAAACGGTCAGGGTTACGATTCCCGAGGGGTATTCCGTAGCTCAGGTGTTTAACCTTCTTGTAAAGAAAGGGGTCTGCGCATCTGCGGATTTCCTTTATGATGCGCTTGAGAGCTGCGATTACGGCAAGTATTCCTTAACAAAGGCGATTGAGCCGAACGAAAACCGCTGCTTTATTCCGGAGGGCTACCTGTATCCCGATACCTATGAGTTCTACCGCCTGAGCAAGGGCACGACGGTGATCGACAAAATTCTAAAGAATACCGAGAATAGGATCACACAGGATATCAGGACGAAGGCCGCAGACCTCGGATATTCCGTGGATGAGATACTTACCGTTGCCTCTTTAATCGAGAAGGAAGCCGGAGATACGAAATCAATGCCCGTAATAGCATCGGTAATATACAACCGGTTAAATAAACCGATGCCGCTGCAGCTCGACTGTACCATCCATTATATAGAACTATATGTGAAACCGTATATCAGCGGGGATATTAACCGATATAATGCATACTATAATACCTATAAATGCAGCGCACTGCCTGCGGGACCCATCTGTAATCCGGGGATGAATGCCATTCAGGCCGCACTGAACCCGTCCGAGACAGAATATTACTATTTCTACAGTGATCCGGACGGAATTTACCATTATGCCGCTACCTATGAGGAAATAGCAGAAATTCAGGCAAAGTATACCAAAGCTGCGGAATAGGAGAAACAGACGTGCTGTGCACGTGGAGGGGAGCAAAGAGTGAAAAGTCATCACTCCGCCTTTATATGTAGATGTGCTGCGCACATGGGCGGGAGCAAAGAGTGAAAAGTCATCACTCCGCCTTTATATTTAGACGTGCTGTGCACGTAGAGGGGAGCCGATTATGATGGTATATCAGGGCAGTACCGTACTGAACGGTATAGCGATTGGAAAATTATTTATATATAGGAAGAAAAGCGTACGGGTTCATAGAATCCATATTGAAAATACGGAGGATGAAGTAAAGAGATTCCGGGAAGCAAAGAGAATTACCGCCGGGCAGCTAAAGGAGCTTGAGAAGCAGGCGGCGAATGAGGTTGGGAAAGCAAGTGCGGAGATATTTGCGGCTCATCAGCTTTTACTGGAGGATTCCGATTATCTGGGATCAATTGAAGCAATGATTCGGACGCAGCAGGTTAATGCCGAATATTCCGTTGCCTTAACCGCCGACAGACTGGCGGAAGCCTTTTCGCTGATAAAGGATGCCTATATAAAAGAGCGTACCGCCGACGTAAGGGATATATCTGAGAGGATCATTTCGGTCCTGAACGACACTGCGCCCGATGCGGCATATATTCCGGAACCGGTTATTATACTGGCGGGAGATTTATCACCCAGTGAAACAATCCGGCTGGACAAATCGAAGGTGCTTTCCTTTGTAACCGTTAACGGTTCTGCAAATTCGCATACCGCAATCCTTGCAAGAACGATGGATATTCCTTCCCTTTTCGGTGTGCCGATAGAGCTGCGACAGGATTTTGACGGCAGGGAGGCAATTGTTGACGGCTTTACCGGAACCCTGTACGTGGATCCGGACGAAGAAACCATGCAGCGAATGAGGCAGAAACAGACTGAGGATAAAGCTAAGAGAAAGCTGCTTAAGGATTACAGAGGGAAAGAAAATATTACCCTGGACGGTAAAAGGATTAATCTTTATGCTAACATCGGAAGTCTTCAGGATATACCGGCGGCTATAAAGAACGGTGCGGGCGGAATCGGTTTATTCCGCAGCGAATTCCTTTATCTGGAGAAAGATAGCTATCCGTCGGAGGAAGAGCAGTTCCAGGTATATAAAGCGGCGGCCGAGGCGATGGCTGGCAAAAAGGTTATAATACGTACCCTTGATATCGGCGCCGATAAAACAAAGGATTATTTTAATCTTGAAAAGGAAGAGAATCCCGCAATGGGTTACCGTGCAATCCGTATCTGCCTGGACAGGAAAGATATCTTTAAGACACAGTTAAGAGCCATCCTCCGTGCAAGTGTATTCGGTTCGGTAGCCGTGATGTATCCAATGATTATATCGGTAGATGAGATACTGGAAATAAAAAGAGTGGTAGCCGAGGTTAAGAAGGAACTGGCAGGGCAGAAGCTTTCCTATGCCGATATTGAGCAGGGGATCATGATTGAGACACCCGCGGCGGCGATGATTTCGGACCTGCTGGCAAAGGAATCGGATTTCTTCAGTATCGGTACCAATGATTTAACACAGTATTCTCTGGCAATTGACAGGCAGAATGCAAAACTGGATAGAATCTATGATGCCTGTCATCCGGCAATATTCCGATTTATAAAAATGGTCATAGAGAATGCCCATACGGCAGGTATACCGGTGGGGCTTTGCGGAGAATTAGGGGCAAATACCGGACTGACCGAGACCTTATTAAGGATGGGCATAGACGAACTTTCGGTTTCACCCGCTTTCATTCTGGAGGTCAGGAAAAAAATAAGGGAGACCAATTTATCATCCGCATTGTCCTGAGTATAATTTACCATCTTAAAACCGCAGGGAAAACGAAATATGTTTCTCTGCGGTTTCAGGTTAGAAAACAAAAGATAAAAGCGTTGTCTTATATTTTAGTGTCTGATAAATATTGCTCCGTACCGATTACATCTGCGAAATACTGGCTTAACGAACCCATGAAGGCAGTATGTAGCGTTTTAGCCGGGATCACTATATTTCTCCAATTCATATCACAGGTTGTACAGGCATCTTCCAATACGGTAACCGTAAAGTCCAGATCCCGTGCCGCCCGTACCGTCGTATCCACACACATGTGGCTCATCATTCCGACGATTACGAGATGGGTGATATCCAGTTTCTTAAGTTCCTCCAAAAGCACGGTTTTATAAAAAGAGCTTGGAGCATGCTTGACGATTATACTTTCGTCCCCGCGCGGTGCAACACAAGGATGGATTTCGACACCTTCGGAATCCTGCCGAAAGAAGGATGCACCGGGATAATCGTTGATATGCTGAATAAAAAATAGCGGCATTTTGTTTCTGCGGTAAAAATCAAGAACTTTTTGCGCCCTGGCGCCTGCTTCCTCCGCCTGGTACAGCTCATTACTGCCGCCCGGAAAATAATCGTTTTGGATGTCAATTAGAATTAAAGCACTTTTCATCATATTCACCTCTCGTTTTTTTCATTATATCGTTCATTAATCGAAAGGTAAATTACCTACTTTTTCGTAAGTATGTGTTCATTACTCAGTTAAACGTCGTAAGTCCCGATAAAATTCAGGATAGGATATATTCACGCACTCGGAATTGATGATTTCTGCTGCGCCTTCACTCAGAAGCCCTGCAATGGCAAAGGACATTGCTATCCTGTGATCGGATTTACTGTCGATTACGGCACCGTGGAGCGGCCTGCCGCCATTGATAATCATGCCGTCCTCCGTGGCGGTAACATCGGCGCCCATCAGGGATAAATTATGTACCATAATATCGATCCGGTTCGATTCCTTTACCTTTAACTCCGTGGCATCTTTAATAACGGTACGTCCTTTCGCAAAGCATGCCATAATTGCAATAACAGGCAGTTCGTCGATCAAAGTCGGTATTATGGCACCTCCGATTTCGGTTCCGTTCAGGCTGCTGTGTCGTATGATGATGTCTGCAACCGCCTCCGTATCGGTGCTGCGGATGCTTTCAAGAACTACATCGGCGCCCATGAGCCGGCAGACCTTCAGTATTCCGTCTCGGGTAGGATTGATTCCTACATTTCTGATGATAAGCTCGGAACCGGGTACCAGCAGTCCGGCAGCTATGAAATAGGCAGCAGAGGAGATATCACCCGGCACAGTGATTTTTTCCGCATGCAGATTCGGGTACGGCTGTACGGCTGCGGTATTTCCGGTGGCAGTCACCTCGGCGCCAAGCATTTTCAGCATCAGTTCGGTATGGTTTCTGGACAGATAGGGTTCCGTCACCGAGGTGGGACGGTCCGCATACAGACCGGCCAGCAGGACCGCAGACTTGACCTGTGCGGATGCAACGGGAGAGGCATATGCGATGCCGTGAAGCGGCCTGTCTTTATGACCGCTAATCCGAAGCGGTGCACAGCCGTTTCCGGGGATACTTAAGATATCCGCACCCATCTGCGTCAGGGGAAGGATAATCCTGTTCATCGGACGCTTCCGGATGGAGGAATCTCCTGTCATGGTACTTTCAAAGGGCTGGCCGCAAAGAATACCGGACATAAGGCGCATTGTAGTACCGCTGTTGCCGACGTCCAGAATCTGCTCCGGTTTCCTTAGTCCCAGAAGCCCCTTGCCGTGTATGAGGACTTTGCCGAGCACATTGTCATTTTCAATTTCGATCCCCATCTGCCTGAAACAGTTGATGGTTGAGAGACAGTCGGCTCCCTGCAGAAAATGTGTGATTTCGGTGGTTCCTTCCGCTAAGGAACCAAACATGACGGCCCTGTGTGAGATCGATTTATCACCGGGGACAGTCATTTCACCTTTTAAAGCTCTTGTGATCATATAGATACCCACTGCATGGAGCTGTTGCAATACTCATAATTGCAGCAGCTCCATCCTTTCCTGTTGTTAAGCAATACGGCACGATTGAAGTATCATGTCCTTTCATAAACAGTATAACGGTACTTCTTTAATAAATCAACTGCCATTGCCGCGGCAGCTTCCTCGTAGAATTCGATCCTGAGTACTCCCTCCTGGAATTCCCTGTTATGGATGATACCGATATTTTTGATATTGATACGGTTTGTAGCGAGCAATGTTGCAATGGTAGCGATGGCCCCGGTTTCGTCTATGATATCGAGATAAATCTCATATACTTTCCGCATCAGTCCGGAACTGTTCGGTATGGAATTCCTGTACTCACCCGCTTCGTCAAAGAATTGATAGAGGTAATCCTCATCCTTGCGGGAGAGGGAGAAATTTACCTTCTGGAGTATGGCTATATAGCGGTCAAGGAATTTTTGGATGCTGGATGTATTTGTAAGACAGATATTCTGCCACATCACCGGAGAGGAAGAGGCAATACGTGTTATGTCTTTAAATCCGCCTGCGGCCAGGGTCCTCATCTTTTCTTCGGAACCATCGGAATCCTTTACCAGATTAACCAGTCCGGCAGCAATAATATGAGGCACATGGCTGATTGCGGCAGTGATGTCGTCATGCTCCCCCGGATCCAGTATCAGCGGGATAGCGCCGATTCGTTCTACCAGCTGATAAAGAGCCGTCAGCTTGACGGGGTCGGTCTCCGGGGTTGGTGTCAGCAGGTAGTAAGCATTTTCCAGAAGCTTTGCATGAGAGCTGGAATAACCGGTTTTCTCGGAACCTGCCATCGGATGTCCCCCGATAAACTGGCGGTTCAATCCCAGTCTGGAAGCTTCCGCATGAATATTGTCCTTTACGCTGCCTACATCAGTCAGTACGCATCCGGGCTTTATAATATCCTTCAGCTGCTTTAGATATGTAATATTCTTTAGTACGGGAGCACATAGGAAAATGATGTCGCAATCCGGGAAGCCTTCCTCAAGCTGATTGTACACATGGTCCAGCACATGATCCTTTAAGGCGTCCTCCAGCCCTTTCCCCATCTTGCCGCTGTAGTTATAGGCTATCATTGTATTCCCGGGATTAATCTCTTTTAATGAACGCGCAATGGAGCCTCCGATAAGTCCAAAGCCGATAAAGCCAACGATTGAATCATCCATATTTATACCCACTGCATTGCCACAAAATAAAAAGGTTGAAAGAATCCGTATGTGGCATTCCTTTCTTCTATAATATTTTCTTTCAATCTTCCAAATATGATGCCGCTTTACGGCATCTCAAACAACCTCTTTTATAAATAACCTGTCTGCTAATTAAAACTTCTTCCCCATTAAAGCCGCAAAGGGCCTGATTTCCGCACATAATTCCCCGAACTCCGGGAAGGTAAGTGACTGAGGGCCGTCTGAGAGTGCACAAGCCGGATTCGGATGTGTTTCAATCATAAGCCCGTCGGCGCCGGCGGATACCGCACTGATTGCGAGAGGCTTCACATATCTTCTTACACCTGTCGCATGGCTTGGATCAACAATAATCGGTAAATGGCTCTTATGCTTGATTACGGGCACTGCGCTGATATCCAGGGTGTTGCGGGTGGCCGTTTCAAAGGTGCGAATGCCCCGTTCGCAAAGAACTACATTCGGATTCCCTTCGGCAATGATATATTCCGAAGCATTCAGCCATTCATCGATGGTTGCGGACAAACCTCTTTTTAGCAGAACGGGAAGCCCGGTTTTTCCTACCTCCTTTAACAGGTAGAAATTCTGCATATTTCTTGCGCCGATCTGGAGCATATCCACATATTTGACGGCCGCTTCGACGGCGGCCAGGCTTGTTACCTCACATACGACGGCCAGGCCGGTTTCTTCCCTGGCCTCCTTCATGAATTGCAAGCCTTCCTCCTCAAGGCCTTGGAATGCATAAGGGGAGGTCCTGGGTTTATATGCGCCGCCGCGGAGTATCTGCGCCCCGGCCTTCTTGATGGCGTATGCGGTTTCAAAAAGCTGGTCCCGGCTTTCAATTGCACAAGGGCCGGACATGATAACCAGCTCTTCTCCGCCGATCTGTGTATTGCCGACCTTTATGACGGAGGGTTCCGGATGAAACTTCTTATTTGCCAGTTTATAGCTTTCCGTTACGGGAACTACCTTATCGACATCTTCCGCAATCTCAAGGTTCTGCTCCTGCAGCCTGCTTTTATCACCGATGACGCCGATGATAGTTACTTCCTTTCCGTCCGAAATATGAGCGGTCAATCCATTCCTTTCAATAATATTGATAACATTCTGGATGGATTCCCTCTTTGCGTTTGGTTTCATTACGATAATCATGATGCTACCTGCCTTTCTGCCAGCTTCTCTTTTTATTTATTCTAACGCATGCCATAGCTAATGTCAATACTGTAAAACATTAAAGCGTAACAGTTTAAAGCGTAACGGTTTAAAGTGAAAAGATAATTCATAGACTTTAATAATAATCCGCTCGAATTATAAATCTTTTTGTAAATAATAGCACACACTTTGAAAATGTCTTTAAATATATTTGTTAAACTGTTATATAAGTATTGTAAATTCAGACAACTTTTAGTAAAATATAGACATGGTTGTTTGCAAAAGCAGTACCTGAATGTACAAAAAAATATGTAATGGAGGAAAAAAGTATGAATGTTTACACTTCGGAAAAGATTCGAAACGTTGTATTGTTAGGCCACGGTGGCTGTGGCAAGACTACATTAGTCGAAGCCATGGCCTACACCACAGGAATTATTAAACGTCAAGGCAGAGTTGAAGAGGGTAATACGATCAGTGATTATGATAAGGAAGAAGTGAAACGTCTTTTTTCTATCAGTACCACGGTAGTTCCGATCATCTGGGAGGATACGAAGATTAATATTTTAGATACTCCGGGTTATTTTGATTTTGTTGGCGAAATAGAAGAAGCGATGAACGCTGCCGACGCCGCGGTTATTGTTATTTCGGCAAAGGCAGGGGTAGAGGTAGGTACTGTGAAGGCCTGGGACTATTGTGAAAGGTACAATCTTCCCAGAATGTTTTTTGTAACAGATATGGACGATGATAATGCAAGCTATCGGCAGGTAGTGGAAGATTTAACGGAGCTGTACGGCAAAAAGATCGCGCCGTTTCATATACCGATCCGTGAGAATGAGAAGTTTGTGGGCTTTGTCAATGTGGTAAAGATGGCAGGCAGAAGATTTACGACTATGAGTAATTATGTGGAATGCCCGATTCCGGATTATTCTATGGAGAACCTGAATAAATTCCGTGAAACACTTTTAGATGCGGTTGCAGAGACTAACGAAGAATTAATGGATAAATATTTCGCGGGAGAGGAATTTACCCAGGAGGAGATTTCCCTCGCACTTAGAAATAATGTAATAGAAGGCAGCATTGTTCCGGTATTGATGGGTTCCGGATTAAACGCACAGGGTGCAACAATGTTGCTGCAGGCGATTGAAAAATATTTTCCGGCACCAGGTAAGATGGAGATTGCCGGAACCAATATAAAGACAAACCAGCCTTTTGCGGCAAATTATGATGAAAGCCTCCCGATGAGTGCCAGAGTGTTTAAAACAATTGCGGACCCGTTTATCGGAAAATTTTCTCTGGTAAAGATTTGCTCCGGCATCCTGAAATCGGATGCAGGCATATTTAACGCAGATAAGGATACCGAGGAAAAGATATCCAGGCTTTATGTATTAAGAGGCAAGGAACAGATCGAGGTTAATGAGCTTCATGCCGGAGATATCGGTGCGATAGGTAAGCTTTCGGATACGGTTACCGGTGATACCCTGTCGACGAAAGCAAATCCGATTGTATACGAACGTCCGGTAATGCCGAAACCGTATACTTATCAGCGTTTTAAGACCAAGAATAAGGGGGATGACGATAAGGTATCTCAGGCGTTATCGAAATTAATGGATGAGGATTTGACCTTAAAGCTTGTGAATGATAAAGAAAACCGCCAGACCTTGCTGTACGGCATCGGGGATCAGCAGCTTGATGTAACGGTAAGCAAGCTGCTTACCAAATATAAGGTTGAGATTGATATAATGAAGCCACGAGTTCCTTACCGGGAGGCAATACGAAAGAAGGTAAAGGTACAGGGCAAATATAAGAAGCAGTCCGGAGGACATGGACAGTACGGTGATGTTCACATTGAGTTTGAGCCTTCCGGTAATCAGGAGGAACCGTATGTATTCTCGGAGAAGGTATTCGGCGGTGCCGTACCCAGAAACTATTTCCCGGCAGTTGAGAAAGGTATTGCTGAAAGCGTTATTAAGGGGCCTTTGGCCGGCTACCCGGTTGTAGGGGTAAGCGCTACCCTGGTGGATGGTTCCTATCATCCCGTAGATTCCTCCGAAATGGCGTTCAAGATGGCTACCATTCAGGCCTTCAAACAGGGATTCATGGAAGCTTCCCCGGTGCTGTTGGAACCGATTGCATCGATGAGAGTTGTTGTTCCCGATAAATATACCGGGGATATCATGGGTGATCTGAATAAGCGCCGCGGCAGGGTACTGGGAATGAATCCGATTGCACACAGCAAGCAGGAAATTATTGCGGATATCCCTATGTCCGAAATCTACGGCTATTCTACGGACCTTCGCTCTATGACCGGAGGGGCGGGAGATTTCTCCTATGAGTTCGCACGCTATGAGCAGGCGCCTTCCGACATACAACAGAAGGTTATTGAAGAAAACCAGAAGGATCTTGAAGCCGCCGGAGAATAAAAGGAAGAATATAAGGAGCTGATAAAAGTCAAGGCAAACGACAATTATCAGTTCCTTTTATATATTTATGATCTTGACAGAGTAAGAAAAAAAGTGTAATATTTTGTAGTCGCTGATTGAAAATAATGGAAATTGTTCGGAGATGAAACGTTGAAGTAATCTCAACAAATGAATGAACGGGGGTAATAATGGAACAGTGGAATCAACAAAATTATCAGAATATTGAGCAGGAGCAGCACGTTAAGAAAGGCTGTGCCGGTCGGTTTGGTTTATTAGTCATTATCCTTCTGGGAGTATTTTATGTAGTGGGTAAGCTTGGAGATTCCAAATCCGAAGAAGCGGGGGATATATTCTCGGATCGGGTATATCACATGAATGATGATTCCGCATTATATCTTTATGATGATGGAACATATTATTGGTATCAGAATAATGAAGTGAAAAATGATAATTACTATACCGGAACCTTTAAGGTATATAATGCCGGTGCGGCTGAGGATCATATAGTAAATGATTTAAGTGAATATGGGATTGAGAAAGAGGAATTGCAGGAAATTTATCAGAGAAATAGTGAGAGTAAACTCTATGCCAAAGAGAACTTTTATTGCCTCGTTATGAACTGCAATTTAAGGTTTGTTGACGGGGAAGAAAATACGGATGGTGTAACTGAAACACCGTACTTTGGATTTTCCGACGGGAAAGATTATGATTTGGCCAATATGAATACGGGTAATTATCTGCAGATTAACGATATTGAACCGATAGAAGGTGAATAGCAGCAATACATAGAAGGGCCGATATAAAAATCAAAGATTATAGGATCTTATATTTTTGTATCAGCCCTCCTTATCTCTCTGTCAAGAATAAAGCGTCAAACATTACATATTCCCTTTTATGAATTGATCCAGTGCCTGGTTGAATCTGTCCCGTTCGTCATAGAATACGGCATGGCCGCTGTTTTCAAAGGGTATCAGCCAGGAATTCTTTATCATATCTTTTTGAACCTCGGCCAAAGGGAAAAGGCATACCTTATCATGGATGCCGTGAAGAATCAGGGTAGGGGCCTGTATCATCTCAAGATCATGAAACAGCTGCTCCTCATTCAGCCAGCTTTCCGCAACCTCCGCGGTCGCCCAGCCGGCCCCCTGCAAACCCAAACTGAAAAACCAATCCATAAAAGGCTTTGTTATAAGCTGATAGAAGAAGATATTTCCGAAGTCTTCCAGCATTTTCGGACGGTCATTATAGGTCCCCTCAATAATATCCGTTACGGCTTCCCTTTGCAGTCCATAAGGGAAATAGGAACGCTGTATCAGGCTGGGTGCTGCTGCGGCACACAGTACAAGCCTGGATACTCCGAATTCCTTGTGCCTTGCCATATATCTGACGGCGATCGCACCGCCGGTAGAATGTCCTAGCAGTGTAGCATTCTTTAACTTTAGCGCTTCCATTACCGCTCTTACATCATCCGATAGTCTGTCATAATCGTAGCCGCAATAAGGCTTATCAGATTTCCCGAATCCGCGTTGATCGATACCTATACAGCGGTAGCCCATCTTAGGCAATTGGTTGAACTGGTACTCGAACAATTCATGGCTGCCCGGCCAGCCATGCAGGAAAACGATCGTTTCTTTACATTCCGGATTAAGATCCTCTACAAAAAGGTTTACATTTTTTTCTACAGAAACATAGTAACCCATAAAATACCACCATTCTTTTCATACTATTAGTGTATTACCGCAAAAGGAATATGTGTCAGTTAACCCCGGAATTTAATTACTTGTTACTATTCAGCCTTACGGCTTCATAGCAACAATTAATGCACAGAAAGGCTGCCTTGCAGCCTTTCGCGCACAGAAGTCTCGGGGTTTCTGTGACTTTCGCTTCACTCACAAAAAACACCTCGCGGTACCATAGGCTGAATAATAACAATTACTTCCATAAAGGAATTAAAATGTTATCGACGTTTCCTGTAAATTAGGTTATACTTATCTGGTATACGGTTGAAGTATTTTAGGCAATTGAGAGTTTCAAAAACGCCTATTGAAACACATTTGAATGGAAGGAGAAGTTTACTGCATAGTAAACTGTTTATGATAGAATGTTAAAGGATTTTTTACCGATCAGTAAGGAAGATATGGCGAAGAGAGGCTGGGATCAGTGCGATTTTGTGTATATTACCGGGGATGCCTATGTGGATCATCATTCTTTCGGGCCGGCGGTCATCAGCAGGGTACTGGAAAGCCACGGATATAAGGTAGGGATCCTTGCACAGCCTGACTGGAAGGACAGCCAAAGCATCACGGTGCTCGGAACACCGCGGCTGGGTTTCCTGGTGAGCGGCGGCAATATGGACACGATGGTTAACCATTATACTGCTGCCAGAAAGAGAAGACATGAGGATGCCTATTCACCGGGCGGGGCAACGGGCAGGAGGCCGGACCGGGCGACTGTTGTTTACTGCAATATGATTCGTAAGGTTTATGGGAATATGCCTGTCATTATCGGCGGCATTGAAGCCAGCCTGCGAAGACTTGCACACTATGATTACTGGAGTGATAAGGTGAAACGTTCCATACTTTTGGATTCCCAGGCGGATATCTTATCCTATGGAATGGGGGAGCATTCTGTTGTGGAAATTGCGGACGCATTAAACAGCGGTATCGCGGTACAGGATATTACCTTCATCAACGGCACCGTTTATAAGGCAAGGGATCTGTCTTCCGTATATGACGCGGTAATGCTTCCGTCCTACCGGACTATCTCAGACAGCAAGGAAGAATTTGCGAAAAGCTTTTATATCCAGTATTGCAATACGGACCCGTATTCCGGAAAACGGCTGGTGGAGCAGTATAAGGATAAGGAATATGTGGTGCAGAACCCGCCTTCAGGGCCGCTCACACAGGCGGAAATGGACAGGGTATATTCCCTTCCGTTTATGCGGGATTACCACCCGGTCTATAAGGAACAGGGAGGAATACCTGCAATAGAGGAGCTTAAATTCAGTCTGGTAAGCAACAGAGGCTGCTTCGGCGGGTGTAGCTTCTGTGCACTGACCTTTCACCAGGGGCGGATTATTCAGACAAGAAGTCACGAATCCATTGTTGCGGAAGCAAATCTTCTGGTATGGGACAAGGATTTTAAAGGCTATATCAATGATGTGGGAGGGCCTACCGCGAACTTCCGCCATACCGCATGTGAAAAACAGAACACGAAAGGAGCCTGCATCGACAAACAGTGTCTGTTCCCTGTTCCCTGCAGGAATCTGAAAATTGACCATAGGGATTACCTCTCCCTGCTTAAAAAGCTGCGTGCGCTTCCTAATGTCAAGAAGGTGTTTGTCCGTTCCGGAATACGTTTTGATTACTTAATAAACGATAAGGATGATACGTTTATGAAGGAGCTGTGTGAGCATCATGTCAGCGGGCAGCTCAAGGTTGCTCCGGAGCATATCAGCGACAAAGTACTTGGTTTAATGGGCAAACCGTCAAACTCCGTCTATGAGAAATTCCTGAAAAAGTATAGGAATATAAATGAGGCCCTGGGTAAGAAGCAGTTTGTTGTCCCGTATCTTATGTCCTCCCATCCCGGCTCTACCTTAAAGGAAGCGGTTGCGCTTGCGGAGTACTTAAGGGATCTCGGATACATGCCGGAACAGGTGCAGGATTTCTATCCGACCCCTTCCACGATATCCACCTGCATGTATTATACAGGCCTGGATCCGAGAACCATGCAGCCGGTCTATGTACCCAAAACACAGCATGAGAAGGCAATGCAGAGGGCTTTAATCCAGTACCGGAACCCTAAAAATTATGATTTGGTATATGAGGCGCTTACCCTGGCACACCGCACCGACCTGATCGGGTATGACAGGAAATGCCTGATTCGCCCGAAAGCCGGTACAGGAAACCGCCGTGAAGCGGCACCAGGAACAAAGCGCATTAACGGAAAGAAAACACGCGGGAAAACGCAGACCGCTTTTAAAGACGGACAGAAGCGGAAGGAGAGCGGAAAGCCGGGCAGGAATGTAAGAAATAGCAATACGGAAAGGAAACATACGGGAAGAGTCACTTCTTCCGGTTCGACAAGGCGTAAACCGGCGGGAAAGCATTGAGGGGGTAAGTTGTGGAAATTAAAAAAATAAGCGGGAATAAAAAGGATTATATTGATTTATTATTACTTGCGGATGAGCAGGAGGATATGATAGACAGATATCTTAAAGACGGCGATATGTTTGCCTTATATTCGGAGGATTTAAAGAGTGTCTGTGTGGTTACGAAGGAAACGGAAGACATTTATGAAATAAAAAATATTGCGACCTATGAGAAATATCAGGGACAGGGCTACGGCAAAAAGCTTATCGAGTTCCTGTTCGAGTACTACCGGGGGCGGTGTAAGACGATGTATGTCGGGACAGGTGACAGTCCGCTCACTGTGCCGTTTTATGAACGCTGCGGATTTAAGAGATCACATATAGTAAAGAATTTCTTTACGGATAACTATGATCATCCGATATTTGAAGCCGGAAAACAGCTGATCGACATGGTTTATCTGAGGAAGGACTTTTAGTTTCTCCCTGTACCTGTCCGATAAAGCAGGTACGGAGGTTGGTTCCGGCTCAGTCGGGATAATCGGCGGGGCCGACGGTCCGACTACGATTATAGTGTCGGCCGCACCGTCCGGACTTTTTATTACACTGATCCTGTCTGCCCTGCTGATAGCCGGAGCAGCCTGCTTTGTCATAGTCAGAGGCAGGAAGAAGAAAAAGGATGACAAAGACGAATATAACCGGATAAAATAACGAATTCTTTTATGCAATACAGGCCTGAATGAATGCCTCGAAGATTTTATAAGCTTCCTCCTCGGTACGGAATAGATGTTCCGGATGCCACTGCACTCCCAGAAAGAATCTGCTGTCCGGCATATAAATCGCTTCGATCAGAGAGTCGGGTGAACTGCCTGCTATCTCAAGAGAAGGTGCCAAATCCTTGATTGCCTGGTGGTGAAAGCTGTTGACGTGTATGGATTCCACAGGCAGGATACGGTAAAGGAGGCTGTCTTTAACGATCGACACACTGTGAGACAGTACGGCATTGCCTGAAACCTGCGAATGTGCAATCTGAGATGCCGGCCCAAGCTGCGAGGGGATATCCTGGTATAAGGTACCGCCCAGAAAAACATTTAAAATCTGGATACCGCGGCAGATGCCAAGGACGGGTTTGTCTGTTTCCATTGCAATTGTGAACAGGTCTTCCTCCATTCTGTCACGCTCCGGAATAACGGTTCCGCATCCCGTAATTGTTTCTTCCCCAAAACGGAACGGAGTGATATCGGGTCCTCCGGTAAACAGGAAGCCGTCACAGAAGGCGGCTGCCGCGGATAATTCAGCTTTATCAACAAGCAAAGGCAATACGATGGGAATGCCTCCGGCTGCCCTTACGGCATCCATATAGTTAGGGCCGATCCAGATACGATTCCGTTCATAATCGTATTGCGGAGTCAGGCCGATAATCGGTTTCTTCATGGAATCCCTCACTTTCTGAGCTGTTGTACATCGGATGCTATATCAATAGTATATGAAGCGCAGAAGGTTTTGCCAGTCTCCAGCTTATTTCCCCATTCACGTTCCGCTAAGGTTCCGTTAAAATCCCGGCTGTCGCATCTGCCGTACCAGGGCTCGATACAGATAAACGGGGCATTTTTTCCGGCAGGAGACCAAAGCCCGAAAAGCGGGGAATTGAAGGAAACCGTCACATATGCCTTTCTGTCTTTACCTGCCAGAGAGACGGCATGGCTTTGGCTGTTTTCAAAGATCAGTGCATCCCGGTCAAATAAATGAGGAGTGACAGGCAGGCAGCCTTGCTCCGTATCCAGGATATCGGCAGCCTTTGCGGGCTTTTTGACCGCAAGCCCCTGTTCATCGATCGTGAGATACCGGAGAGGGTTTACCGTATCAAAGATAATAAAACATTCGCTTTGTACTTCCCGATCATTTAACGGACACAAAAAAGCCGGGTGGCCGCCGATTGAAAAATACATGGTATCGGTATCAAGATTCGTGACCTTCCACATTACGGTGATCTGTCTTCCGTTAAGCCGGTATCCGATTTCCAAAGCAAAGTGAAAAGGGTAAAGCTTCTTTGTCTCATCATCGGCTTCAAGGAGAAACCATATTTCATCAGCTCTTTTTTCTATTACATCGAATTGCATATCTCTTGCGAACCCGTGCTGCGGCATGGGGTAGCATTGACTGTTATGGATATAGCTTTTATTTTTCAGACTCCCGACAACGGGGAAAAGTATCGGTGAGTTTCTTTTCCAGAAGTCCGGATTTCCATTCCATAAATATTCGGTCTTCGTCAGGCTGTCACTTATGGAAGTAAGTTCTGCCCCGGTATCCTTTATCCGTATCCTTAACTCCCTGTTTTCCAAAATGTATTCCGACATATTAATTCTGATTTCCTCCTAACTTTTTTATACGGTATTGCTGCCGGCATATACGTTATTACAGCAAATGCATATTTCAAAAACTTTTACGCATATTGTATCATGATGATGTATCATTTACCAGTTTTTCAGAATATTTTTGATAATGTATCATTGTATAGTTATGTTTTAGCTTGTCAATTTATATTATAATCTGATATAATGTTAGCAATCAAATTATGGTAAATTCCATAGTTGGGAGGTTATGAATGTTAAAAATATTTTATCCTTCGGAATACACGGATTCCGCCTATGTCATTGATTATAAAGGGTTATACAGGGATGGTTACAGAGGGTTGCTCTTTGATATAGACAATACTTTGGTAGAGCACGGAGCAGATGCGGATGACAGATCGATAAGACTGATGAAAGACTTGAAGGAAATGGGGTTTCAGATCTGCCTGGTATCCAATAACGGAGAGGAAAGGGTAAATAGATTTAATAAGGTGATACAGGCCTGCTATATCTATAACGCACAAAAACCTTTTCCGAAAAACTACTATAGGGCTATGAAGTTAATCGGTACGAAGAAGAATAATACGCTATTCATAGGAGATCAGCTGTTTACGGATATATACGGCGCAAACCTTGCAGGGATCAAGAATTATTTTGTAAAGCCGATCGGTCCGGAGAAAGAAATTCAGATCATTTTAAAGAGATATCTGGAAAAAATCGTGTTTTATTTTTACTGGCGTGAACATGGTAAGGACAGGTAGGGACGGCACAATTATGCAGGAGAGGAAATAACATGGGAAATATTATTTTGATCGGTTTTATGGGCTCCGGTAAAACCAGTGTAGGCGTACAGCTGGCAAGAAACCTGGGCTATACGTTTTGCGATACGGATCAGTTAATCGAGAAAGAGAGCGGCCGGAGCATCCGTAATATATTTGCCGAGGATGGGGAAGAATATTTTCGGAAGCTTGAGACTTCGCTGATAAAGGATTTATACGGAAGCTTAGATCGTTCGGTGTTATCTGTGGGCGGCGGCCTTCCGATACGGGAAGGCAATGCGGAGCTGTTAAAGCGTTTGGGACAGGTGGTTTACCTGAAAGCGACAAAGGAGACTATTTTAAAACGTCTCAAGGGTGATACTACGAGGCCGCTGCTTGCCGGCGAGAATGCCGCACAAAAGGTGGAAGACCTTCTTAAATTCAGGGAACCGGTTTATGAGTCGGCGGCACATCATAATGTTATAACGGACGGAAGGTCTTTTCAGGAAATCATGAAAGAAATCTGTGAAAAGTGTGAAGAAAAACCGTCTTCACACCTGGAAGAACTCCAAAATGAAATTTGAGGAATTTCATTTTGTACTTCTTCTTCCATTATTTGAGCCGCTTATCAGCGGCATGTTTGAAAGTGCGAGATTGGAGATGTCATATGAAGTTGTTGGTAATTAACGGTCCTAACATTAATTTTTTGGGGATCAGAGAAAAAAATATATACGGACAGGAGGACTATGAGTACCTTCTGTCTCTGATCAGCAGGAAGGCTGAGAAGGAAAATATTACAATTGAAACCTATCAGAATAATTGCGAGGGCGAAATTATTAACCGGATTCAGGAAGCGTACCATGACGGTACGCAGGGTATTATTATTAATCCGGGTGCCTATACGCATTACAGCTATGCAATCCGTGATGCGCTGGCGTCACTCGATATGCCGAAGATCGAGGTACATATCTCTAATGTGCATAAGAGAGAGGAATTCAGGCATGTTTCCGTTACCGCGCCGGTATGTACGGGGCAGATAGCAGGCCTGGGCCTGCAGGGATATCTGCTGGCAGTTGATGCTGTCATTAATATGTGCGGTAAAGGGCAAAATTAAAGTACCCGATCTAGCGGTGTACGCATTCTGACGGAACTTTTTTATGTAAAAGAACTAATTTTGTGTTACATAAAAAAACAGTTGAAAAATGTTTATGGATAAGCTAAACTATAGGATAGTTAATTTAAGGAGGAATATCAAGTATGGTATCAGCAGGCGATTTTAGAAATGGCTTAACAATTGAGATGGACAATAATATATATCAAGTTATTGAATTCCAGCATGTAAAACCTGGTAAAGGAGCTGCTTTCGTTAGAACAAAATTAAAAAATATTAAGAGCGGCGGAGTAGTGGAAAAAACTTTCCGGCCAACCGAGAAGTATCCGCAGGCTCATATTGACCGTGCTGAAATGCAGTACCTGTATTCGGACGGAGACTTATATCATTTTATGGATGTCAACACCTATGATCAGTTTGCTTTAAACGAAGATTCCGTAGGAGATTCCTTAAAGTTTGTTAAGGAAAATGAGATGGTTAAAATGCTTTCCCATAACAAGGAAGTATTTGCGATTGAACCTCCGCTATTTGTTGAATTGGTTATTACGGCTACCGAACCCGGCTTCAAGGGTGATACGGCGCAGGGTGCTACAAAGCCTGCAACCGTTGAGACAGGTGCTACCGTATATGTTCCTTTATTCGTTGAGCAGGGAGACAAGATCAGCATTGATACCAGAACCGGTGAATATTTAAAGAGAGTGTAATTGAATATCAGATTATAAAATGGCGCGTTCCATCGAAAATCAAGATTTTCGATGGATTGCGCTATTTTTGTGTCTGTATGGTTAAATAATTTGTAATTTAATGGTTGAACATTTTTCAATATACAAAAAAGCCGCTCCCCAAGGAACGGCTAATTAAGTTATTTGATACTTTCTTTTTCTAAAAGTGCATCCTGCAATACCTTGGAAAAGTTCAAATTCTGTTTTTCTCCAAAAGTCTTTAACCAGGCAGGAATAGTCACATTTGTTCTTATGCTTTGGGAACCGTATTTTTCGGAATAAGTATCCATATCTAAAACAAACAAGTTAACAAAGCTGCCGGCAGATGGTTGTATTTTTGTAATTTCAGTGGCAGCAGGGACTTTGTTTCCGTCCTCTAATTCGTCAAGTATCCAACCGCTTGCGGCGTCAATTCCCATTTCGAGGGCATCGGCTAAGGTTTTACCTTCGGTTACGCAGCCTTGAAGATCGGGAAATTCTACAACATATCCTTCGGATCCGTCTGAAAAAGGTGTTAAAATAGCAGGGTAAATAAGTTTCATATATATGCCTCCTTATGCAGGGTTATTTAAGCCCTGCTTGCTTTAATATTGCTTTAATTGTATCGGGATGAATATCCCCGGAATGTTGAGGTATCGTTACTTTACCG
>JAEWSD010000048.1 GCA_023398615.1 Bacillota bacterium
TTATTGAGAATAGTCACGAAGCCATTATTAACAAAGAAGTTTTTGAAGAAGTCCAGCGTAGAAAATCTTCGTAAAGCTTAGATACGATAAAGCTGCATTAAAGGTAGCTGTTCAAAAAGTCTACCAAACTCATGTACTCGTGTTGCGGGTGTTCTTTGAGAAGGCGGTGTGTCCTCATCATAACTGGCATACAAGGTTTTTGCACATGCAATAGCAATATGAGTTTCATGTACTTTGGAGGATGTTGAAAATAGAATCGAGATATTTAAGCCTTTAGATGTTTTTGTAGTAATACAAAATGGACAGCTTATCGGTATTATCGGTTGTCCACCTCTAAATAAAGAAAAACTGCAATATGGGCTATTCTATCAGTTCTGCAAAACGTGATAGTAAACAACTTAAAGTTCATAACTACAAATTATGAGCATAATGAGAACGAAATGTCTGCATCTATTTTGATCTAATGGCACAAGGTTATCAGGCTGAAATAGATGCAAAAGTGTATCCGTTTCAGCTTGATTTTTATGTTATACTTGAAAATGCATGTGTTAACTTCATATTATTTATATAATGGCAAAGAATAATAAAAATGATAATTCAAGATGTTCCATTTTGCATGGTCGACTGGAATGTAATAGTATTTATATTAGTGGAGGTAAAAATTTTTAGATATGGAAAATTATATTGGTAAAAAAATTGCTGCAACTCATATCCCATTGATAATTAATCCTGATTCAGGCTTTTTGTATTTTAATGAAAAAAGTGTTGTTTTTACAACTACTTTGGGTGATTCAACAATAAAAATAGATTATTGCGATATGAGCGAAGTTTTTAGGAAAAGAGCACTATTTGGTATAATTTCTTGTTTTTGTATACTAACACATCATGGCGAAAAATATAAATTCATTGTTTTTAATCGTGCGGCAGTTGTAGAGTTTTTGAAAAGCAAAATATAAACAAAATATTTCAGACACAGGTTATCACTATTTATCAGCCGTAATGAATATTCGCCTACAAAATTAACGTACAAAATATTCATTTTTTTCATTGCATCTTTTTTGGCGGTGCAGCACAGGATGATTAGGCTTTGTTTAATGAGCATTACGTGAAGTTCAAAAAACATTTCTTGTTAATAATATTCAGAGATGTTTTAGTGCATCTGTTTTGACCTAATGACTTAAAAACAAAAGGTAATATAGATTTATTGGCTTCAAAGCCAATAAATCCACTCCTTTCGAGGGCTTTCACTGTGAAAAGTGGAAGCTCTTTTTTTTTATCGTATAGAAATATGATTATTATGGATTCAAAGCTTATTACATCATGTTATAGTGTAAAGATAAATAAGAATTGAACAAAATCGCTGCGCGATGGCTGACCAAGGCTATGGTGCAGTGATTCTTTTATTTCTAAATAAAAAAACAGTGGAAAGCAAGTCCTAATAGTAGTATTGTTAAATCACCACAAAATAACAATCAAACAGGATCGACCTTCCCACTGCATATGAAAAGAATACCACCCTTGTGCTTTAATGACAAGCACTTTTACCTTGCAAATGCACCTCCATAAAAGGTTGTTTCTATGAAACTATCGTTCAACTTTTATGGAGGTCTTTTATGTATAATGAATATTTGTTAAAACTGGAGGAAGCCGGCGAAATTCGCAACCTCAAAGAACGTTCAATCAATTGCTACAAGAGCTATGTTTCTTATTTCCTTAACTATTTAAAGAAGCATCCGGATGAACTTACCTGTCAAGATGTTAGAGCGTTTCTTCTTACCAAGAAAAAAGAAGGTTTAAAGTCTAGCACTCTGAATCTTTATAATTCAGCCATCCGTTTCTTTTATCGAAATGTACTTCATATCATCTGGGATGATACCACAGTTCCACGTATGATTATTGACCATAAGCTCCCAACTGTACTCACCATCGAAGAGGTTGATCAGCTACTTGATGTTACAGATAATCTAAAATACAAAGCAATGTTTGCTACTATGTATTCTTCCGGAATGCGTGTTTCTGAGGTAATTCATCTTCATTATGACGATATTTCACGCACAAACATGCAGATCCATGTCCGGGATACAAAAAACCGCATGGATCGCTATACCATTCTTTCTAAAAGAAACCTCGAGATTCTAACTGAATACTGGTTAAAAAAGGGCAGGCCTAGAGGGATTTTGTTTCCTAATAAGTTCACAGGTGAGTATCTTACGGTCAGTACACTGGAACAGGTCATTCGCCGCTCGGCTAAAGAAGCAGAACTTCCTGTTGGTACGACACCTCATTGTCTTCGTCACAGTTTCGCAACACATCTGATGGAAGCAGGTGTTGATACTAGAAATATCCAAGTACTTCTTGGACACAGGGATCCAAAGTCTACAGAAGTATATCTTCACACCAGCAACAAATCTCTCATGGGCATCCAGAGTCCTTTCGACAGGAAGGGAGATGAAGCAGATGAGTAATGTTACTGTACAAGATATCTTCTATCGATTTTATCCGAGATACCTTGATAAATATACGCCTTCTACCATGCAATCGAAAACAGCTGCCAGTATCATGAACTGCAAAACTGGAGCATATGGTGTCAACATAAATGTCTGTGAAGACTGCGGTTGTATTCAGGTTCATAATAATTCCTGCCGTAATCGGTGTTGTCCCATGTGTCAGGCTCTTCCGAAAGAAAAGTGGATGGATCTGCGTCGGGAGGATGTTCTGGATGCTCCTTACTTCCATGTAGTATTTACGGTTCCGGATGAACTTGGTCCGCTTATCTACAGTAATCAGAAGTTGCTTTATGATGCGCTTTATCATGCTGCATCCGAAACCCTGGATGAACTTTCTATGGATTCCAAACATCTCGGTGCCAAAATCGGATATATCTGTATTCTTCATACCTGGGGTTCTGAAATGAACTACCATCCACACATTCATACAATCGTACTCGGTGGTGGACTTGATGCTAAGAACCATTGGAGAGATAAAGGGGACCGTTTTTTTCTTCCTGTACAGGTCATTTCCAAAAAGTTCCGCGGAAAGTACATGGACGAACTTAAGAGTCTTTGGAAGAATAACAAGCTCGAATTTCATGGAAGTTCTGAAAAATATCGTAATCATTACATTTTTCAGGAACTGGTAAATAGCTGCTATGCAAAGGAATGGATTCCTCATTGTAAGAAAACGTTCAACGGTGCACAGTCAGTCATTAAATATCTTGGTAAGTACACACACCGCATTGCTATCAGTAACCATCGTATTATAAGTATGGATGAGAATACTATCACCTTCTCAGTGAAGGATTATCGCAATGAGGGAAAGTGGAAAACACTTACTTTACCAGGCATCGAATTCATTCGGCGTTTTCTGATGCATGTGCCGCCCAAGCGTTTTGTAAGAATTCGTCACTATGGTTTGCTTTCCACCCGTAACAAAGGAAAGAATATCACTTTGTGCCGTAATCTATTGGGATGTCAGAAATACATATCTGTTCTCAGAGATATGAGTGGGCCTGAAATGCTGAAACACCTTTGGAAAGTGGATGTCTGCCTTTGTAAATCATGCGGTGGTCATGTAATTCCACATCACCGTATCCTGCCGATACGGAATTAAACAGCATAATTGAATACCTTTTTTGGCTTCCTTCAAAGAGGCTTTTTTGTCATGCTAAAAACTAGTTAGAGCAAGAAGAAAGTCTTTAAAAACAAGATAAACTATGCTACTATAAGGGGAAAGAACAAAGATTGAAAGTCCATAGATAGTCCATAGATACCGGCTAAGGGACGCTCACTTTGTTCAATTAGGCCAAATCGAAAATGGTGTAAACGAAGATGCAGTTCGCTGGAAAGCCAAAACTGCTTTTTCGTTTACCCCATCATCGATTCTAACCTAAAGAATTTGTATGTAAAAAGATTTGTAAAATGATTGATATTTCGAGGTTGATGGTATATACTATGTATATACGAAGGGAGATGGAATTATGATAGTACAGGTAAAAGCTTGGGGAAATGGGCAAGGTGTAAGATTTTCAAAAGAATTGTTAGATACAATTGGAGTCCGTGTTGACGAGTTTCTTGATGTTCAGATTAAGGATGGAAGTATAATTCTATCTAAGACATTCAAACATAAGACATTAGAGGAGAGAGCTGCAGAATTCCAGGGAAAAATAGGTCCTTATGAAGAATTTTCGTGGGGAGAAGCAGAAGGAAGGGAACAATGGTAAGGTATTATGAATGAGATTGCACAAGGGGATATTCTTTCAGTTGAAAGAATTAATACTCCGATATTGGTTGTGAGTAAAACATATTTTAATCAAACAGAACAGATTATTGCATGCCCTGTTTTGAAAAATGCATCTGAGGATCCATTACACATACCGGTTATTGCAATAGATGTGCAAGGAGTTGTTTTATGTGAACAGATGAAATTACTAGATTTACGGGTTCGAAGATATAAAAAGTTAACAGAATTGAAAATCGAAGACATTATGAATATAACAGATGCTATACAGAGTATTTTTGATTATTATCCGTTTGGAAAGTGATGTGTTTTAGCGCAATAAATTCCAACCTACTGCTAATCCAGCCTATATGATTGATTAATAATAAAATTCTTTTTTTCACTGTTACTTCAAAAGGCATAACTTCTCCGACAAGGGGAAGTTATGTCTTTCTTTATATGAGTACTCATGGTATTATGGATATAAAGTCTGCGATTTCATACAAATAAACGAAAGCTTGTCGATTTCAAATTATTGGCTGGAGGCAAAGATATGTATAAAGATTCCATATGGGCAAAAGAAATCATTGCAATGCAAAACCGTGATGGCTCATGGGGATATTTTCATACACTCAGCGAGCCTAACAAATCCCCTATAACGACTGAACAAGCTTTGCGGAGATTGCAAATTCTTGGATACACGATAGATGATGAGCCAATACAAAAAGCCGTATCTTACATGAGCGATTGTCTTGCGGGGAAAAAGCAGACGCCAGACAGGCGCGAGAAATTGCATGACTGGGACATATTTACAAACCTTATGCTGTCAACGTGGATCAGGAGATTCACGAGCGAGATAGATAAAGCAAATTTAGTAGCTGAAATTTGGGCGAATATCGTTACACATGCTTTTTTAAAGGGCGAGTATCTACATGCCGAATACATGAACGCATATGAATCAGCCTTCAAGATGATACCAAGAGGGGGAAGACTGATTGATTTTGTTTCTTTTTATCAGGTATCTCTTCTCGCTAATCAACTGGAGGCGTCAATTGAGAGTAAAGTGTTTGACTACATTCTGAACAAAGAGGATGGCATCTACTATATTTATGGCCGATGCTTATCTGTTTTACCGGATATCTTCGTTTCAAAACAAGCCAGCCGATATCTCGGAGCCATTGAACTTTTGTCATTGTATCAAAGGAATATATCAAAGCTAAAATTTGTAACCGATTGGCTGAGGAGTAATCAAAATCAACTTGGCTGTTGGGATATGGGCGGTGGCTCTAAAGATCACATCTATTTTCCACTGTCTGATACGTGGAGACGGAAGAATAATCGGGAGGTGGATTCTACATACAGAATAAAGAATTTGCTTTTTACACTTGACAAGGCAGAATAATAAATTTATGACTTATCATTTAAGTATTACTGCGTGACTTAAAAATCTTTTTTCCATGATTACTACAGAAAAGACATATGGTATTATTGTCGTAAAGTCATTTCAACCGTTTTTGATAAGGAGGAATCAAATGCGGATTATTTAAATCTATAGAATGTTTGGAGGTAAAAATGTTAGATGGTTTGTTTAAAGATACAATGGTGAATATGAAATGGACAGATATACAAGATTATTCAAATAAAAACGCACTCGTTTTGCTTCCGCTGGGAGTAATTGAAGAACATGGTCCACATCTATGTTTAGGTACTGATATATATACCGCGCATATTTACTGTCTGGAAATCAAAAAAAAGCTTGAAGAAAAAGGTTATGCTGTGATTATAGCACCTCCTTTTTATTGGGGCGTGTGCCAATCAACAAGAGGGTTTATCGGCTCTTTCAATATAAGGTTAGAAACAGCGAAAATGTTGCTGTTCGATATTTTGGCCTCTTTGAAGGACTTCGGTTTTAGACAAGTGTTTGGTATAAACGCTCACGGCGACGTTGAACACGCAGTCGCTATTATTAATGCGTTTAAGGAAGCAAGCGAACAACTGGGAATTGCTGCTTGTTACCCGTTCGCAGAAGAGCGGCTTTCTCATTACGGGTTAAACGGAGACGAACCGTACATTAGCCCGCTTAAACCGCAGAAAATCAAAGTAAGTAAAGCAGCAGTTTCGGATATTCATGGCGGAGATATGGAAACTGCAACAATTAACGCTTTTTATCCTCATTTGGTCGACACCGAAAAGGCTAAAAGTTTACCTGATGTCGCTTTAGATGATGATAAGGGTGAAGCATGGATATTCGGTGGACATATAAAGGAATTGTCGCCGAAGGGATATTTAGGCGCTCCGGCTTATTATGATAGCGTTGATGTCCAATGCAATATTGATGATTATGCTTTTAGAATATCGGAAGCCATCATAAACCGCATAGTATAATAGATATATAATTGCCGATATTTATATTGGGGGTGAAATAAAGTGAGTGAAATCTTACATATTAAAGCGGCTGACGTTGCTTGCAAACACAAAAATGAACATAATGGATATGAATATTATAAGCGGGAGTTGGTTCCAAAAGGACTTGCTCAGCAATGCTCTATTTCCTTATATGAACTGCCGCCGGGTAAATCTGCATACCCGTATCATTATCATATGAAAAATGAAGAATCTTTTTATATAATCAGCGGAAAAGGCACCTTAAAAACGCCTATGGGGGATAAACCGGTTTCTGCCGGAGATTTCTTGTTTTTTCCGGCAAATGAAAAAGGCGCTCATAAACTCACAAATACTTCGGAAACAGAATCGCTTATTTATTTGGATTTCGATACCCATAACGATATTGATGTGGCCTTTTATCCGGATTCAGGCAAGATAGGAGTATGGGGGAAAAATATTGATCGGCTGTATAAAACAGACAATCAGGTTGATTATTATACAGATGAGTAACGCCCGATAATGAGCATAACGTGAAGCTGAATACGATTGCTCCAAGAAAGACATAGTTTTCTGACAAGGGGAGTTATGTCTTTTTTTATTGAAAAAAACGTGGTATTATGGGTATGAAACCTGCTATTCCATATAATTAAATAGACATTTGAGGAGGATAAGAAATATGAATATAGGTTTTTATTCGTGCCTTGCATTGGCGGTTATATTTGGTATAATGACCCTGATATTTAAGGTATTAGGGAAAAAGGCAACTATTTTAATTGGTGGGTTTAATTCACTTCCAAAGGATCAGCGAGAACTGTATGATACTGAACAAATGGGCAAGGACCAAAGAAATGCAATGCTGCTATGGACAATAATTATGACGGCAGGCGCTGTTCTTTCATACTTGGTATCACAGTATACTGCAATCGCAGCATTCGGTATTTGGCTGATAGTATTTTTTAAAGATGTTCATATGGATACAGAGAAGGCTTTTGGAAAATATAAAATAAAATCATAGTGATTTGGTGGCTCGGTTTGTTTTGCAATTGCAGGTTGAGGAGGATGTCTGAGCTTTGAAAGTTAAAATGGCTAAATTAATATTCCGGGTTTAACAGGAAATCTGCAATATGCATTGTTTTAATACCTTGGTAATTCCCGCCCGCAAATTCATCCGTACGTAAGACATATTTGGGATAATTATCTGCAATGCCGAGTAGTCTACCGTACTCTCGTTCCTCTGTTTCGTCCTTTTCGATTCGTTGCGCTATCTGAATATATAACTTATTTTCTTGCCGGATTGCTACAAAATCAATCTCAGCGTTTCCGATTTTACCGATGCAGACGTCATATCCCCGCCGCAGTAGTTCCAGATAAACGAGGTTTTCCAGCATAGCTGCTACGCTGTCCGGCGTGTAACCGAGGGTGCTGTAACGGAAGGCAGGATCACCCAAGTAGAATTTTTCCTGAGTCTTCAAAAACTCTTTGCCTTGAATATCATACCTGGAGCAGCGGTGCAAAATAAATGCACTTTCAAGTTTGGCAAGGTAGTTATATACTGTTTCGTTGTCAACAGTGCGGTTTTCACTCTTAAGATAGTTGGATATTGAAGCAGCTGAAAAGGTTCTCCCGACATTATCGAAAGCAAATTTAACGATGCGTTCCAGCTGGTCTACTTTGCGGATCTGATTGCGCCTGACGATATCGGTGAAAATAGTGGAGCTATAAATATCTCTTACAATAGGGTATGCCTCATCCGGAGTGTATGGCTGCAGATGGACGGCGGGGAATCCCCCTAAGCGGAGATAGCGTGCAAATTCACTATGCAGGTTTTCGTATGCTCCTACAGGACCATACTCTTTCCGGAAGGTCAGATACTCCGAAAAGGAAAGCGGAAAGATACGGAATGTGATATACCGTCCTGTCAGGTAGGTGGATATTTCTGAGGACATCATACGGGAATTGGAGCCGGTTACATAAATATCAACATCAAAATCCGTGATAAAGGAATTGACGGCCTTTTCCCATGATTTCACTTCCTGAATCTCATCCAAAAACAGATAGGTCTTTCCGCCAGACGCAAGTTTCGATCTTACTTCCTCGTACAAAAGCTTTGCCGTTTTGATATCCTCATACTGCATGGAATCAAAATTATAGTGCAGGATTCTTTCGATCGGGACGCCACGTTTTTTTAATTCTTCCACAATCATTTTCAGTATGGTGGATTTGCCGCAGCGCCTGACGCCAGATAGAATTTTTACAAATGGAGTATCTGTATATGCCATGATTTTTTCAACATACATTGGCCTTGGAATCATTCAAACCACTTCCTTTCGCCGATAGTATACCACAAAACAATCTGTTTTAAAACAGTTTTGCGCATATAACCAGAAAAACTTTTTGAAATAATGATATTTTGCGGATTAATTTAACGTGCAAGCTTTCTAAGATTGGTCCTGCTCCGGCATAATAGAAATATACTTATCAAGCTGTGCCTCTTCTAGTTCTGCAAGCATGTCTGTAAAATCGTCAAGAATACCTTCTGCTGCATATTTATCTAATGCGTTGTAATAATCCAGTCTATTTTCTTTTGCGATAGAAACCGGTAAAAAGCCGTTAATCATCAGTTGATAGTTCATAATCAGTCTGGATGTCCTGCCATTACCGTCCCGAAATGGGTGAATTCGAACAAACTCCGCATGGGTCCAGGCTGCAAGTTCAATAGGATTCAAATCATTCTTATTCATTAAATCTGCGAAAAAATTCTTTATTTGAACATACATTTCATTTCCTGTAGGTGATGTATGACTGGCACCGCTAATAACAACTTCCTCATTTCGCTTTCATTGTATCATACTTATAAAAAATAGTAAGCCTGGAATTTAGAAAAGTCTAGTTGAAACATGATCGGAAAAAGGGTAAAATGAATTATTAGCGGATACAATATCTATTGCTTCGAATGTGCAGGTTAGGAGGAACGGTGATGAATTGTATTGATGCTCAGAGGCAGATCATGCCCTTTATAAATAATGAATTGGATATCAACCAGCTTGAGGACTTTATCAACCATGTGAATTACTGCCCGAATTGCATGGATGAACTGGAGGTATACTATGTGCTCCTAACCAGTATGAAGCAGTTGGATGAAGATAAGGAACTGTCAAACGATTACCATCTTGATTTAATGGAACTCATAAGCCAGTCGGAAGAAAGAATACTCCATGATAAACTGGTACATATCAGGAAAAGAGTTATATTGATTGTTATGATAACGATAGTCGCTATTCTTTCCAGCTTCCGGATAGGAGAATTTGTGGTTGAAGATGTGCTGCCGCATGAGGTAAAGGAAAGTGATTACAGTATGAATGAACTGTTCCATATGCATAACAGGATCGATCTTTCTGATAAGGACTACGGAATTCCCTATTATAATCAAGGCGAGAGAGCGCTTGCGGATAAGATTTCCGGCAGCCTTTCCGATATCTATCTTTATTTAAGCGAAACGGATCGGGACGGGGCCGGTAGAATGTATGAACAGTTCGGAGTTGAAATATGGAGTGATGTAAATATTTCGAACGGCGTTGGGCTGCAGTTAAGCTTCCCGGATTGGACGGTACTTCAATATTAATATACGCGGTAATCAATGCGCAGGCGGGATGATTTACAGGAAAGAGGTTAGGTTGAAAAATAAAGACATTTTTCAACATCCTGATTTGTATGTGCGCCAGAGCGCACAGATAGGAGTTAGTGTGAAAATTAAAATTTTCTCACGGCAAATTTGTGCTGCCGCCCAAATTCGCAGGTTTGCAGCAGAATGGAGAATATTATGGGAAAGAAGATAGTATTAATCGACGGTCACAGCATTTTAAACCGGGCATTTTACGGCATACCGAATCTGACCAATTCGGAAGGAATCCATACGAATGCCGTTTTGGGATTTTTAAATATCATGTTCAAGGTACTGGACGAGGAGAAGCCGGAGTACCTGACGGTTGCTTTTGATGTGAACAAGCCTACCTTCCGTCATGAAATGTATGTGGAATACAAGGGCACACGAAAGCAGATGCCGGATGAACTGAGGGAGCAGGTACCCCTTATTAAAGAAGTGCTGTGTGCAATGGGGGTTACGATTGTGGAAAAGGCCGGTTATGAAGCGGATGATATCCTTGGGACCATAGCAAAGACCTGTGAGAAGGAAGGCTGCGAGGTGTCCCTTGTGTCGGGGGACCGTGATTTGCTGCAGCTGGCAAGTGAAAGAATTAAGATCCGTATTCCTAAGACGAAGCTTAGCGGTACGGAGGTTGAAAATTACAATTCCGGTGATGTGACGGAGAAGTACGGGGTAACTCCCGAACAGTTTATTGACTTAAAGGGCCTGATGGGCGATGCCTCGGATAATATCCCCGGAGTACCCGGTATTGGGGAGAAGACTGCCGCTAAAATCATTGCCGCTTATAAGTCTATCGAGAATGCCTACCTGCATGTGGAGGAAATTACTCCGAATAAGGCAAGGGAGGCATTTAAGGAGCATTATGACCTTGCAGTCTTAAGTAAAAGCCTTGCAACTATCAAAACGGACTGCGAGATTGATTTTTCGATACAGGATGCCGTAATCGGCAACCTGTATAATGAGAATGCTTTCATTTATTTTAAAAGGCTTGAGTTTAAAAGCCTGATTAACCGCTTCCATTGCGAGGTAAACCATAATACGGGAGTGGAGGATAATTTTCGGACGGTTACCGATTTTAACCTGGCCGAGGCAATATTTTCAAGGATAATCAAGGAAAAGCAAAGGGCGGGAATACAGTTTATCTTCGAGGAAGATCAGATTCTGGGATTATCCGTATGCTTCAGTGAAAAGGATATCTGTTTTATTTCTGTGGAGGGCTTTATAACCGGGGAATATCTTACGGATAAGGTAAATTCCATGCTGGCGGAGCAGACGGTTCTTGCTACCATTGATTTGAAGCGGCAGCTGAATTTTATGGCTGCCTCGGAGGAAAGCAGCATATTTGACGAGGGGATTGCCGGCTACTTGCTTAACCCTTTGAAGGATTCCTATTTTTACGATGATTTGGCAAGAGATTATCTCGGCATGACGATACCGTCGAGATCGGAGTTATTAGGGAAAGCATCGCTTAAAGCGGCAAGGGACGGGGAACCGGAGAAATTCGAACATTTCTGCTGTTATCAGGGATATGTGGCTTTTCGGGCCTATGACATAGTAAAGGAAGCATTGGAAAAGGCGGACATGCTGAAACTGTTTGAAGAGGTGGAGATGCCTTTGATCTATGCCCTTTATGATATGGAGAGCAGGGGTATCCGCGTAAACCGCCGGGAGCTTGCGCGATATGGGGAAAAGCTTGCCGAAAGAATCGAACAGCTTGAAAAGGATATTTACTGTTCGGCAGGAGAGGAATTCAACATTAATTCTCCGAAACAGCTCGGTGTCATACTTTTTGAGAAGCTTCGGCTGCCGTTCGGCAAGAAGACAAAGACAGGTTATTCTACCTCTGCGGATATTCTGGATAAGCTGCTCTGTGAACACCCGGTGGTCGGAATGATCCTGGAGTATCGGCAGCTTACCAAGTTAAAATCGACCTATGCGGACGGATTAGCTGTGTATATCGGTTCGGATGAGAGAATCCACGGCAGATTTCATCAGACCATTACCGCTACCGGCCGGATCAGCAGCACGGAACCTAACCTCCAGAATATTCCCATCCGTATGGAGCTGGGAAGGGAAATCCGTAAGGTTTTTATTCCGGAAGAGGATTTTGTGTTTATGGATGCCGATTACTCCCAGATTGAGCTAAGAGTACTTGCACACATGTCAGGGGATGAAAGGCTGATTACCGCTTACAGGGAAGCACAGGATATTCACAGGATGACGGCTTCACAGGTGTTCCATACGCCGTTTGAGGAGGTAACCCCTCTGCAGAGAAGCGATGCAAAAGCGGTCAACTTCGGAATTGTATACGGCATCAGCTCCTTTGGTCTCGGACAGGGGTTGAATATCTCGAGAAAGGAAGCGGAAGCCTATATTCATAAATATTTCGAGACTTATCCGGAGGTTAAGAAGTTCCTGGACGGTCTGGTTCAGGAAGGAAAAGAAAAGGGTTATGTTACTACCTTATTCGGAAGAAGAAGGCCGATACCGGAACTGACCTCTTCGAATTTTATGCAGCGTTCCTTCGGCGAAAGGGTAGCCATGAATTCACCGATACAGGGTACCGCCGCGGATATCATAAAGATTGCAATGATACGGGTAAATGACAGACTGAAGGCGTTAAGCCTGCGCTCGCGGCTGATCCTGCAGATCCATGATGAATTGCTGATAGAAGCCCATAAGGATGAGACGGAACAGGTGAAAGCGATCATGGAGGAAGAGATGCGGAATGCGGCGGATTTAAGTGTACCGCTGGAAGTCGACGTGAATGCCGGAAGCAGCTGGTATGATGCGAAGTAGCGAGGATAAAAATATGAAGATTATCGGGATTACCGGAGGAGTAGGGAGCGGCAAATCAACGGTGGCGGACATTCTGGAGGAGCGTTTTCACGCATTTTTGATTAACACGGACAGGATAGCCCATATGCTGATGCAAAAGGATATGCAGTCCTACCGTAAGATTGTCGGGCACTTTGGGGAAGAAATACTGGATGAAAACGGCGAGATCGACCGGGGCAGGCTTTCCGGGATCGTTTACCGGGATCCGGAGAAATTAAAGCTTTTGAATTCCTTCACCCACCCATATGTAATGGATTATGTTGCAAAGCTGATTGAAAAAAAGAAGGATGAAGGGACGAAACTGCTATGTATCGAAACCGCACTGCCGAATGAGGCCGGGTTAACGGAGCTTTGCGATGAAGTCTGGTATGTTTATGCATCGGAGGATGCAAGGAAGGCACGCCTGGCCGAATCAAGAGCCTACTCGGAGGAAAAGATCGATAACATATTCAGGCGTCAGATCAGTGACGGTGAATACCGCAGACTGGGGACGCATGTGATTAATAATGACTGCTCCAGGGAAAGACTTGAGGAGCAGATTGAAGTTTTACTAGAGTAATAAGTCATTTTATGGTATAATAATTCGAGAAATTGTAATTCTATACAGGTTCGTTTGGAGGATTCACGAATGGAGAACATAAGATATCCTGAGCACTTGGTATTTGGATTAGATATTGGTACAAGAAGTATTGTCGGGACGGTAGGATACAGAGAATCGGACAATAGCTTTATCGTTGTTGCGCAATATGTGAGAGAGCATGATACCCGGGCTATGATGGACGGGCAGATCCATGACATAGAGAAGGTGTCCGAAACCATAGCAGAGGTCAGGAAGCATTTGGAGCAGCAGATAGGAAGAAGACTTACGGACGTGTGTATCGCGGCCGCAGGAAGAGTGCTGAAAACCGTATGCGTAAAAGCAGATTATGAATTCCCCAGCGAAACTACGGTAAATGAGGAGCACATTCATTCTCTGGATCTGATTGGCGTTGAAAAAGCATATGATACCTTAAGGGAAGAACTGAACGAAGAAAAGATAAACTTCTACTGCGTCGGATATTCCGTGATCCGTTACTATTTAAACGGCTATACGATATCAAAGCTTGAGGGACATAAAGCCTCCAAAATATCGACGGAATTAATTGCCACCTTCCTTCCGGATGAAGTAATTGACGGTTTATACTCCGCCGTGGAGAAGGCCGGTCTTCAGGTTGCAAATCTTACCCTTGAGCCGATTGCCGCAATTAATATTGCAATACCGGACAAATTCCGGCTGCTGAATATCGCGCTGGTGGATGTCGGAGCGGGGACTTCCGATATTTCCATTACCAAGGACGGAAGCATTATCGGTTACGGTATGATACCATTTGCAGGGGATGAAATAACAGAGGCGATCGTTCAGAATTACCTGGTAGAGTTCAAGGTGGCGGAAACCATGAAAGTAGCCTGCCTCCGAAAGAAGAAGGTTTCCTATAAGGATATCATGGGCATCAGTCACAGGATAAGCACGGAAGAAATCACGGAGAGCGTTTCCGGGACGGTACATAAAATCACAAAATGTGTTGCGGATAAGATTATAGAACTGAACGGGGACAAATCGGTAAGCGCCGTATTCGTTGTAGGCGGCGGAGGCAAGATCCCGGGATTTGTAAAAAGCCTTGCAGAATACCTGAACCTGCCCGATGACAGGGTGGCCTTGCGCGGCGCAGAGGTCTTGCAGGAGATTACTTTCCTTCAGGAAAACATAAAGAAGGACCCGCTGCTGGTAACTCCGATCGGTATCTGTCTTAATTTTTATGACCAGAAGAATAATTTCATCTTTGTAAATGTAAACGGTGAAAGGGTGAAACTATACGATAACAGTAAGCTGACGATTGTAGATGCGGCAATACAGATCGGTTTCCCGAATGAAATGCTGTTTCCTCGAAGAGGCAAAGCCGTTAACTATATCTTGAACGGGAATAAACGCATGGTAAGGGGAGAACTGGGCGAGGCCGCAATTGTAAAGCTTAACGGGGAGGCGGTCGGCTTAAGCCATGCCATCGAACAGAATGACAGAATTGAGATCATTGAATCCACGGTTGGTGCGGACGCGGTATTTGAGGTAAGGCAGCTTCCGGAATATAACGGGACGATTACCTTTCTGTTTAACGGACAGAGCATACGGTGTCCGAAATTCGTCATGGCTAACGGAAAGCTTGTGTCGGAGTTTTATAGTATCCAGGATAATGATGAGATACAGATACTTAATTATTACACGCTTGCACAGGTTCTGGAGTTCATGGATATCGAGTATGTGGGGATAATAGAAGTGAATAATATTCCGGCCGGTTTAGACGAGAAGATATACGAGAATTTTTCGATAAGCTGTGTAATAAAGAGTGATGAATACGAGGAAGACTATAATACGGAGCAGTATGAGAAAGGAAGTAAGGAAAGCGCGGCGACAGAAAAGGATGAGAGCAAAAAGGAGCACCCGGAGGACGCGGATACGGCGGGGACGCCGAACCCGGCGGCAGCGGGCGGACTGCATGTCATCATCAATAATAGACCGGTGATGCTCTCGGGCAAGGAACAGTATATTTTTGTGGATATCTTTGACTTTTATCCCTTTGACCTTACTAAAATCGGAGGCTCCGAGCTGGTAGTTACGTTAAACGGGCAGAAGGCGGATTTTACTTCCGTTCTGCACCAAAATGATGTCATAGAACTGTATTGGAGAACATAATAAAGCTATTGACAAATTATTAAATTTAGGAGATACTTTTTCTTTATAAACGAGACATTAGGAGGCACCTATGAATTTATGCAGTATAGCAAGCGGCAGCAGCGGGAATTGTACTTTTGTCGGCAGTGAACATACCAAGCTTTTAGTGGACGCCGGAATCAGCGGTTCCAGGATTGAATCCGGGCTTAAAAGCATTGATGTCTGCCCGGATGAGATTCAGGGTGTTCTAATTACCCATGAACATTCGGATCATATTATGGGACTGGGCGTAATTGCAAGACGATACCACATTCCCATCTACGGTACGGCCGAGACGATCCATGCCATCCTGAAAATGAGAAATATCGGCCGGATAGCGGGGGAACTGTTCCGCTATGTCAGGCCGGATGAGGTGTTCCGGATCAATGACATCACGGTTGAGCCGTTTTCCATCTCACATGACGCGGCCAACCCGGTATGCTATACGTTTTGTGCCGGCGGGCATAAGATCGGCATGGCGACGGACCTGGGGAAATACGACGATTACATTATTTCTAAATTGGAGGATTCGGAGGTACTTCTGTTAGAAGCCAATCATGATGTGAACATGCTTATGGTCGGGACTTACCCGTACTATCTGAAGCAAAGGATACTGGGAGACAGGGGGCATCTGTCAAATGAAAATTCGGCGAAGCTGATCGGCAGGCTTATTAACGGAAAGCTAAGACATATTACCTTGGCTCATTTAAGTAAAGAAAATAATTTTGAAGAATTGGCGTACGAGACTGTCAGGGTGGAATTAAACCAGTATATGGAGGACCGTGTTTCGGGGGAACTGCTAAGTGTGGCAAAGCGGGAGCTGGCATCTGAAATGCTGTCGACAACATAACTTGCAGGCAAGTGGGATACGGGAAAGAGGTTAGGTTGAAAGAAAAACACTTTCAACCGGGCCTATTCAATTTTTTGAATAGGTCATCAAAAAAATTGAAAGGCGAGGGTGTTATTATGAAAAATATTATTATTAAAACGGAATTACTGTGTAAAAGCTTTATCAGTGACGGGGAAATAAATAATGTAATAAAGAATCTTAATCTTGCTATCTATGAAGGGGATTTTACGGTGATTATGGGC
>JAEWSD010000082.1 GCA_023398615.1 Bacillota bacterium
AAAAAGCCGGTATCTATCCGATACAAAGCATTAGATTTAATTCAACAATAGAAGTGTTACATAAATTTATGAATAAAGGTCATTACAACCGAAATATAGAAGAAGAGCTTACCAAGCAATATGTTGATGATGTAATGAAAACAAAATACTCAAGTTTGGAACAAGAGATTGGTAAGTTAAGCGGAGGAAATCAACAGAAAGTAATTATTAGCAGATGGCTGCTGGCTACGGAATCAATATTAATTTTAGATGAACCAACTCGAGGGATTGATGTTAAAACAAAATCGGATATCTATCATTTAATTGATGATTTAACCTGTAAAGGATTGTCGATTATCTTCATATCATCAGAAATGCCGGAATTGATTAATATGTGCGACAGGATTGTTGTTATGAACCAGGGTTATACTTCGGGTGAATTAAAGAGAAATCAGTTTTCACAGGAAACAATAATGGAGTTATCAACTAAGGAAATAGGTGGTGAATATTATGAAAACAAATAGTAAGGAAAAGACACATAAGTTTGGGTATTCCTTCGTGAATATAATTAAGTCCAATTTTGGTATTTTAATGGGGCTTATTTTATTGAGCGCAGTTCTAACACTGTTAACGGATAAATTTGCTACCAGTACAAATCTTTTTAATGTTATAAGACAAATAACAATCAATTTATATTTGGCTTCCGGTATGACCTTTGTTATTTTACTTGCAGGAATAGATTTATCGGTCGGATCAGTTATAGCAGTTGCCGGATGTGTCAGTGCCGGCATGATAACATGGAATGGCATGCCGGTATTCGCCGGAATACTTATCGGAATTATATGCGGTGCGTTGATAGGCGTTGTCAACGGACTGATTATATCAAGAACTAATATTCCTGCATTTATAGTAACATTGGCAATGATGAACATCGGAAGAGGGATTGCAAGAATTTATACAGGTGCACAGACCATAGCTGTATTGGATGACGGCTATACATTTTTAGGTATGGGATCATTATTTGGAATTCCGATTCAGCTATACTTTATCATTGCAGTTGTTGCAATTTCTTCATTTATTCTTAACAGGACGCAGCTTGGAAGACACATATATGCAGTTGGAGGTAATAAACAGGCTTCGGAATATTCCGGAATCAATGTTAAAAGAGTCACTTTTTTTGTATTCCTGTATAGTGGTATTTTAGCTGCCTTAGCCGGCATATTAACAGTCGGCAGAACATTTACGGGAACTATGATTTTAGGAGATGGGGCAGAAATGGATGCAATTTCTGCGGTAGTACTCGGCGGAACCAGTATGAGCGGAGGAAAAGGCAGTATTTCCGGGACAGTTATTGGTGTGATTGTAATTGGTATATTGAAAAATGGAATGAACCTTCTGGGAATTGATTCCTCATGGCAGTATATCGTTCAGGGTATTGTAATACTTATAGCAGTATACATTGATTACATAAAACAGGGAGGAGATAGTAAGGATTTCTTGAAATCCATGAGTAAATTATTTACTAAAAAATAAAGAATATAAATGATATTCATATGAAAAATCAGTATAGATATGGAGTAAGGAGTATCTATGGAATATAGAGAGTATAGGGAACATGTCCTGAAAGAAATAGAAAATAGTGTAAATATGGTGGATGATTCTCAAGTTGATTTATTTATAAATAAAATTATAAATGCCAACAGGGTGTTTTGCGATGGTAAAGGGAGAAGCGGTTTGCAAGCAAAAGCATTTGCCATGAGATTATCACAAATGGGTATAATTTCATATGAAACTTCAGAGGCTACAACACCTGCCATCGGAACGCGGGACTTATTAATTATTTGCAGTGGGTCCGGAGAAACTCCTAATCTTATTGAGCATGCAAAGAAAGCGTTGTCTTTAGAAGCAGAGGTTGTGTTAATAACTACTAATACTGATACTGCATTAGGGGAATTGTGCAATTCTAAGTTGATTATTTGGGCCGAAAGCAAGAGGGAGGATACAAAGAAATCCATTCAACCTTTGGGTACTTTATTTGAACAAACATTAGAAATTTTTTTTGATATTATAGTGTTAATATTAATGGATAAGCTGCTTATAAATAATGATGACATGTATGCGAAACATAATAATCTTGAATAATATATTGAAGAAGGGTGATGTGTCAGATATGCGAAACGGAATTAAAATAGGTGCGGTTGCCTGGGGGTTACCGGGCGGAGGCTGTTTTGCACCGATGATAGCAAGCTTAGCAGGTCTTGAGGGAATTCAATTGGAACTTGGCAGTTATGAGGAAGGGTATCCGTTATCACAAAATGAAATCATTAAAGGCTATAAAGAATATAAAAATAAATATCATATTGAGTATCCGGCAATTGTCCTCAATGATGTTATGGAACATGAGTTTATTAATGGTAAATCTACTGAAAATGGTAAAATTGCCTATGAACAAATAGAACTGGGTATTGAGGTGGCAGATAAATTGGGTGTATCGAAAATAATGATCCCTAATTTTATTAAAAACTTAATTACAGAGCCGATTCATATTGAAAATACCATTCAAACTTTAATATTTGCTTGTGATATTGCAGAAAAGAAAGGCATTGATATATTGACTGAAAATGCGCTTGACTGGAAAAAACAAAGAAAAATGATCAGGGCAGTTGATAAGTCGAATCTGTTAGTTCATTTCGATACGCAAAATTTTAAGTATAATTTTAATATGGATCAATGTGAACAATTAGAGAATTTGTATGATTTATTGGATAATCAATTACATACAAAAGATGGTGTTGATTCTCCGGGCGGATGCTTACTAGGTGAAGGAAATACGGATTTTTATAAACAAATGGATTTTTTAAGTAAACATAATTATCAAGGTTGGATTATTATTGAAAATTATTATAACCGTTCTCCCTTGCGCGAGAACGATAAAGAGAATAATCAAATGCAATTACTTTTAAAGGATATAAAAACAATTAATAAATGTTTTGCAACTGTTCAGCCAATTCTCTAATCATGTAACTACTAATAACATAGAAAATATACCCTGTAAAACAAACAATAAGTTTATTTTACGGGGTATATTTTTATGTGGTACGCCCGGCGCCCTCCTGCTTAATGTATTCTATTGAAATAGTTTTCAACAAAATAAATAGTAGAAAGTGACAAATAATATTTAGAAAAATCAAATACTTATTGTGCAGATTGTGTTACTATTTCATTGCAAATATAAATAACTGTTAAATATGACGAATAAATTAGCTATTTAACAGGCTTGGTAAAGCAATAGAAGTTGACAAAGCGGAGGGATGAAAATGAAAAAGAAAATTTTATCAGTTTTATTAATGGCAGCGATGATGGTTTCTCTTTGTGCATGCGGAAGCAAAACAACGCCTGGGACATCAGAGAACACAAGTACTACGGAAGATGGAACAACATCAGGAGCACCTGCAACAACAGAGACGGCTGATACAGGTTTAAAGGGAAGTTTTTCTATTTACCATTTCCATGAAGAAGATGGGGCGGCTACTTCAAAAGCATTCTGGAATGCGGCTAAAAAATTTCAGGAAGCAAATCCGAATGTTCAAATTGATTACATTTTTACGGATTCGAATAATTATCAGGAAAAATTAACTACATATATGGCCGGCGATGAGCTTGCAGATGTATGGCTTACGAAAGGTGATATGCTTCCGACGTTCGCAGACGGCGGATTAATTCAACCGGCTGACCAATATGTAACTCAGGATGGTGATTGGTCTTCGCAATATGTCGACGGAGCATTTACCGATTGCACTTATGATGATAAGCAATGGGGTGTTCCATTCCAAATGCAGGCAAACTGTATCGGTGTTTATAATCAGGCAATTTTTGAGGAATGCGGAATTGATGCATGGCCGGAAACATGGGAAGAATTGTTAGCTGACTGCGAAAAAATTAAAGCAGCCGGATATACACCAATCGGCATGGGAAATAAAGATCAATGGCTGGCAGAATCAGCAGTATTTAATACATACGCATATAAATATGTAGACCAGGATTGGTTTAATAGTTTAGTCAATAACGAAGGAGCAAAATTTACAGATGAAAAGTTTGTAAAAGCACTTGATGGTTTCCAAAATATTGCACAGTATTTCAATTCAGACATGAACTCGATTGATCAGGATGAAATGTATTCCCTATATTATAATAAAAAATGTGCTATGTTTTTTAACGGTGCATGGTCTATAGGAACGATGATTGCTAATTGTCCTAAAGAAGTTTTAGATTCAACGCATGTTGGATTAATGCCGGCAGTGGAAGGAGAATCAGGAACAAAGTTTGATACGGCAGCTGGTGCAGGTTGGAATTATGTAATTAATTCTAAACTGAAAGGTGACGACTTGACAGCATGCCTTGCTTTCCTGAAAGCAGTAACAACGGGTGAGTATGCAGATGATGCACTTGCTCAAGGTTTTATTTCGGCAGCTAAGACAACAGATGCATTTGACATGCCTTCATTGGATCCACTTTTCGGTGAATACTATGTTTTGGCGGCTACAATGAATAATTGTTCAATTTTTGACTGTGTACTGCCGGCAGAAGTAGGCTCAGGGGTACTATATGCGGATACGCAGCAATTAATTTCAAATTCTATGACGGCTGAGGAAATGGCAGCTGATTGTCAGTCTGCTATGGATGCAAATCGTTAAAAATTACAAAAATCTTTAAAGATGCGCGTCAGGGAAAGCTGTCCCTAACGCGTAATCTTTATAAAAAGAAATAAATAAAGAGACGTAGAGAAAGGAGAAATGACAATGAACATAAGAGAAATACAAAATAAAAAGCAATATGCCTGGATCTATTCATTGGTCTTGATACCATTTATTTATTTCCTAATTGTAATGATAGTTCCGCTTGGTACTTCTATTTATTATAGTCTTACAAAATGGAAAGGGGTAGGAAGTCCTAAGTTTATTGGATTACATAATTATATAACACTGATTAATACCTCGGATTTTTGGCTTGTTACCAGAAATACATTAATACTTTGCGTTGTATGTACGATTGGTCAAGTTGGCATTGCTTTATTAATAGCGTTTTTAATGACGTTTAAGAAATTACGGTTTAAAACATTTCATAGGGCTGTTATTTTCTTTCCGGTGGTAATGGCAGCTATTGTAGTAGGTTATGTATGGAGATTTATTTATAATTCAAATTATGGATTGCTAAATTCACTTCTAACAGGAATAGGCAAAGAAAATTGGATACGTTATTGGCTGGATGATAAAAGTATCGTTCTCGGAATGGTATCAATACCAGTTATCTGGCAATATATAGGGCTCTATATGATTATACTGTTGAGTGCCATCTCCGCTATTCCGCAGGAAGTTTTTGAATGTGCTGAAATTGATGGATGTACAGGCTGGAAAAAATCATTTAATATTACCCTTCCAATGATTTGGGATACTTTTAAAATATGCATAATCCTTTGTGCTTCCGGAACAATGAAAATTTATGACCATTTAGTTGCATTAACGAACGGAGGACCGGGGCGTGCAACAGAATCACTTGCAATGTATTGTTATGAATATACTTTTAAATTTGGAAATTTTGGTATGGGTGCTGCGATAGCAGTAACGATCTTAATTTTTGCTTTTGCGATTGCAGGAGTTATACAATTAGTAATGGGAGGTAAGAAAAGATGAAAAAAAAGATGAATTTTCTTTCTTCTTTCATAATTAATGTCCCAATAATGCTATTATCAATAACATGTATTTTCCCGGTAGTATGGCTGCTTTATTCATCCGTTAAGACGGATGCCGAGTTTACAATCAGTCCAAGTGCATTTCCAGCCAAAATACATTTTGATAATTATATCAATGCATTCAGAAGAGCTAATTTTGGAACATTTACTTTTAACAGCTTTTTTAATAGTGTGATTGCATTAAGCCTGGTATTAATTATTTCATTCACACTGGGATATTTACTGTCAAGATATCGTTTCAAAGGAAGAAACTTAATTTACGGAATGTTAATGGCATCCATGATGATTCCGGTGTATGCATTAATAGTTCCGGTTTTTATCCAGGAGAAAAATTTAGGTATTCACAATACCAGATTTTCATTAATACCGATATATGTCGCATTGGAGTTACCAACAGCAGTATTTCTGATTGACGGATATCTGAAAAGTATTTCGATAGATTTGGAAGATGCTGCATCGATTGATGGTGCGAGCCTTCCGAAAATAATGTTTACCATTATGATGCCTATATGTAAGCCGATTTTATCTACAATTATTATTCTTACATTTATGCATGTATGGAATGAATTTGCATTTGCACAGGTACTGTTAATGGATGAAAAGATTAAAACAATACCAATTGGTTTGACTTATTTTACATCGCAATATTCAACAAGTTACACATTACTGCTGGCAGCTTTGGCGATGGCTACAATCCCTGTAATCATTATTTATTTGTTTTTCTATAATAAGATTATGGAAGGTATGATGGCAGGGGCTATAAAGGGATAAAATATGGTGGATTGGAAAAAAATAGATGGAATTAATCCGTATGTAAGAATGATGAGGTTAAAAAAAGCGGCATCCTTAATTGGAAAATGGAGAGATATAGACAATGTATTTACATATATTGCCGCCGGAAGCGGAGACTTTATTGTAGATGGAATTCGATATTCTCTTCATACGGGAAATGTAATTATAATGCCGCCATATAAAACACATTTGATTATATCGAATGGGAGTGAGCCCTTAGTACAATATATCATGCATTTTGATTATTTTGAAAAATCGGAACGTGTTTTGCTCGAACATAAAGATGTGCTTGACGAAGAAGAAAAGAAAATAGAAATATCTGAGCAGGAACAATTGCTGGGACAGAACGTTACAATTGCCGAAATACCGGATTTTGAGAGAAACGATATTATGAGAGATTATTTATACTTAATGCGTGAATTTGAGGATAAGAAGCACGGCAGAGGAATCATGCTGAAATCAGGATGTATTAATCTTCTTGTAAAAACACTTAGAGCTTGCAGAACGCCTCAGGAAAGTCAGGTAGATAAGGATGCAAAAAAAACAAAATCCTGGATTCACATTGAAAAAACAATTGAATATTTACATAATTCGGGAATTCTACCGGATAACGACACAATTGCATCTGATATTGGTGTTTCACCGAATTACTTGACAAAGGTTTTTCAGGAGTATCTGGGGATGTCATTACATAAGTATATTCTGAATATGAAAATTGAAAAAGCACAGCAAATACTTTTATCGGGTAATGCAAATATCACAGAAACAGCAGAAAAGTGTGGTTTCTCCAGCATACATGTATTTAGTAAAACATTTCGGAATATTGTGGGTATTTCACCCAGCGAATTTTTAAATCAAAATGTAAGCAGGGAACAGCTTGAAGTTAATATGCGTGATTGCATAAATATGAAATAGAGAGGATACTGTAATCAATACAGTAAAAGGTAGAGATATGTGGATAGAAGGTAATTATAGGCGTAATCTGCTAGATATGCATATCGATGATGGAAATCCGGAATTTCTGTCAAAAATAAACGCAGCTGAATATGTAAGTGCATTGAAGGAGGCTAATATACAAGCTGCTATGGTAAAAGGTAAACCACATACAGGCCTTTGTTATTACCCTACAAAGATAGGAAGAATGCACAAGGGATTAAAAGGATTTGATTTTTTTGGAGATACGATTAAGAAATGTCATGAAAATAATATCGCAGTTATAGCGTATTTTACACAGATTTTCGATAATTGGGCATATGATGAACATCCGGATTGGAGAGTAATCACTGCGGAAGGGAAAAATATGCGTGAATATAGCGGGCAACCCAATTTTAAGACGGGGAGATACGGCATTGTATGTCCTAACAATGAAGGATATCGAGAATATGTGAAGGCATGTTTAACTGAGATGAATACGATGTACGATTTTGAAGGTATGTTTTTAGATATGACATTTTGGCCGGAAGTATGTTATTGCCCAAGCTGCCGTAAACGCTATAAGGAGGAAACAGGGAAAGAACTTCCGAGAAGAATCGATTGGAATGATCCTAATTGGAAGGAATATGTATATAAACGTGATCAATGGATGGCTGACTATGCAAAGTTTGCGACTAAATGTGTGAAAAGTATTAAACCGAATGTAACAATTGAACATCAATTTTCCAGAATTACAGGCTCATGGGTGGACGGCAGCACAGAAATGCTGACGGAAGCTGTTGATTACGCAGGAGGAGACTATTACGGCGGCCTTTTACAACAAACATTTATAAATAAATATTATAAGAATGTGTCTCCTAATCTGCCATTTATTTATCATACATCGCGTTGTGACCCTGAATTGCTTTTCCATACAACTACCAAAACAGAAGAAGAATTATTGCTTCATGTTATTACGGCGCTTATCCACAACGGCGCATTTTTATTAGTGGATGCAATTAATCCGGATGGCAGTATTGTACCTGAAATTTACTGTGACTTGATGAAGAGAATATATGAAAAAACAAGTCAATATGAAAAATATATAAACGGAAATTTAGATCATGATGCTTCCATTTGGTTTCCTTCACATGCAAAGTATAATCCTTATGAAAGCAATATTGATGTTATGGAAAAATCCTTTGAACCAAAATATTACATGGAATCTCCGGTAAGCGCAGCTTCTGTTATGAGAGAAAGCAATATTCCGTTTGAGGTAATAGGAACTAAAAATATTGCATCGGATAATGCCAAGGTTCTGGTATTGTCGCATGTTGCGAATATACGTGAAGAAGAAATGGATGAAATAGAAAAGTATATTAAAAATGGCGGAAACTTATATATAAGCGGGCCTATTGCAAATGAGAGGCTTCAAAAAATACTGGGGGTAAGGGTAATAGGAAGAACTCCTCATGATTTTACCTATATGAGTCCTACTAAATCCGGTGAAGAATTTTTCGAAGGATTTTCAAGGGAAAATCCGTTAACCGTTTCGATGAATCAGATAGAAATTGAAATAATCAGGAATGAAAATGTAACTGTTTTAGCAACTCAGACATTACCATATACAATGACAAATACATATGAATTTGCTGCAATTCACTCAAATCCACCAGGCATTTATACAAACAGGCCATGTGCAATATTAAAAGAAACAGGAAACAGCAAAATCATCTGGCTGGCGGCGCCTGTTGAAATGTCTAAACCATATATGAGCCGCCAGGTATTTAAAAGAATAATTCAGTTATTAGTTGGAGAACCAACATTTGTTTCAAATGCACCAAAATTTGTAGAAGTGCTTTCGTGGAATAAAGAGGGAACAGATTATCTTGCTGTTATTAACGAACAGGAAGAATCACCCATTGCACCTATGTATGATATAACAATTGATATAAGGAAAACAAATAGAAAAGCCTATATGCTTCCAAATAAAGAAGAAATTAAAACGGAAATTATAGGAAATAATTTAATGAGAATTTATTTGCCGAAGCTGGAGGTTTTTCAAATGATTGAATTGAAATAGTATTGCATCAGGAAGGAGAACAAAATGAGATACGGAATTTACTTTGCTTATTGGGAGCAGGAATGGGGAGTAGACCAGAAAAAATACATATCAAAGGTTAAAGAATTAGGATTTGATATTTTGGAAATTTCCTGTGCAATGTTAAAGAATATTTCCGAGCAGGAATTGCTGGAATTAAAAGAGTTGGCAGATGACAATGGCATAATTTTGACGGCCGGATACGGACCAAATGCCCTGGAAAATTTAGCCAGTGACAATCCTGAAATTGTCAAACATGCAATTGGTTTTTATACGGACATATTGAAGAAGCTTGAAATACTTAATATTCATACATTGGGCGGCGGTATCTATTCCTATTGGCCTGTTGATTACAGTAAACCAATAGATAAAGCGGGCGATTGGGAGAGAAGTATCAGAAATGTCAGAACTGTCGGTAAAGCTGCAGGTGATTGCGGAGTGGATTATTGCCTGGAAGTCTTGAATCGTTTTGAGGGATACTTATTGAATACATGTACAGAATGTAAAAACTTTGTTGAAGAGGTAGACATTCCCGCAGTGAAAATTATGCTTGATACATTTCACATGAATATAGAGGAAGATAATATGGTGGACGCTATATTGCTTGCCGGTGATAAACTGGGACATTTTCATGTAGGGGAAAACAACAGAAGGGTACCCGGAAAAGGGAATCTGCCCTGGTATGAAATAGGTGCGGCTTTAAGAAAGATTGGATACGATAAGAACATTGTTATGGAACCATTTGTAAAGAGTGGCGGAGGAGTAGGGAGTGATATCAAGGTATGGAGAGATTTAAGCAAAGGTGCTGCAATACAGCGATTAGATGAAGATGCTAAAAATTCTGTAGCATATTTAAGATATGTTTTCAGCGGGCCAAATTCAGATTATTCCGCAGATAAATAAAGGAATAATGGCAGAAAGGATTGGTGAGTTATATGAAGAATTATCCGGTTATAGGAATCAGACCTATTGTGGATTCCAGACGTTTAGGCATAAGGGATTCTTTGGAAGGTAAAGTAAGGGAAATGTCGGAGGCAGCGAAAGCTCTTATTGAAGAAAATATACGATATGTTGATGGTACTCCTGCTAAAGTAATCATATTTTCACGAAGTATTGCAGGAGGAGAAGAGGCGGCACAATGTGAAGCGGAGTTCTCTTCACAAAATGTTGCTGCTTCTTTAAGTGTTACGCCAAGCTGGTGCTATCCTCTTGAAACAATCGATTTAAATCCGTTAACAATAAAAGCTATTTGGGGATTTAATGGGACGGAGCGCCCCGGGGCAGTTTATTTGGCCTCTGCACTTGCAGCTCATAATCAGATGAAATTACCGTGCTTTTCAATTTATGGAAGAGACGTACAAGATATGGACGAAAAACAAATTCCGGATGATGTACAAGAAAAGATTCTTCGATTTGCCAAATGTGCACTGGCTGTCGGACAGATGAGAAATAAAGCTTATGTTGGTTTTGGCTCGGTTTCTATGGGAATTATGGGGTCATATCTTGATCCGTCATTTTACATTCATTATTTGGGTATACGTCCGGAATGGGTTGATATGACAGAAATCCTCAGGCGTGTTGAGCAAGATATTTATGATAAAGAAGAATTTAAAAAAGCACTTGTATGGACAAAAAAATATTGTAAGGAGGGAAATGATCCAAACCCGGAGTGCAGAGCGCATACCAGAGAGCAAAAGGATAAAGAATGGGAATTTGTAATTAAAATGACTTTGAGTATTCGTGATATTATGCTGGGAAACAAAAAATTGGATGAAATGGGATTCAAAGAAGAATCCTTAGGCAGAAATGGTTTGTTTGGCGGTTTTCAAGGGCAGAGAATGTGGACAGACTTTAAACCAAATGGAGATTTTACAGAAGCAGTGTTAAATTCTACTTTTGATTGGAACGGAAAAAAACAACCAACTGTATTTGCAACAGAAAATGATAATTTAAATGGTCTTGCGATGATGTTTGGAAATCTTTTGACAGGTAAGGCAAGCGGCTTTTCGGATGTTCGCTGTTATTGGAGTCCAAAAGCAGTAGAACGTGTGACAGGCTGGAAACCTGAGGGTAAAGCATCAGAAGGTTTTATACATCTGATTAATTCAGGCTCTACCTGTTTGGATGCAACCGGAAAATCAAAAGATAAATATGGTAATCCGGTAATGAAATCCTGGTGGGACATGGATGATGATGATATTCAGGAATGTCTTAGTGCGACGGATTGGTGTCCTGCTGAACTTTGCCAGTTCAAAGGAGGAGGCTATTCGTCACATTTCAGAACGGATGCTGAAATGCCGTTAACTATGGTTAGAGTTAATATTGCAGCCGGAAAGGGGCCTGTTATACAAATCGCAGAAGGATATAGTATTGTCCTTCCGGAAGAAGTACATAGCAAAATAGATATCAGAACAGACCCGACATGGCCTACTACATGGTTTGTACCAAGGATAAGCGGAAGCGGTGCTTTTAGAGATGTTTATACAGTGATGGAAAACTGGGGAGCAAATCATGGTGCTTTTATTCATGGTCATGTGGGTGCAGATGTGATTACTATGGCATCGATGTTAAGAATACCCGTTGTAATGCATAATGTTGAAGAAGAAAATATATTCAGACCGCATGTATGGAGTTCATTTGGAACGAAAGATATGGAAGCAGCAGATTCGGAGGCATGTAAAGCCTTTGGGCCATTGTATCAGTGATGTGCGGCTTGTCTGTTGAAATACAGGACAAGCAGACTTACATTAAGTGAAAATACAGAAACAAAAAAATTTCAACTCACCGAAGGATACAGGTAAACTGTACTTTTGGTGAGTTGAAGACGTTCAAGGGAAAATAGAAGAATCTTTTAGTCTTAACTTAACACGAGCCTCCATGCTGGCAATAAAAATGCAATCGGTTTCATGGTTATTAGCTGTTATATACTAATTAATCAGGCATTTTATCCGTCAAATTCTACAATCAAAATAATTAATGCAAATAGAATATTGACATTTATTACGGAGACTATTATAATATAACTATGAAACCGGTTACATTTTTAACTATATAATATTACATAGACAAAAACGTCATCTCAGGTAATTTTCAGATGGCAAAATGACGGAGGATTACAAGATGGTTTATGACAGGAAACTATTGGATGATTTGCGGGCAAAGGCGCAGCAGCTCCGTAAGGATGTTGTAATCTCTGTTGGTGTGGGAGTGGCCGGACATATCGGCGGCTCTAATTCATCGGCAGATATTGTTGCCGCATTGTACTTTTACAAGATGAAACATGATCCGAGGAATCCGAAGATGGAGGACAGGGACAGATTTATATTAAGCAAGGGCCATGTTGCTATCTTACAGTATTCTGCTTTGGCAGAGGCCGGTTATTTCCCGGTTGAGGATCTGAAGAAGACGAAGGCGATAGGTTCATACCTGCAGGGACACCCGGATGTGTTAAAGACACCCGGAATCGAGGCCGGTACAGGCTCATTGGGCCAGGGGCTTTCCATAGCGCTTGGTATGGCATTGGGCTTGAAGCTTAAGAAAAGTCAACGTAAGGCATATGCGCTGCTTGGCGACGGTGAGCTGGCGGAAGGGCAGATATGGGAAGCGGCTATGGCTGCAAGCGCATTCAAAGCGGACAATCTGGTTGCGATCCTGGACCGCAACGGTTTGCAGGCAAATGGCAAGACCGTTGACCGGTTTAACACGAATCCGATCAATTCAAAGTTTGAAAGCTTCGGCTGGAAAGTTATCGAGATAGACGGGCATAACATGGAAGAAATCCTGGGTGCCCTGGATCAGGCGGATTCGGTAAAAGGAAAACCTACGATAATCATTGCCAATACGATAAAAGGCAAAGGACTCAGCTTTGCGGAAAACGTAGTAGGCTTCCATAACGGGACGCTGACGAAAGAAATGTATGAAAAGGCATTGGAAGAACTGTCATAAGATATCGGAGGTGAGAAAATGGAATATACAAATCAAAGAGTAGCATATGGTAATACCCTGGTTGAACTGGGGGCAGAGGACGACAGGATTGTCGTGCTGGACGCCGACTTGGGAGCTTCCACAATGGGAAAATTATTCGAAGAAAAATATCCGGAAAGGCATTTTGAGATGGGAATCGCAGAGGCGAATATGACTTCGGTTGCTGCCGGGCTGGCCCAAACAGGGATGATACCCTTTACCAATTCCTTTGCCGTATTTGCAGGAGGCCGTTCGTACGACCAGATACGTCAGACAATTGCAATCGGCAAGCTGAATGTAAAGGTTGTCGGATCTTCATCAGGGCTGTCCGACTTTGGTGACGGTGCAACCCACCAGGCGGTTGAGGATCTTGCCATTATGCGTGCGATACCCAACATGCTGGTGATTTCTCCGGCGGATGCCAACGAAACCGTACAGGCAACCAAAGCGGTAGCGGCATATCAGGGTCCCTGTTATATGAGACTGAACCGTAACGATTACCCGAATGTTACGGATATAAATAAAAGCTTTAAGATAGGTGTTCCGAGCGTTCTGCGTGACGGCAGCTGCATTGCCCTGTTTGCAACCGGATATATGGTTGGAGTGGCCCTTGAAGCGGCACAAGAGTTAAAGGATAAGGTATCCGTAAAAGTCATCAATGTCAGTACGATCAAACCGATGAACAGGGAAGCGGTTATTGAGCTGGTTAAGGGATGCAAGGCGGTCGTTACGGCGGAAGAACACAGTGTGGCAGGCGGGCTCGGCAGTGCCATTTCCGAAGTATTGTGCAAGGAATCAAAACCGATCGAATTCGTTGGCGTACAGGATACCTTCGGCTGCAGCGGGCATAATTACCAGGAGGTATTAGATTATCACGGCTTAACGAAAGAACATGTGAAAGAGGCCATCTTAAAAATGGCAAGATAGGGAATAGGAGGAAATGAAATTGAAAATCGGCTTTGTAGGACTTGGAATTATGGGAAAACCTATGGCAATCAACCTGATAAAGGGCGGACATGAGCTGGTGGTTTATGATGTGGTACCGGAAAGTGTTAAAACTCTTGCGGAAGCGGGTGCGGAAGCGGAGGGATCGGCAAAGGCAGTTGCTGAGAAATGCAAAATTATTATCACAATGCTGCCGAATTCACCGCATGTTAAGAGCGTTGTCATGGGACAGGGAGGAATCCTTGAGGGCGCCTGTGAAGGTACAATCCTTGTGGATATGAGTTCCATTGCTCCCCTGGCATCCAAGGAAATATGTGAAGCATGTCTTAAAAAAGGTGTGAAGATGATTGACGCACCGGTCAGCGGCGGAGAACCCAAGGCAATAGACGGCACCCTGTCTGTTATGGTAGGCGGCGATAAGGCGGTCTTCGAGCAGGTGTACGACATTCTTATGTTAATGGGAGGCAGTGCGGTGTACTGCGGCGACATCGGAGCCGGCAATACCACAAAGCTTGCAAACCAGATTATCGTTGCTTTAAACATAGCGGCGGTATCGGAAGCCTTTATGCTTAGTACTAAGGCGGGGGTGGACCCCGAAAAGGTATTTGATGCAATAAAAGGCGGCCTTGCCGGATCAACCGTAATGAATGCGAAGATTCCCATGATTTTAGACGGAAATTTTAAACCTGGTTTTAAGATAGATCTTCATATCAAGGATTTAAACAATGCTTTGGAAACAGGGCATGGTGTCGGATCCTATCTTCCGATGACGGCAATGGTTATGGAAATGATGCAGACCCTGCATGCGGACGGATGCGGACAGGATGATCACAGCGGACTTGTGAAATACTATGAGAAGCTTACAAAAACGCTGATTCGTAAATAGCCGGAAGGCAAAGGGAGGCAGTAATGTCAGTAAAATCAAATTTGGAAGAGCTATTCTCTCTGGAAGGGAAAGTAGTGGTATTTACCGGTGCGGCAGGCGGAATTGGAAGTGAGCTGTGCACCGGCATGGCAGGCGCAGGAGCTATAATGGCCCTGTGTGATATTGACCAGGCAAAGCTGGATGCCCTGGCAGATTCAATCAGGGAACAGGGAGGAGAGGCCTCGGCACACCGTCTGAATGTGACGGATAAGAATAATATCCATTCCTGCATACAGGAAATCGGGGAGAAATACGGCCGCATTGATGTCCTGGTCAACTGCGCGGGAATCAATAAAAGGGAAGGCTTCATGGACGTGACGGAAGAAACCTATGACAGAATCATGGCAATCAACCTGAAAGGTGTTTTCCTGGTAACACAGGAGGTTGTTCCCTATATGATGAAACAGAAAAACGGGAGCATTATAAACATAGGTTCACATAACACAGGAAGTATCCTTGGCGGCTGCGCGATTTACGGGGCAACAAAATGCGGAATCGTTTCGTTTACCCGGTCTATGGCTGTGGAATGGGCAAAATATAATATCCGCGCCAACTGCATCAGTCCGGGACATATTCAAACCCCGCTCACTACCGTAACGTGGGAGCATCCGGAGCGTTCAAAGTATCTGTTAGACCGGATTGCAATGAACCGTCCGGGAGTGCCGGGTGACATACTGGGTACCTGTATCCTTCTGGCATCCGATGCCTCCGCTTACATTACCGGTTCGGAATACCGGATCGACGGCGGCTGCATAGCCGGCGGACAGCCTTGGCCATATGATACAAAATACTGATTTTGTATTAAAGTGCTTAATTTAGTAAAATGATGCAATTTTTACAAAAACGAACAAGTATTATAAGATATTTTTTGTACAAAAAGACAATGAATTATAGAATATAGGTTGACAAAAAGCAAGAATTGTACTAAAATTAAAAATGAAACCGGTATCATTTTTCTTTTAGTTATAATTACATAAATTAACTTCATTGAAACAATGTTCATGAAACAATAAGAGGAGGAAATGGGAATGAATTTAAAAAAACTAATAAGCATGCTGCTGATTGTTTGCTTAACGGCAACATTAGCAATGGGGTGCTCCGGTAAGCAAACGGCCGACACACAGGGATCAACGGATACGGCCGATACGTCGGGCAGCGGTGAGTCATCCGATTCTGCTGTCGCACCTGAAGACATGAAAGCGGAACTGACACTTTGGGACGCTTCCTGGAATGAAGGCAAAACGGAACAAATGATAGCTAAATTTAATGAAACATATCCGAATATAAAAATCAACGTAGAATTTTTCCCGAGCGACGGTATGTCAGACAAGTATCTTGTTGCATTGACAGGCGGTTCGGGTCCTGATTTGGTCAGCATCAACAATGAATGGGTATCTACCTATGCGGCGGCAGGAGGACTGCTGGACCTTCAGACTATGATTAATAATGAAAGCTATGATTTGACTGACTTTTACGACGGAGCACTTCAAGGCGTTACATACAATGGTGATGTCTATGCTTTACCGTACCGTGCGGAAACTCACGGATTATTCTATAATGCCAAACTGTTTAAGGACGCAGGCTATGATACCATTCCTGAAACCTGGGAGGAGATGACCGATGCACTGAAGGCCGTTACAAAAGGCGACGTAAAAGGTATCGCAATTCCCGCCGGCGAATGGGGCAATACAACTTATCAGTTAATTAATATGATCCTGTTAAACGGCGGAAGCATTTTAAGTGAAGACAATACTGCTTGTACACTGGATTCCGAGGAAGCCGTAGAAGCAGCGAAGTATTTCGTAAGCCTGTACAGAGATGCCGCAGTGGTTCCGGACAGCCTTTTTGAAAATGACAATGCGGCGGGACGTACCCTGTTCATCAACGGGTTGGTTGGATGCTTTATGACCGGTGCGTATGATATTTCTACCATTAAAGACACCAATCCGGATCTGGAATTGGCAACCGCAATGATCCCTACCTTTGGTGATAATCCTGATTCCCTGATCTTCGCGGGATGGAGTACAGGTGTGGCATCCTATACCAAATATCCCGAGGCTGCCTGGCTGTTTGCACAGTTCCTGGCGTCGGCAGAGAATTCCGTAGATTACTCGACCACTTTTTCTGCCAGAAAGTCGGCTGCCGAGACATATGCGGCAGACCCGCTGTTAGCTCCGCTTGTTGAGGAAATCCAATACGGCAGACCTCTTCCGGTTATCCCTGAGCTGACACAGATCAGACAGGGCTTATATGAGCAGATTCAGCTGGCTCTTGCGGGAGAGATTACTCCGGAAGAAGCAATGGCTACTGCGGCTGAGAGAGCAAACTCTTTATTACAAAAGTAAAGTAATGAGATGATAGTGCCGTTACGGTTCAGCCGTACGGCTGAACCGTAACAAAGTGCCCCATAGAAGGAAGCGTAATACGGCTTCCCGGGGCACTTTATAAAAACTGATCTTAGTTAAAGGAGGAAGTGTAAAGAAAAATGAAAAAAAGCAGACAAAAGGTTAATATAGGTTACCTTTATGTTCTACCTACCTTTCTGGTTGTTGGCTTTGTTATGCTTTTTCCGTTATTGTATAATATTTCGTTAAGTTTCTTTGAAAAAACAATTTATTCAAAGTCCTGGAGCTTTGTCGGTATTAATCAATATAAGGAATTGCTGGGAAGTGCAACGTTTCACGGTGCGTTAATGAATACATTGATATGGACATTTTTCAGTGTACTGTTTCAGTTTGGAATCGGTTTTCTGTGTGCAATGGTAATCTCCCAGGACAGGGTAAAGCATAAAACTTTGCTGCGGTGCCTCATTATGCTCCCGTGGGTATTGCCCTCCATAATAGGTTCTTTGACCTGGAAGTGGATGTATCACTCGGATTACGGAATTATCAACGCATTGCTTGTCCAGTTGGGCATCATTGATTCCGGAATCCCCTGGACAGGAAGCAAGAATACGGCCTTGCTCTCCGCGATTATCGTAAACACGTGGAAGATGTTTCCGCTGGTTTTGCTGTATATAGAAGCCATCCTGCAGTCGGTTTCCAGAGAGCTTAAGGAAGCGGCCGTTGTGGACGGGGCAAGGGGACTTCAGATATTCCGGGTCGTTACCTGGCCGCATATATCCCCAACCTGTAAATCGGTTATTTTATTATTGACCATATGGACATTAAATGCATTTACCTTTATCTTTATCTTAACAGGAGGAGGTCCCGGAACGGCTTCACAGGTACTTTCCATGTTTATTTACAAGGAAGCGTTCCAGAATTATAATTTCGGAACGGCGGCTACGGCAAGTACAATCCTGTTCCTGATCGTATCCGTATTTGCTACGATATATATAATATTTACGTCGAGGGGTGATGAGTGATGGTAGAATCTAAGACAAGACAAGCGATTTTAAAAACGTTAAGCTATGCATTGCTCATATTGATTGCTGCGATAGCATTATTCCCTATTTTATGGCTGTTTGATTCTTCCCTTAAGGATCAGGCGGAGATATATTCGGCAAATGCAACCTTCCTGATTAAGAATGTAACGTTAAAAAATTATTTCCGTGTCTTATTTGACAGTAATATACCCAGATCATTTTTAAACAGTGTGATCGTATCGATTACGGCAACAATACTGACGGTAATCCTTTCGGCCCTGTCCGGCTACGGATTCTCAAGGTATAAGCTAAAGGGAGGAAAACTCCTGTTTATCCTGCTGCTTTACGGACAGATGATGCCGGCTGTGGTATTAATCATACCGCTGTACCTGATGTTTTCCAAAATGGGACTGTTAGATAACTACTTTGCATTGATACTTCCGGACATGGCAATTACGATTCCGATGGCAACCCTGATGTTAAGAGGGTTCTTTAACGGAGTTCCGGTGGATATCGAAGAAGCCGCGCAGATTGACGGAGATTCGAAACTGGGTACCCTGCTGCATATCGTTGTCCCGATTGCAAAGCCTGGGCTATTATCCGTTGCGATCTATACGTTTTTAACCACCTGGGAAGAGTTCCTGTTTGCGTTAAATCTGACAAACTCTGCAAAGATACGTACCCTGCCTATCGCAGTTAAAATGTTTATCGGGGAGTTTGTTATCGACTGGGGCGCGATTATGTCATCCGGCGCTATCATAGCATTGCCGGTAATCCTGCTGTTCCTGCTGTGCAATAAGGTTTTTGTAAAGGGACTGTCGGACGGCGGAGTAAAGGGCTAGTACCCTGCATCCTGCCGGGCAGAGCAAAGATTAAGGAGCTTCGGAGCAATTAAGACATACAATATTTAATTAAATATACTACAAAATAATTGGAAAAGAGGATTTTATAATGATAGTAAAAGGCTTGGCACATACCGCATTAAACGTATCGGATATGAAAAAATCAATTGATTTTTATTGTAACGTATTGGGATTTAAGAAGGCGTTCGAAATGAACCGTCCGGAAACAGGAGAACCCTGGATTGTTTATCTCTATGCGGGCGGTTCCCAGTATATCGAGTTATTCTACGGCGGGGAAAACTTTACGGAATACAATGACAAGAACATCGGTTTCTCCCATCTGTGCTTCGAGGTTTCCGATATCCATGCCATTGCAAAACAGGTGGAAACTGCGGGCTGGGAGCTTGACAGGCCGGTTAAATTCGGCATCGACAACAACTGGCAGTGCTGGGTTCGCGATCCGGACAGAAACCGTGTGGAATTAATGCAGCTTGGCGAGGACTCACCGCAGGTTAAATTTCTTAAAACCATTAAGGAGTAAGGACAATGGAGCATATTGAATCGGATAAAATAGTTAAAATCGGTATTGTTGTTGACGACATAGAAGCTGCCGCAGAGCATTACGGCAAGCTGTTTAAGCTGGATGGACCGTTGGAAGTGCATGTTCCGGATCCGAATAAGGTTCCGCACCCGCTTGCTTATAAGAAACTGGAGGGTGCCGAGGTCGATCCGAAGTTAAAATGGTGTAAGGTGGAGCTGGACCCGATTTATCTTGAAGTGGTGCAGCCGTATGACGATACTCCGAGTCCCTGGCTTAACTATCTGAAAAAATTCGGACCGGGCGTCTGCTTTATTTCTTTCTTCATCGACGGATTTGAACAGCATATTGATTTCATGGAAAAGGGCGGCTTCCCTATGACCTTTGTAGAAGAAAAGGGCTTTGAACGTTATGCGTACTTTAATACACAGGATAAGCTGGGCGTAACGATTGAGCTTAAGGAGAGAAAACCCTTACCGGAAGTGTGAAAAAGAGATATTTTCATGCTTGACGGCGGTATGACGAAAGGTGTGAAGAAATGAAGATTTTAATAACGGGTGCCGGCGGAGGGCTCGGAAGCTATCTGACAATGCTTGCATTGGAACGCGGGCATGAGGTATATGCCACTGGAACGAAACATATTCATTCCAGTGAACCCTTACGGGAC
>JAEWSD010000089.1 GCA_023398615.1 Bacillota bacterium
TTATACTAGCCATAGCGAGAAGCTCCTTTAGGTTTTTTTGTTTGTGGTGATTCAAATATAACACAAAGGATAAAACTTCTCGCTATTTTTTTTCATAGAATGTAACACATGTATTGTAATCCTACACATTTTTAATTCTCTTAACAGTAAAAACTGTTGACAATTGAATTCTATTACGGTAGAATTGTATTGATTACCGGAATCTACCTGGGTAGATTATGGAAAACATTAAACTTGATTTTATTCGACAATAGTAGTACCTTGAATTTACAGGATTCTCGATAAATAAATACGGATCGATTGTAAAAGCAATTATAATACATTATTTTCCAAAGACCCGAAATTTCGTTATATCCAATTATACAATCGCATTTTATTCAGATTAAACACTTACCGGACCAAAAACAGTATACATGATTTTTCGGTCATAAAATTCAATTCTACATATGTAGAATTGATTGATTAACCATTTTCTTCTTACTATTCATAATGTGAATTTTACATAGATTATTTCATATAGCTTTGGAGTGAATACTAAAAATACATAATGTGGTTGGATAGGAGTTTGTGCATAAATGAATGAAATACGTTTACATGAAGGCGAATTGAATATTATGGAACTTTTATGGTCTAACAAGGTGTTAGCCGCAAAAGATATTTCCAAAATTATAAAAGAATACATCGGATGGGAAAAGAATACGACTTATACCGTAATCAAACGGCTAATCGACAAGGGTGCAATAAAGCGTGAGGATCCCGGATTCCTTTGCAGGGCATCCATATCCAAGCGTACCGTTCAGAACATAGAAACTAAGGCATTGCTGGACAAGCTTTATAACGGTTCCCTGACGACTTTTCTTTCCGAATATTTAAAGAACCAGGATTTAACGCCCGGCGAATTACTGGAGCTGGAACGAATCATCGGAGAACAGAAATTATAAGGATGAGGCGAATTATGGATACCGTTTCAATACGTAAAATGCGGAATGATGAAGTTGAACTATGTGCGGATGTTATAAGGAACGGCTTTGCCACAGTCGCAAATGAGTTCGGGCTGACATTGGAAAATTGTCCGACCAACGGTGCCTTCATGAGCGCGGAAAGACTGAAAAGTGAAATAAAAAAAGGAAACTTCATGTATGTCTTGTGTGAAGGCGACAAGATAACAGGGTTTATGGAACTGGAAAAGATCAATGAAAATAGAGTGGAACTGCAAAAAATCACGGTTCTTCCTGCATACAGGCATAACGGATATGGCAAAAAAATGCTGGACTTTGCCAGGAAACAAGCTTCGGAATTAGGCGGTAGCTGCTTGACAATTGGAATTATCGAAGAAAATGCCGTTTTAAAGGAATGGTATGTTAAGAATGGTTTTGTACATAGCGGAACACGTGTCTTTGATCATTTGCCCTTTACCGTCGGATTTTTATATCTTGATCTGACTGATGGCGCATTATAATATAAATGATAAGAAAGGTTGCCTCCTTTGTCACTCGAATTCTAAAAAATCACACATATGAAAGGAACAATTTATGAATTACAATGCATTTCGAAAGATAACCTATGGTGTTTATATTGTTTCCGCCTGGGATAACGGCCGTCCGACCGGATGTACGGCAAACAGTATCATGCAGATTACCTCGGAGCCTGCAACCATAGCGATCAGTATCAATCATGACAACTATACCAGACAGTGCATTGAAGATACGGGAAGATTTGCAATCAGCGTACTGGCAGAAGACTCGGAATCGTCGATCATTGGAACTTTTGGTTTTCAATCCGGAAAGGATAAAGATAAATTTGAATCCATCCGGTATGAGGTCAGAGGAAACATGCCTGTAATAGCAGATGCCTGCGCATACGTTAACTGTGAAGTAATAAACCGGATGGAGACGGATACCCATACCGTTTACCTCGGCAAGGTGTTAGATACAGATATTCTTGGTGACCGGGAGCCTATGACCTACGCCTACTACCATAAGGTTATCAAGGGAACGAGTCCTAAAAATGCACCGACTTACATAGCAAATGAGGCGGAAGAGCCTTCCGTTTCAGCCAAATATGTCTGCAGTATCTGCGGCTATGAGTATTCCGGAAGTATTCCTTTCGAAGAACTGCCGGAGGATTATACCTGTCCTGTCTGCGGACAGCCAAAATCCGTGTTCAAAAAGCAGTCCTGATGCAAAAATTCGGATCGTTCAGATATTAATGATTGTACCAAGCTTGCTATATCACGAAACCCTGACAGGATTATTTGAAAAATACACATTCGTAATTTTGCGGGTAACCGGATAACCTCGTCAGGGCTTTTATGATTTTTTCTTTAGTCACCGTCGTCTGCTATGTTTAGATTATAATCGGAAAAACTTCCCCAATTTTCCACCCTGTGGTACTGGCAGTAAGTAGACATGAAGTAAACGATGACCGAATCATTCTCCAATTCCGGATATTCCTTAAAGAATCTGCTGTCACCGTAACGAATTGCTTCTAAGGCAAGCGGCAATTCATTGCGGAATATCTCATTGCGTCTGGCAGCATTCGCAGCTTTGGCCCGTCCGTCTATATATAAGTATATATTGAAAAGATAATCATCCCCTTTCTTTATCCATTCTCCAAGTATCTCATCCCTCACCTTGGTAATCTTATCTTTTGCATACATGGTCCCAACCGTAAGAAAAAGCTCTTCGGTTTTGTCGGAGTGGGTAAGAGTGTAACGCCTTGGAATAATATCTTCCTTCACATCCACTTCATCCCTGTATTCGACGGAAAGCTTATCAGGGTCCAAACGGCTCATATTTAATAATCCTATCTTATCATTTTCACCTGTATTATATGAAAATTTAAATTTTATGTTAGTATTAAGTTTCTGAAATAATTATTTATGACAATTTACATAGTATATTCCTGTTCCATGTGATATAATTAGACTCGCTGTAACAATAAAACAGAAAACAGACATAACATCATCGGAAAAGGAACATCAGGAGCCAATCTATTTGACGGCACTGCATCAGGTTTGGAAGCACTATGGACAAAAAGAAAATAAAAAGAACTATTATGGCTCTGGTTGGAGTTGCTGTCGGCGGAGTATGTGTAGGTATTTTTAACACCGCTTTGTTAGGTGCCGATCCGTTCACGGTATTTGTGGCCGGTATCGGTAACTTATTTGGAAAAGGATACGGCAGTGTATATGCGTTAGTAACAGGTGTATTCCTGCTGTTCGTGTTCCTTATAGACAGGCATTATATTGGTATTGCCACCATTTTTAACCTGTTCGGGATCGGAACGATTGCAGAGCTTACCATGAATCTGATCACGGAATTTTATCACAGCGGCCCGATATGGGTACGTATCACCATGCTTTTATTCGGTGTAACCTTATTAAGCTTCGCATCCTCATTGTATTTTACGGCCGATCTTGGGGTGTCCGCATATGACGCGGTGGCCCTGATACTGTCCGAAAGACTTCCGGTCCCGTTTCGTTTCTTAAGGATAGGGACGGATCTTATCTGTGTGATAACCGGATTCATCTGCGGCGCAACCATCGGTGCCGGCACGCTAATCACCGCATTTTTCATGGGCCCGTTCATCCATTGGTTTAATATACATGCCGCGCAGCCGATCCTTAAGGGAAAGGGTTTAAGGAAAAAAGTCCGGCAGACAGAATATTGAGGGAGTGCTTCTTTATATTTGTAGCAATAACATATCTGCACGCAGATATGTTATGCAATGGGTGTAAAAAATGAAAACAGGATTGACAACGGAATATAAATTATATATAGTTAATTCAAAGGAGTAATATTATGGCATATTCAACCGCATTTTCGCAGGCTATATCTATTGTGATATATATTTATTTCAAAACGGCAGAGGGAATGTATGATTATTTATCCACAAAGGCTATTGCAGAGAAGTTGAATATTCCTGTCCCGACGGCCGTAAAGGTAATCCGGAGATTGACTTCAGCAGGACTTGTATGCTCAAAGGAAGGTGCAAAGGGCGGTATTATCCTTAATCAAAATATTGAAGACATTACTCTTTACGATGTATTTCATGCAGTTGAAAACGGTAACCCCCTGTTCAAGCGTCATACCGAATTCAAAGTAACGAACGATCAGATCGATCTGTTAAAGGTCAGAGTATTGCATACCCTGGATGATGCCGAGGAAGCAATGCATGAATCGCTCAGAAAGGTAAGACTGATAGATTTTTTAAAGGATATGATATAGAAAAAACAGCTGTCTTCCCGAATTCCTGCCGGCGGCAGTTACCGGACTAATATAGTTCGGTATATTTTAAATCTTAAACTATATATATTAAATAATTAGTATATAACGTATATTTATTTATATGGCATTTATTTTAACTGATTTTTTGAGTCGATAGAGACTTGTATAATCAGAGAAAGAGGTGGAATATGGAGATTAAAAGAAGGATGGTATTTACCGGTTATTTTATAATTGCACTTTTTTTGGCGGGGAACGGCACCGTTTATCTGCTGGCAGATCGCATTATGCCATATCATCTTGCTGCAATGGGGACCACCTGGGATGCTATGACGGCAGGAATGCAGGTTATGACCTTAAGCTTTATGAAATCTGCCGCCGCAGGCTTCTTAACCACCGCCGCTGCAATTATTTTCCTTCTGTTGATTCCGTTTCGCAGGAAGGAAAACTGGGCAAACTGGGCATTACTTATCATATCACTGAATGAATTATGCCTGCTTATCTCAAGGATTGCGGCAATAAGGGCAAAAACACCCGCCAGGCCGCCGATCCTCCCGTTTCTGATACTTGCGGGAGATGCGTTGGTTTGTTTTGCAATCCTGCAAAGTTCAACAAAGAAGGAGAGGAAAGAAAATGACAGATTACGGTAAATTGTTACATGCACAAAAGGAATACTGGCTTACGGGAGCAACCAGGCCGCTTGATTTCCGCATATCTAAGCTTATGAAGCTGCAGAAGGCAGTGAAGGAAAAATATCCTGAAATCATTGCCGCTCTGCAAAAGGATATCGGAAAATCGGAATTTGAATCCTTTACAACGGAAGTAATGTGTGTTCTGGATGAACTAAAGCAGGCCATAAAGCACTTGCGCTCGTGGGCAAAACCCAAAAGGGCAAAGACGCCGATCGTTGCATTTAAAGCTTCAAGCCGTATATATCCGGAGCCTTATGGCTGTGTTCTGGTTATAACAGCCTGGAACTATCCGTTCCTGCTTGCCATGAATCCTTTGATCGGCGCTGTTTCCGCAGGAAATTGCTGCATCATCAAGCCGTCTGAAACGGCTCCGCATACTTCCGCAGTGGTAAAAGAAATCATAAACGATATTTATGAAGAAAATTTCTGTACGGTGGTAGAAGGCGCTGCGGAAGAGACCACTATGCTTCTGAAGCAAAGCTTTGACATGATCCATTATACGGGCAGTGAACGTGTGGGGAAAATTATTGCCAGCGCGGCGGCTGAGAATCTGACTCCCGTAATTCTGGAGCTTGGCGGGAAAAGTCCATGTATTGTTGATGAAACGGCCGATACGGATATGGCCGCCAAAAGAATTATGTGGGGCAAACTGCTCAACGCAGGACAGACTTGCGTCGCGCCGGATTATGTTCTTGCACATGAAGCAATTAAGGAGAATTTCCTGGCTTCCCTGGTAAAATACCGCAATGAGTTTTATAAAGGGCTTACGGAAGGCTGTTCGGATTACTGCCACATCATTAATAAGAAGAACTATGAGAGACTCTTATCCTGCCTGGAAGGTTCGGATATCATTGCAGGCGGAAAGTGTGATATGGAAGAATTGTTTATCGAGCCGACGATACTCAATAATGTTACGTGGGAATCCCCGGTCATGAAGGAGGAAATCTTCGGTCCGATCCTTCCCGTATTAACCTATTCCGAAATGGACGAGGCAATCCGTATGATTCATTCACACAGCAAACCCCTGGCACTTTATTACTTTACCAAAGACAGGAAACGGGAGAAGAAGATGATTGAATGTGTATCCTTCGGAGGCGGATGTATCAACGCAACACTTATGCATACCGTCAATCCCAATCTGCCTTTTGGCGGGGTCGGAAACAGCGGAATGGGATATTATCATGGGAAATGGGGCTTTGAAGCATTTTCCCACCAAAAAAGCGTTCTGAAAAAATCCACGGCTGTTGATTTTAAACTGATTTACCCGCCTTATAAGGATAAGCTGAAGATGCTGAAACGGTTTTATTTTTAATTTCATTTTTGTTTCATATAATATGGGGCAGAAAGACAGGATACTTCAAAGTACATACCGTTCCAAACGTATCCTGTTTTTCCGCTTCGTCTCTTAAGCCCTGTTGTCATGACTGCCTTTCTTCCTAAGAAGCGCCAGATCATGATATTTATTGATTCTTCCCCATCTTTTATATCCCAGATCCTTCTCGAAATTGATATATTTTATCAGCCATTTCCCGTTTTGAAATACATGGACGCTTTTCGGATTGTAATAGATAATTCTGATCTGCTTCCCTGCGAACATCCTGGACATGGTTTCTTCAAACTGCCGTACGACCTCTTCGGAAAATGGATTATAGAAGTAAAATATGGTTCCGTCTTCTGGAATGTTATGAATCGCATTTCCGCTTATAATCCTTACGTTATTCCACCCGGCAAACTGGGCGGCCGTATTTGCGGCAATCCTTTCGTCCAGTTCAAGGCCGATTATTTTATTCTTAAGCTTACGGCTTAGCCAGTAATTGATAACTCTTCCTTTTCCGCACCCTACATCTACCAGTACATCATTTCCCGTTATCGGAATCAATCGAAAAATAATGGCTAATGCGGAATACTTTGAATGGTAAACATCATTTGACCCCAGGTGCCCGTAATGGGTTTCCAGATTGCCCCGCAGTAACCTGCCGCTGTATCTTAGATCCAAAAATGTATCACAGATGAATTCGCGTGAACAGTAAAAAGCAGTATATATTACATATATGACGGTACGTAACAGTCCTTCCTCCTTAATCCGCAGTATAAGCCTGGAACATAGTTTCATCGTTTGTCTCCTTACTATAAGCTTATTTATGAAATCGGTATGACCATTATATTGTTTGCATTATATACATATATATTACAGCGTAAATAAAATATCGGTAAATGCAAGCCGGAATAGCTTGATTAAGGCCATCCGAATAAAAACTCTGCTGTTGCAGATAATATTTTTATTATTTTGACCGGATAACTTCGGAATTTTTATCTTTTAAGTTTCGCGGTTTACCGGATTTATCATTAAAAGAGAGGGCAGCGTATGAATAGTATCAGGCTTACTATCGAAGGGCTGGAACAGCCGGAGACACAGGATAAAGTAAGGAGCCAGCTTGAAGGCGTAATCGGCATATATAATGTATCCCTAAGTGAAGGGCAGAATTATGTGGACATCCGTTATGATGAGCAGACCTCCCACGCGGAAATTAACAATCATTTGCAAAGCAATGGATACAAGGTATTGGATTAATCCCCTTTGGCATGTGGCAATTCATCTGCAGATATGGTACAATGGTTCCGGAGGTATCATTATGGAAGAAGAAAATATAAGATTAAGGATTATGGAGTTAAGAGAGATGATGAAAGCCACCTCAGATACCATAATCAGCGACCAGCAAAAAGGGCTGCCGCAGCCGCCGTTAGAAAAGCAGTGCGGGGCAGAAAAGATCATTCCGCTTAGGAAGGATTTTGAGCATGTTATCAAAAATAATAATTATCTGAATCTGGTTACCGGAAGATCCAGTAAGCGTAATCACAGCCGGGAGGCGCTTACGCTTGACGAGCTTTCCTTCCTGCTATGGGCAACACAGGGAGTTAAAAGTGTAATCGGCAAAATGCGCAAAGCAACCATGCGCATGGTTCCTTCGGCAGGAGCGAGACATCCGTTTGAAACTTATCTTTTTGTGAATCATGTCACCGGATTGGAACAGGGTTTATATCATTACCTTGCATTAGAGCATAAGCTGGAATTCATCGGACATATAGATAACCAGACAGACAGGGTAAGTGAAGCATTCTGCGGACAGACATTCTTTGCAAATGCGGCGGCGGGATTTGTCTGGACGGCAGTTCCTTACCGAAGTGAATGGCGCTACGGCACGAATGCGCAGAAATACGCGCTGCTGGATGCCGGCCATGTATGTCAGAACCTTTACCTTGCCAGTGAAGCAATCGGCTGCGGTGCCTGTGCAATCGGGGCTTATGACCAGGAAGCGGCAGACCGTTTATTGGGCTTTGATACGAAGCCTTCCTTTGAACAGGAAAATGAATTCGTAATCTATGCCGCGGCAGTCGGGAAAGTTGACTCCAATTAATAACATCCGGTGCATACATATTAAACTTTTCAAATTACCATTTTAACGATATAGATAGCAATTTTTTAATTCTCCCATATAATGAAACAAATTGCAATAATTTTGTGCAAATCATGTCTTGGATATGATTTCGCATTGAAGGTAACCATGCAGATACATGTTGTTAGTGCGGGAGAAACCCTGCGATCCATAGCAGATTATTATGGAGTATCCGTAAACAAGCTGATCCAGGATAATGGACTGAATGCCGATAATGATTTGGTAACAGGACAATCCATCGTAATTATATATCCTGAATTAATATATACGGTCCAGGAAGGAGATACCCTGACAGGTATCGCAGACACCTTTTCGGTTACCGTCATGCAGTTATACCGGAATAACCCCTATCTTTTCGAAAGAGAGTTTATATACCCCGGCGATACTATCGTTATCAGCTACGAAAAGGAAGGACCAATTACAGTACACGGCCATGCAGCTCCTTTCATCAATACGGATGTACTCGTAAGAACCTTGCCCTACCTTACCTATCTGTCAATTTTGAATTACACGGCCTCTGCGGAAGGTGAAATAATCACTTATTATGATGATACGAATATTATCCGGCTGGCAAGGGAATATTCGGTTTTTCCGCTCATGCTGTTAACTACATTAACCCTCCAGGGTAAACCTAACATAGGTATTGCATTTGACCTTTTGCTGAATGATGCTTTTCAGGAGAGTCAGCTGGAAAATATCCTGTATATTTTAAGGACAAAGGGCTATTACGGAGTCAATTTATCCTTTCAATATATTACGGTTACAAATATCCAATTGTATGAAAGCTTTCTTGCAAAAATAGCAACTCGCCTAAAAGAAGAAGGATACTTTGTATGTGTTACAATAGACCCCAATATTACCGTCGAAAATGATGAAGTCAGGTTCGAGCGGGTAGATTATTCAATCCTGAATCAGTATGCGGACAGTATTATTTTCATGAATTATGAATGGGCATTTAACTATAATTCACCTTCCCCTATCAGTTCGATTCGTAATACCGAACTGTTTTTAAACCATGTATTGCAGTATATTCCGCCCGAAAAAATAGTGATCGAAATATCTACCATTGGTTATGACTGGGAGCTCCCATATATCCCAGGCATTTCAAGGGTAAACTCGCTGTCTTTCGACAGGGTGACGGATCTGGCCTTAAACAGTAGAGCAGTCATCCAATTTGATGAAGTATCCCAAACACCTTATTTCTATTATGAGGCGGAAAACCGCATAGACCATGTCGTGTGGTTTATTAACTCCAGAAGTATCCGTTCCTCGTTGGAATTATTTTCAAGGTACCAGCTGCAAGGTGTTGCCATATGGAATCTGTCGGTTTTTAATACGCAGCTGTGGATGATAATAAATTCCCGGTATGAAATAGAAAAAAATACTGACAGCCAGCCTTCCGGTACTTAAGGTTTTGTTATTGTTCACACCCAATGTCAGTTAGTTAACGAGAAGGAAAGACAAAAAAACGAAAGGAATCTTTGATATGAATATTGGACTGAACTTATACGGTTTAATCTGAATCAAAAATAAAATTGAGTGCATGACAAAAAGAC
>JAEWSD010000110.1 GCA_023398615.1 Bacillota bacterium
TTTCAAGGATGCCAATGGGCGGATATGTATTCCTGCAAGCGGTAGATGGTAAAACCGGAGCACGAAAAGAATTACAGGAAGGACTTGAGGAAAAGATCCGGCGAGCTAAAAGAGCGTTTGACATTCCCGTATGTGTCGGATTTGGGATTTCAACTCCGGAGCATGCAAGCCAGATCACGAAAATGGGCGCAGATGGAATTATCATAGGGAGCATAGCGGTGTCATTTGTATTGAATGATACTCAGGAAGAACTCAAATCGAAGCTTAGGCTTTATAAACAGGCACTGCAGAATTAGAGGTGAAAGCATGGATAAGCAGGACGCAATAAAGGTTAATAAACTTTCCAAATATTATCCGGTAGAAGGTGATTATAGATGCGTTGTGGATAATATTACGTTTTCCGTAAAAAAGCATGACATGATATGTATAATCGGACCTTCCGGTTCCGGAAAATCTACAATTCTTAAAATGATTTCAGGAATTATTACACCGAGCTTGGGATCTATTACATTAGATGATGCAATTTATGAAAATGGAATTCCAAAAGAAGTCAGAAAGAAGTTTGGGGTTGTTTTTCAGAATAATAATTTGCTTTCCTGGAGGACGGTTGGGAAGAATTTGAATTTATCGCTTGAGCTGCAAAAATTAAAAGGTGATGAATGGAATCATAGAATAGAAGAAACTTTAAAAATGGTAGGCCTTTCTGCATATATAGATGCATATCCTGACGAGCTTTCCGGAGGTATGAAGCAAAGAGTGAATGTTGCCAGGGCATTGGTACACAATCCTGAAATATTACTAATGGATCAGCCCTTCGGCGCCCTTGATGCGATCACAAGAAGGATTATTTCATTAGAGTTTTTAAACCTGTGGAAGGAAACGAAAAAAACGGTCATTTTTATTACAAATGATATTGATGAAGCGTTATTACTGGGTTCCGAAGTGTATATCCTTTCAAAAGCACCCGGTAAAATCCTGGAGAAAATAGAGCTGGACAGACTTCCTCCGGAAACAAGAAATAAAGAGATTTATAGAAACCCGGAATTTTTAAAGTATCGGGCAATGATAAAAGAACACATGAAAAAAGAAGGTGGAATAATATGAAAGATAAACTGATAAAAAATATCGCACCGCCAGTCATCGTTTTAGTAGTATTAGTTATACTTCTGGAAACAGTGATAAGATCGCTGCAAATCGATCCTACGATTTTGCCGACACCTTCAGCCATTGTGGCTTCGCTTGTTGAACATTTCAGCGGGGATCTTTTCTTACATGTGCTTGATACAATCGGTGTTATCCTTCTCGGATTTGTGATCGGTGTTCCGCTTGGCATGATACTGGCAGCGCTTTTTTCACAATTTGAACTGCTTACAAAGATGTTAACACCCTACATTATTATCTTGAGTACAACGCCTCTTTTGACATTGATCCCGATCTTTCGTCTATGGCTGGGCTTTGCAGACTGGGTAAAAGTAGTAGTGATTGTGGTTCAGATTGTTCCTATTGTAGCGCTTAATTCTATCACAGGATTTTGCAGTGTTAGTCAGGAAAAAAAAGAACTGATGGAAGCGTATGGTGCTACAAAATGGGAAAGCTTCTGGAAAGTTGTTTTTCCGAACGCATTACCTTATATTTTTACAGGAATTAAGCTTGGCGGAATTTTTACCACGATAGCTACAATCAGCTGTGAGATGAATGGATTTTCTTCAGGACTTGGCACCAGGGTGAAATATTATTCAAAGTATTTACAAACGGATACCGTATTTGCGGTCATTATCCTGATAGCCTTTATTGGAATAGTTTTGTTCAAAATTATTTCTTTCGTCGAGTCGAAGGTAGTTACATGGAAAGCCGATTAGAGTAAAGGGAGATAACATGGGCGAAAACAAAATTGAATTGGATGGCATTACAAAAGAATTCAAAACGAAGAATGGGAAAATTGTTGCATTACAAAATGTTTCTTTCAAGGTAAAAGAAGGGGATCTGATTGCTCTGGTAGGTCCGTCCGGCTGCGGAAAGTCAACGGTCATACGGATGATAGATGGGATTATAAGCCCTACCAAAGGCTCAATAAAAATTGATGATGATAGATACACAGGCGAGCCGGATAAAACAGTTCTTAAGAAAATCGGTTTCGTTTTTCAAAATCCAAACCTGCTTCCCTGGCTGACAGTCAGAGATAATTTAAAGGTGCCGCTCAAAGTTATGGGATTACAAGGAAATGAATGGGAAAAAAGAGTGGACGAGCTGCTTAGAATGGTTGGACTGGAGAAGGCGGCAAATCTGTATCCAAGAGAAATTTCAGAAGGGATGAAGCAAAGACTCGGTGTTATTCGGGCGATGGTACATGATCCGGAAATTCTTCTGATGGATGAACCATTTGGAGCGCTGGATGAATTAACGAGGGAAACGCTTGATTTAGAAATACTAAAAATATGGGGTCAAACGAAAAAGACGATTATTTTCATTACTCATAATATTGCCGAAGCGATTCTGATTGCCTCACAAGTGTATGTCATGGGTACTAACCCTGGGAGGATAATGAAAGAAATAAAAATTGAACTGCCTTATCCAAGAGAGCACTCATGCATGGAAACAGAGTATTTTGCAAATTTGGAAACAGAACTTATGGGCCTCATTGATAATGTGGGTCTGGACAAGATAAAGTAAAGGAGGTGAAAAACAGATGGATAGAAGTGAGGCAATTAAGAGAAACTTTAAAGATTTAAAGAAACCGAAACAATTAGAAAATGCATCCCCGGTAATTTTCTGTATTGTATTAATTGTTGCAGTCCAGGCCTTTTTAGTTTTGAATAAAATTCCGGAATTTGTTTTCCCGAAGCCAACTGGTGTAGCCGCTGCATTCGCAGTATCATGGCTGGAACTTGGGAGAAATATGCTGATAACACTCGAGGAAATTTTCATTGGTTACATTTTTGCCGTAATACTCGGAATCGTTATCGCAATTCTGATTACACAGTTTTCACTGGTTAACAGTGCGTTGACTCCGTATACGGTATTCTTAGCAACAATGCCAATGATTGCGCTGATACCTTTGCTTATGATCTGGCTTGGCTTTGGTATCAAGGTAAGAATTATTGTTGTCGTTCTTCAAGCTTTTCCGGTTGTAATGATGAATGCGGCCACCGGCTTTAATAATGTTGACACTCTAAAGCTGGAGCTTATGAAAAGCCTTGGAGCAACGCGTATCCAGAAACTGAGCATGGTGATTATTCCTGATGCAATGCCGCATATTTTTACCGGCTTGCGTCTGGCAGGAATATTTGCCACTACAGCCGCGATTTGTGCGGAATTCTCAGGAGGGACCGAAGGATTAGGGGTTCTGATCATCACAGCTACAAGCTATGCCAAAATGAGTGTCGCATTTGCCGGTATCCTGCTGGTTGCAGCAACTGGTGTGTCGCTTTATGGAATTATTAAGTTATTGGAAAAGAAAATTGTAAAAGCATAGGAGGAGATAGTATGAAAAGAATTTTAACCATGATAATAATTGCCGGTATGGTAGCAGGTTTAACGGCATGTGGAAGCAAGGCATCATCTAATACGGCTTCGGACCCATCCGGAAGCGGAGAGGAAGCAACAGGAGATACTGCGGATGCAGGAAGCCTTGATGAGATCATTATTGTGCTTCCAAGATCTGCAGAGTGTTTAGACGATGTTGATTTTGTTGTTGCGGATGAAATTGGTTATTTTAAAGAGAATGGAATTTCAGTAACCTTTGAAGAGGCAAGCGGAACTTCTGATATGACAATGGTTTCTATGGGAAAAGGTGATATTTGCTTTCCGGACCCCGATGTTTTTCTTATCGGAATTGAAAGTAATCTGAATGTGAAGGCATTTTATCAAAGAGATACGATTGCTGAAAATTGTCTGGTAGTCAATTCTGACAGTGATATCAAGGAACTTAAAGATATTGCGGGACATTCGATCGCTGTCGGCGATGCATCATGGTCGGCCTGCATTAATCCGGTCCTTATAGCCGCGGGTGTTGATCCGGATTCTGTGGAATATGTGGTTGCAGGCGATGACAGAGCGCAGATGGTAATCAGCGGTAAAGTAGATTCGGCGTTTTCCTGGGAGAAAGGATATCAGCTATGGCAGGCAGAGGGTCTTGATATTCGGCCGATTTCTTTCTCTGATTATGTGGAAGTCCCGGGGAATCCTTTAGTGGCGACTACCGACTGTATCAATAACAACAAAGACGTATTAACGCGTTTTTGCAAGGCATTAGCTGAAGCAGAGTACTTTGTAACATGCAATCCTGAAGCAGCGACTAAGATTGTAATGGAAAGATTCCCTTCTATTGAGGTAGAAGAAGAGGATGCGGTTGAGGTTATTAATGCTGCGATCAAGCTTTGGAGCAGCGCAGATGGTTTTGAAGAGAACGGATATGGCTATATCAATACCGAAGCATGGGAAGACTGCATTAAATATGCTAAGGAAGCAGGCGTCATTACGAAAGAATATAGTGTCTCGGATCTTTATACGGACGAGTTCGTTAAAGGGGCCAATAATTTTGACAAGGCTTCCGTTAAGGCGGATGCCGAAGGGTACAAATAAAGTGCTTTTTTCTGTTGCTTGTGATATAATTTTTCCAAAAAGGTAAAGGAAAAAGGAAAGAATAAATGGATATTGAGCGCCTTAGGCAATTAACACAGATAAGTAAACTATATTATGAAGAAGGATGCAGTCAGCAGGAAATTACCGATCAAATGGGGATTTCACGCCCCCAGGTCAGCAGGATGCTTAATGAAGCAAGAGAAACAGGTATAGTGTCTATAACGATTAAAGATCCGTTTGCTGAAGAAACTGCATTGTCTGAAGCTTTAATTAAAAGGTTTTGCCTGGTAAATGCAGTTGTCATTGATACTGATAAATCAAAAAATTTTACGAAACGTGTACAGATTTCAAGAGCAGCGGCCGATTTTTTACTGTCTATGCTGAAAGAAGATGACATCCTTGTGGTCAGTCCTGGCACCAGTATCTATAATGTTGCCTTACAAATGGCGGAAACCAAACGGCCCGGGAATATTATTGTTCCGATCTCCGGGGGATTGGGTAACAGTCGGGCCGGCTGGCAGCCTAATAATACAGTGTTTGAGATAGCAAGAAAACTGTCGTGCAAGTACTTTCTGTTAAATGCGCCGGCAACCGTATCAAGTGAAGATGGTCGTGAATTGCTTATGAATGAATCATCTATCCGTGAGGTACTGGATATTGCAAGAAAGGCAAATGTTGCACTTTTAGGAATAGGAGAAATCAGCTCAAATTCTACGATTGTAAAAAGCGGAAATGTTAATGATGAAGTTTTGGATGAATTGATCAACAAAAAAGCTTGTGTAAGCTTTGCTAATATGTTTCTTGATGAAACCGGCAATGCTATTGAACTTTCGCTTATTAACAGGACAATCGGGCTTGATCGGAATGAGATACTGCGGATCCCAATGAAAATAGCGGTGGCTTATGGCAAGGAGAAAATCGAAGCTATAAAAGCCACATTAAATGGAAACAATGTCAATGCTCTGGTAGTTGATCTTGAAACGGCAAAAGCATTGATATAACCAATCGTTTTTTGCCGGACAAAAAGGAAGCTTACTAATCAGGAAGAAAGGTGAGGATACTATTATGAATATGCCAATTGATAAACTTAAAGTAAATCTTGAAGGAAAGATTGCAATTGTTTTTGGAGCAAGCGTTGGAATCGGGGCTGCAACTGCGGAAATAATGGCGCTTTCAGGTGCAAAAGTCGTATTGGCAAGCAGAAATGAAGACAAGCTTGCCGAATGCGTGAAAGATATTGAAAGTAATGGAGGAGAAGCCGCTTACATCAAGACAGATGTATCAAAGCTTGACGATGTTCAAAAGGCTGTTGACTTTACAGTAGGTAAGTATGGCGGGCTGGATATTGTGGTAAATAATGCCGGAATCAACAGGGCACCGGCACCAATTCATGAAATATCTCTTAAGGATTTTGAAGATATCATCGACATCAATCTAAAAGGAGTTTTCTATGGGATGAGAACGAGTATTCCGGAGATCATGAAACGAGGCGGAGGAGCCATTGTAAATATTTCATCCGTCGGGGGACTTATTGCAGCTCCTGGAATTAGTCCTTATTGTACCACAAAACATGGTGTTATTGGTATGTCGAAATCGGCAGCATGTGATGTCGCACCAAATATTCGTGTAAATGTTGTCTGCCCTGGTAACACAAACACGGCAATCTTTAATGATTGGCAGAAAGATGATGCGGCAAGAGACGCAATGGCAGCTATGAGTCCACTGAACAGGATTGCCGAACCTTATGAAATTGGCGCAGCGATTGCATGGCTGGCATCAGATGCAGCATCCTTTGTTACAGGTGCCGTTCTTGCAGTTGATGGCGGATACGTTGCAATGTAATTACAGCTATTCAAGGGTAACGGGCAAGGAGGAAATATTGTGGACACGAAGTATTATATTGGGATAGACCAGGGGACTACAAACATGAAAGCCGGCCTGTTTGACATAACCGGCAAGCTTGTTAAAGAGGCTTCGCATCAATTCAGCATGCTGCGGCCTGAGCCCGGAATTGTCGAACAGGATCCTGATGAATGGTGGGAAGCTTTATGCGAGATTTTGCGGGATGTATTATCGGAACATTCAAACATTAAGGTTTCTGCGCTTGCTTTCTGCAGCCAGGTTAATAGCCATATCTTTGCAGATAGTGATGGAAATGCTTTAACGAGGGTTATTACCTGGCAGGATCTAAGGCCTTTAAAATATGTAAAAGGGTTGAATGAAAAAATCGCCCGGGATCAGGCGGCATATCCAAAAGGTTTCTCTGTTGATGAAACTGCCTTGGTTGCAAGGGCGGAATGGATAAAAAAAGAAAACCCGGAGATATGGGAACATACAGCGTATATTTTTTCACCGAAAGACTATCTGAATATGCGTTTGACAGGAAATGCAGCTTCTGACGCTCTGAGTTCGATTGGCATGGTAACGGAAGATGGAGATAATTATTTGCCATATCTTGACAAACTTGTACCTGGAGTCTATTCAAGGCTTCCCAAACTTATACCATTCAGAAGTGCGCTTGGGAAAATCAAAAAAACCGGTAATACATTGTTGGATGCTTGCCTGACAGACACTATTGTTGCAGAAGGAACAATGGATTTGTTTGGAAACCTGTATGGATCAGGTGCGACAAATGCCGGCGATGCAATTGAGGTGACAGGGACATGTGAAATCGTTGGCTCATTATCAAATACGACAACTCTTGTACCGGGTGTGTGCTACTTCCCTAAAATTGATGGTCTCTATGTTCATGCCGGCCCGACAAAGTCGGGCGGGGCTTCTCAACTATGGATGTGTAAAGTATTTGGCATTGATATTAAGGAATTTGTAGAACTGGCGGAATCTGTAGAACCAGGTGCAGATGGTCTGATTTTTCTTCCGTATCTGGAAGGGGAAAGGGCACCGTTATGGGATGGAACAGCGAAGGGTGTTTTCTTTGGGTTAACCGGTGCGCATGGAAAGGCACACATGTGCCGTGCCGTTATGGAGGGCGTTGCTTTTTCTGCCAGACATCTTGCTGAGGAAATTGATAAGGCAAGCGGCTATCGTGCAGAACATTTACGAATAAGCGGTGGAAGCTCGCAGAGTGATATTTGCTGCCAAATAAGGTCAGATATCCTTAACAGGGTCATTGACCGTATACAGGTAAATAATTCCGGGCTGATTGGCGCAGCTTTGATCGCAACGGTAGCAGCAGGAGATAATGAAGATATGAATGCTGCAGCGAAGGCCCTGGTTCATGTTGAAAAGAGCTTTTTGCCGCGCAATGAATATCGTAAGAAGTATGATAATATGTACAGGATTTACCGAAAACTTTATGAAAATCTAAAAGAATGCTATGAAATGGCATCCGGAAGTAAATGATATATTATTATAATTTGGCTTGCATCAAACTGGTGCAAGCCTTTTTTTGCCTTGCAATTATTTTACATAAATAACTTTTTAAATAAAATTCTTGACTCTGACATCATGTCATAGTGTAAGATAATAGCAGAGTTTAAAATATTAATAAAATTTATGGCCGGCAGAGTTTTAGCGGTATATTAAACTTAAATCTTATCTGGAGGAATTACAATGAGAACGGTAAAACAAGTTTCGGATCTGACAGGGATAAGTGTGCGTATGTTGCATTACTATGATGAAATAGGGCTGTTAAAGCCAAGTAAAGTTACAGAAGCAGGTTACAGGCTTTACGATGAGGAAGCTCTTGCGATCTTACAGCAAATTTTGTTTTATAAGGAGCTTGATATACCGTTAAAAGAAGTGAAAGAAATCATGTATAGTCCTCACTATGATAAGATGCAGGCACTGGAAAACCAAAAGAAGCTGCTGATATTAAAATGTAACAGACTGAATGATTTAATCGGTCTTATCAATAAAACATTGAAGGGAGAAAACAGAATGAGCTTCAAAGAATTTGATATGAGTGAATATTTTAATGCCCTGGAAGGGTTCAAGAAGGAACATACGGATAGGATATTGAAGACTTACGGCAGTATGGATAAATATAGTGAATTTATTGAAAAATGTAAATCTAAAGAGGATGAAATTGCCGAAATGGCTATAAAGCAATACGGGAGTATTGAAAATTATGTTAAGGCCATGAAGAAAAATTTTAACAGCGATATTTTCTCGATAGCGGACCAATTCGACGAGTTCAGAAAAGATTGTCTGGAAGACAGGAATCCCAAATTAAAAGAATTATATGCCA
>JAEWSD010000242.1 GCA_023398615.1 Bacillota bacterium
TTATCATTATATACGATTTGAAGTGTCTCAAAAAAAGATCCGTCGTGCAGCACAATGAATCCAAAGGTTTTAGAATCCCTGACACTTCTGACCCATCCGCCGATGGAGACATTCCTGCCGATAAACAGCTCTTTATCCCTGTACAGCTCTCTGATTGTTACTAGTTCCATTCATCTGACTCCTTTGTCGTTTATTATATCTTTCCCTATTATATCATAACATATCATGAATACAACCGAAAACTTGAACATATTCCGGGACATCCTGCTGCTTCCTGTCGTCTGAACAGCCTTGTCAGCTCAGGTAAGTAAGAATTAAAACAGTAAAAAGACCGGTGACCAGCCTCAGCTGATGCTTTGGAGTATAGCATCCCCTGAGCGGGTCAGCTTGCACGCTGTCATAAACAGCTCGTACGCCGTCTCAATGGGCGTGCAGGTATCTACCCTAGTTAGGAAAATGCAAGCAATAATATAAAGAGGAAGATTGGTTGTGCTTCCAAGACTAAACCCCATATAGACAGCGGAAATCAGGATACCCGCCAGAAAAAAATAATGAAACTTTTAGGTGTTGTATCCTTAAACACGTATGCGGATTTTGTGGCAACAATTGCCGAGCACACAACTACCTAAAAGCGCAACAAAGATTGCTATCATCGCTATGGTAAATGTGTCCATCAAGTCGCCATATACACCGCCAATCCAATTTATTATTCTATTTCAGATGTTGTGATATCACTGCTGACAGTCATATAAACACCTCCAAGAAAAACAGCCCATTTCAAAATATTTATTTGCAGATGTGAAATTCAATGTATCTACATTATGACCCTAAGTAAAGTTTTTTGAAAGATCTTTATTCTTGGAGTGCCGGATCTCGTAACCGCTCATGAAAAGCCCCCGTTGTCACCACATAACAGAGCCATTCTGCTGGTTTGGGTTTAAGCCGTCTGCCTGTCTGACGCTCCATTTCAATTCCGGCCGGGAAGAAGTGAATAAAAGAGTCTTTGAAATTTTTTCGGAATCTATTGACTCTCTCTTTACGTCATAGCGTATAGTAATTATATTATATGGAAATGAGGTTAATACTATGGAAATCAAAAATATTCGTTCAGGTGAAATCTACAAAAAAATTATTGCCGCACCTTCAGAAAAGAGGAACGACATTTATCGCTATGAAATAATGAAGCCCTTCGAAAAAAAGTGGGCTTGTTACAATGTACCCCTCAAAGCTAAGCAAGAAAATGGTTATGATGTTGTAATGGCAAGCAATATGTTAGGCTATCTGGCCCCTAATAAAGTTGACGAAACTCAAAAAGAAAGTGTTGATTTACTTTCTCAAAATGCATTTTGGAAAAGTTGTCAATCCTCCATAGAAGATGCTCTTGGGCGCTTTGTGAATGCAGGCATTGAATTACCTGTCCAAAACTATTTATATACTATTCTCCTTGCTGATCCTCAGAGTCCATATACTATACTTAGCGATGGTTACTCAGGTGATGGTGGCATACCTGGTTATATTTTTGGCGCAATTACTCCTAACACTTATACAATTGGCCGCATGCCGGCAGCCCTTGCTCATGAGTGTAACCATAACGTAAGGTTTCAATTTGAAAAATGGCGTGATGACATCTCTCTGGTAGGTATGATGGTCACAGAAGGTTTGGCGGAAAACTATGCCACCTCCATCTATGGAGAGGAAAAGCTTGGACCTTGGGTTAGTAAACTTGATATGGATACATTAAATAGCTATATAAAACCTCTAGTCAAAGATGCCTTGGACGTGACAGGAATGGATAACCTAACCTCTTATCTTTATGGAGATGAAATTGCGGCACTGCGAGGCTATTTTCCTGTAGGTCTGCCTTTCTGCGCCGGATATGCATGTGGGTATTACATGATAAAGCATTATTTGAAAAAAACAGGCAACACCATCATTGAAGCTACTCTAACACCTACGGATCAAATTCTTAGAGAAACCGGGGACTTCTGGGATGAATAAAGACAAACTAATGACAGCGAATACTGGTAGTAAAACGTTCAGATTGTTATCCATGAGTGACAAAGTTTCAAAATACCTTAATTCGTATAAAAAAGAGGTTAAGTTGTTAATAATTTAACCTGTATACAAAAATTAACTTAAATAGAAAAAACAATATTACCTTCATCTCTCACCAAACAGCTTTGCCTCAGTAAACAAAACAACGCCGGGAGTATTCCGATATCCGGTAACAGTGAACTGGAAGAATCCGCAATACTTCTTATACCGCAGGAATCATGCAAATCCCGTAAAAGTGTGATGTCTGAGGAGGCGTCAGCCGACGAGTTCACACTTTTAGGGGATGTCATAAACGGTTCCTGCGGTATTAGAAGTATCGGAATCTTCCTCTGAACAGTTACCGGATATCGGGATACTCCCGGCGTTTTCAGCATCTCCCCGGCAAAGCGTCACTAAGTCAATAATCCTAAAAATACCCTTTGACAGACCTATCATAACATGCTAGAATAAACTTGAAACATTGTTAAAATTAAAACAATCTTTTTGGAGGTAGCAGGATGATAATCACAATATGCATCGGCAGCTCATGTCATTTAAAGGGTTCCAGAGAAATCGTTCAATCATTGGAAAAATTAATTGCTTTACATAAAGTAGAAGATAAAGTAGAATTAAATGGATCGTTTTGTATCGGTGAATGTGTGAAAGGAGTGTGCGTCAAGATAAATAACGACCTTTTTTCACTGAAACCTGAGGATACGGAGAAGTTTTTTGCCGGTGAAGTGCTGGCAAGGCTTTAGCAGTATTCCCTGTCCGCTATCAAATGCCTGCAGCAGGCAGACAGATAGGAGTTCATATGAATGTAATAGGCTTTAAAGAGGCAAAATGCAGGAATTGTTACAAATGTGTACGTACCTGTAACGTGAAAGCCATCATGGTGAAGGATGAACAGGCACAGATCATGAATGATAAATGTATCCTGTGCGGCCAGTGCCTTGAAGCATGCCCGCAGAACGCAAAAACCTTAATCAGCGATCTGGATAAGGTAAAATCATTTTTAAAAGACGGTATTCCGACCGTAGTTTCCATTGCCCCTTCCTATCTTGGCTTATTAAAATATAAAACCCGCGGCCAGGTAGTTACCGCTTTAAAGAAATTAGGTTTTTCCATGATCAGGGAAACCTCCGAGGGAGCCGCCTTTGTTACGGACGAATACGAGAAACTTTTGACGGCAGGTACGATGGACAACATAATTACTACCTGCTGCCCAAGCGTAAACGATTTAATTGAAATTTACTATCCAAGCCTTACAGGGTACATGGCACCGGTAGTCTCCCCGATGATTGCACATGCCAAGCTGATCCGCAGGGAAATGGGAAACAACGTAAAAGTCGTATTCCTCGGGCCCTGCATTGCCAAGAAGCGTGAGGCGGAAAGCGACCCGAGGACAGCCGGCCTGGTAGATGCCGTCCTTAATTTCACCGAGGTGGAGGAATGGCTGAAGGAGAAATGTATCGATATCAAGGAATTAGAGGATTCGCCTTTTGAGAATCCAAACCCTATGGTAAACCGGCTTTATCCGATCAGCAGCGGTGTTCTTTCCTCAATTGTGGCATCCAAAAACATACCGGACAGATACCGGAAGTTTTACGTGCATGGTATTGAAAACTGTATTGAACTGTTTAAAAGCATGGAAAAGGGAGAGGTAACCGGCTGCTTTATCGAAGCCGACCTGTGCAGCGGCGGATGTATTAAAGGGCCTGCCGTTAACGATACCTCCATATCCCGGTTCAAGGTAAAGCTCGACATGGAAGAAACGATCCCCAAGCTTCCGATAGAGGAAGCCTCATTTTTTGAAAGGGCGCAGAACATTAATTTCCATAAAACATTCCTGGATCGTTCGATAAAGGATACCCTGCCTACGGAAGAACAGATCAATTATATATTAAGCAAAATAGGTAAAATAAAACCCGAGGATGAGTTAAACTGCGGTGCCTGCGGCTATTCCAGCTGCCGTGAGAAGGCAATTGCGGTATTCCAGGGCAAGGCGGAGCTGACCATGTGTATCCCGTATATGCATGCAAAGGCACAGTCTATGGCTAATGTTGTACTGGATATGACGCCAAATGTAATCCTTCTGGTGGACTCCGATATGAAAATCGTGGAATTCAGCGGTGCTGCCGAGCTATACTTCCATATACCAAGGGCAAAAGCGACGGAAATGTATCTGTATGAGCTAATTGATCATTCGGATTTTGAAGAGGTATTAACCACACATAAAGCAATCATGGGAAAAAAGGTAGAGTATCCCGACAGGGGTCTTACCACCCTCCAGAATATCGTTTACGTACATGAACAGAATGCCGTTCTGGGCATTTTTCAGGATATTACCAAAGAAGAAGAGAATAATAAACAGGCTTATAAGGTTAAGGTTGATACCATAGAAATGGCCCAGAAGGTAATCGATAAGCAGATGTTAGTCGCGCAGCAGATAGCCGGCCTGCTTGGTGAGACAACTGCCGAAACCAAAGTAACCCTGACCAGGCTTCGTGATACGATCCTGTATGACGGGAAAAATGATGAGAAATCGTCTCAGTACCCTGAAGGCCCCCCGCATTATGACAGGAAGAGTGATAACATATGAAGGTAAGTATTGATGCTGCTTATAAAAGCTTAAACAAGCATCATGAAGAGCTTTGCGGTGATAAAGTTGAGATACTAAAGACGGAGGATTCCGATATAATGATCCTGGCCGATGGGATGGGCAGCGGAGTAAAGGCCAACATTCTTGCCACCCTCACTTCGAAAATATTAGGAACCATGATCTTAAACGGTGCCGGAATTGACGAATGCGTGGAAACCATCGCAAAGACACTTCCGGTATGCCAGGTAAGACAGGTTGCCTATTCCACCTTCAGCATTCTTCAAATCTTCCATAACGGCGAAGCCTATCTGGTGGAATTCGATAATCCGAGCTGTGTATTTATCCGGGAGGGCGGGCTGTTCACGGTCCCTTACTTTGAAAGGACAATTGAGAATAAGACGATCCGGGAATACCGTTTTCAAGTGCAATTCAACGATTGTTTCGTTCTGATGAGTGACGGCGTCATTCATGCCGGCGTCGGAAAGATCCTGAATTTCGGCTGGACCTGGAACAGCATGGCGGAATATGCATTGAAAGCAACCTCTGCCACGCTTTCGGCCGTAAGACTTGCCGCAATACTTACGCAGGCCTGTGACGATTTATATATGCAGGTTCCCGGAGACGATACCACGGTAGCCGTTGCCAGAGTCATAAATACAAAAACCGTGAACCTTTTTACCGGCCCGCCTTCCAGTACGGAAGAGGATGCTGTCCTGATGCGGGATTTCATGAAGGAGCCCTCCAGGAAAATTATTTGCGGGGGCACCACCGCAAATATTGCCGCCAGAGTACTCGACAAGCCGATCCAAACCTCATTGCATTATTCGGACCCGGCACTGCCGCCGACTGCACAGATACCCGGCATCGATCTGGTAACGGAAGGAGTGCTTACCTTATCAAGGGCCCTCAGTATCATGAAAAGGTTTACCGATAACAGTATCGACGAAGCTTTTTTTGATGAGCTGGATAAGGATAACGGAGGTTCCCGGATAGCAAAGCTGATTATTGAAGACTGTACGGTCTTGAATCTGTTTGTCGGTAAAACCATCAATGAAGCCCATCAGAGTACGGGCCTGCCGTTTGATCTGAGTATCCGTATGAACCTGGTGGAGCAGATAAAGGAAACCGTAATCAAAATGGGCAAAAAAGTAACAATTAAATATTACTAGTTTGTGTGTTTCATAAGGAGTAAACTATGCTTGGAATTAATACGAATATCGATACCATTAAACAGGAAGTTCTTTATGAGGTTGCAAAGCTTGCCTATAGCAATGAGCTTGAAGCAAAAAAGGAAGCTCTTCCCTTTGAATTGATCCCGGGGCCTCAGGCCCATTTCCGCTGCTGTATTTATAAGGAACGGGAAATCATCCGGCAGAGAATCCGCCTGGCCGAAGGGAAATCCGCATCCGCGAATAAGGACTCCAAAAACATAGTACAGGTAATTAATTCGGCATGTGAAGGCTGCCCCATTACCCGGTTTGTCGTAACGGACAACTGCCAGAAATGTATGGGCAAGCGTTGTCAGGAAGCCTGCCATTTTGGGGCGATAACCATGTTAAGGGACCGTGCCCACATAGATCCCAATCTGTGCAAGGAGTGCGGAAAATGTTCGCAGGCGTGTCCGTATAGTGCTATCGCAGATCTTATGCGTCCATGCAGAAGAAGCTGCCCGGTAGATGCAATTACAATGGACGAACATAATATCGTCGTGATAGACGAAGAGAAATGCATCGACTGCGGGGAATGCATCAAGGACTGTCCTTTCGGTGCCATTTCAGACCGTTCCTTTATGGTGGATGTGATACATCTTATCCGGCAAACGGATACCCCCGTATATGCAATGCTTGCACCGGCATGGGAAGGCCAGTTCGGCGCCCATATATCATTCGGCAGCATGACAGAAGCCTTAAAGGAGCTTGGCTTCAAAGATGTGGTTGAAGTAGCCCTCGGGGCAGACCTGGTTGCGGCCAGTGAAGCAGAGGAATGGGCGGATGCACACCATACGGATAATAGGATGACTACCTCCTGCTGCCCCGCCTTTGTGAAAATGATCCGCAAGCATTTCCCCCAGCTGGCCGAAAATATATCTAAGACGGTATCTCCCATGACCGCGACCGCAAAACTGGTAAAAGCTATGCATCCGGATGCGATCTGCGTATTTATCGGTCCCTGCATAGCGAAAAAAGGGGAGGTTCTGGATTCCATCTCCTTAAACAGCGCCGATTACGCCTTAACCCTGGACGAGCTTTACGCAATGCTGCGTGCAAAGAATGTCGAACCAAAAGCTTTTAGCGGAAATATCCAGCAAGGAAGTATCTACGGCAAAAAGTTCTGTGTATCGGGCGGAGTAACGGCATCCGTAATGCAGTCCTTAAAGGAAAGCAACGGGGATACCGAAATAACCGTTAAGGTATGCAACGGTGCGGTAGAATGCAAGAAAGCTTTATCACTTATGAAAATTGGGAAGCTTCCGGAAGATTTCCTGGAAGGCATGGTTTGTGAAGGCGGCTGTTCCAACGGGCCGGGTAGCATCCTGACCGGCAGGGTAGCGAATACAAACCGTGAAAAACTGTTTGCACAGGCAGATAACCGTGAGATTCACGAGAATCTGGAGACCTATGCACAATATGAATTCCCCCTGCATAGAAGATAAAAGCAGGACTGTTGAAAAAACGGCACTGGAAAGATAACAAACCAGTGCCGTTTTTTTCAACAGTCTCCCTGTCCTAAGCCGTAGTATACCAACCGCTCTGAAAGTCCTCGAAAGCCTCCGCAACCTTTACCGAAGAATTTTCTTCGTGGTTATAAAAATAAACCGGAGCATCCACCAGTCTTCTTCCGGCCTCTTCTACGGACAGATAATATACGTTGCCAAAGGCATCCTCAGCGAAAGGAATGTTTGACTTTTGACCAAAGTCCAGGCCGCCCGTAAGATTATTCCGTCCGTAACGTTCATAATTTAAAATCTCCAGGATACTGCTGCTTCCCTCGATAATTTCTTCAAACCAGCATATATCATAGATATCCTTTCCGTTTCTGTAATGAATTGTTCGATCCGGATAATGATTTGTTTTATCCTGAGCACGCAGTGCATACCTGATATAAAAATCGATCAGGCTTAAAGGCAGGCAAAGCTGCAGCTTTTCTTCCAAAACTTGTATCGCAATCTTTATAATGCTTTTATGATGTGAAACCGCTCTTAAAAATGCCTGCCCCGTTTTTACCTCAATGGTACTCCTATCCTCCGTCCCGCTATAGAATCCCATCTCTATTCCCTGCTTGAAGGCTCCTACATGCGGACAGCATTTCCGGTGAAGATCTCTTGGCGCAAGCTGCATAACATAGCCCCTGCTTTGATCCATACCGGGATTATAGCAATGATGCCACGTAAAGCCATCCGGCGGACTTCCTCCCAGACTGCTTTGATTATTCCGCTCATTTGCTGCGGCACAATCCTTATAGCGGCTTCCTGTCAGCTTCAAAGTATACTGTACCGCATTGAGAAAATCCGGTGAATAGCGCCATTGATGCTCCCGCCCGGTATCAACATTTCTGACATCCGGGTCCTCGTACGGCTCTGCCCATAGTGATTTCATTTGTTCTTCCATATGGTATTCCTCTCGGCCTCGGTTTCATCTATATTATAGTATACTCAGCCTGTAATTTATGTCATAGAATGCTGCGGTTAAATAATTTACCTCAGCCGCGGCAGAACATTTGCGGTAAAGAATTCCCTTGCGGTTTCCGGTGTGATGATGTAGCTCCGGCCGTCAAAGCTTACCGAGACACCGTTGTTCCGGCATTGCTTCATGCAGAAAGTCCCCTTAAAATCAACCTTCCCATGCAGCGCATTTTCCTCGATAAGCTGCTGGAATATCTGGATTACATTATAGGAACCCTTAAGATGGCAGGCACTTCCGATACAGACACTCAATTCCGTCATACTATTTCGCCTCCTTACCGGTTGTATAGTCCACATGAAGGAGCTCATGAACCCTTCCTTTCAGGATACCGTTATAAAGCGACATCATCAGCGGATTTTCCTCCGAACGTTTGATATTGGAAAGCTTATCCGCCGAATATAAGCCTTTCCCTCTTTTTTCTTTTACGGAAGCTGCCGCAAACGGCTGTCCGGCGCCGCTGACACAGCCTCCCGGGCAGGCCATGACCTCAACAAAGTCATAATGCTCCCCATTTTTAATCCTTTCAATCAATCCGCTTGCATTACCAAGGCCGCTGACAACCGCGAGCCTTACTTCCATATCGCCTATCTTGACGGTTGCTTCCTTCACTCCCTCCATGCCCCGAACACCCTGGCAGGCAGTCGACATCAGGGCGGTTCTTGATTTGTCGGAAGATATCCGGCGGAGTACGGCTTCGGTAACGCCTCCGCTGACACCGAAGATCACACCCGCACCGGTCATGGTTCCAAAGGGCATGTCCACTGCTTCCGGTTCCAGTTCCTCAAAGATAATTCCGGATTCCTTGATCATTTGAATCAGTTCCTGTGTAGTAATGACATAATCCACATCCGGAATACCGTTTTCCTTAAATTCCTCACGCGCTGCTTCGAACTTTTTCGCCGTACAGGGCATTACGGCTACATGCACAGATTTCCTGGAGGAGGTACTGTTTTGTTCCCTGATAACAGAAGCAAACATCTCCATAGGAGAACGGCACGTGGAAACATCCGGCAGCAGCTCCGGATAGTTCTTCTCACAGAAGCTTACCCATGCGGGGCAGCAGGAGGTAAACAGCGGCATCGTCCGGTCACCTTTTGCAAGCCTTTTTAGCAGCTCGTAGGCTTCCTCCAAAACCGTCAGATCGGCACCGGTGGAGGTATCATATATCTCATCAAAGCCCATCCTTCGAAGTATTGCCGTTATTCTTCCCATAGCATTCCCTCCGTCGTCAAGGCCGAATTCTTTTCCCATAGCGACCCGGACCGCCGGAGCAATCTGTACGGTTACTTTAATCTCCTTATCATCAAGGCATTTCCACACATTTCTGGAATCATTTCTTACCACAATTGCCCCGGTAGGGCATACCGCCGCACACTGACCGCATCCCACACAGGGAGACTCGGCTATCGGTGCTCCGAAAGCCGTACTGATAACCATTTTTGAACCCCTGTGTGCGAAATCGATTGCTCCCACGTTCTGTATTTCATTGCACATCCTCACACAGTCACCGCAAAGAATACATTTATTCGCATCACGGGTGATACACAAAGAAGAATCGTCTGTCTTCGGTTCTCCGGCCGTATTGGGAAAACGTACTCCTTCTATATTAAAACGCATTGCCAGATCCTGAAGCTTGCATTTTCCGTTATTACTGCAGGTCGTACAGTCACGGCAATGGTTTGCAAGCAGAAGCTCCAGTATCATCTTTCGGTATTTCCGGAGCCTTTCCGTATTTGTCCTGATCTGCAACCCTGCTTTCGGCGGAGTAGAACAGGCCGCATCCAGGCCGCCCCACTGGTTTTCCACCATACACATCCTGCAGGCACCATAAACCGAGAGCTCGGAATGGTAACAGAACGTCGGCATTTTTATACCGACCTTCCGGATTAATTCAAGAAGGTTTTTTTCGCCGTTTATTTCAACAGGTATCCCATCAATTACCATATGTTCTTTCTTTTCCATTTGCTACCTCTTTCCGCCAATAACTTGATTTCTGAAAATCAATCTGTTTTCTTCTGATTGCCGAATATTGTTAATTTATTGTCAATTAAAAGTCCAAATGCAGATCCATTTATTCTGCTCATCCCTCTTTAACGGCATGGAACGGACAGGTACCGATACAGGCTCCGCATTTGATGCATTTCCCCCCGTCTATATGAAATGGTTCCTTTATTTTTCCTGAAATCGCATTGACAGGACAGACTCTCTGGCATTTAGAGCAGCCTTTGCATAAAGCGGGATCAATCTGTATCCTCTTTAGTTTCTGACAGCTTCCGGCCGGACAGCGTTTCTCATAGATGTGGGCCTCATATTCCTCACGGAAGCTCTTTATTGTACTGACGACCGGAAATGCCGCGGTTTTTCCTAAACCGCACAGCGCCGTTGCCGATATCGTATCGGCAAGCTCCAATAACAGCTCAATGTCTCCGTCCTCGCCTTTTCCTTCTACAATACGCTCCAGGACGGCAAGCATTCTCTTCGTTCCTTCGCGGCAGGGTACACATTTTCCGCAGGATTCATTCTGAGTAAAATTCATGAAGAATCTTGCAACCTCAACCATACAGGTATTACTGTCCATTACTACCAGCCCTCCGGAACCGATCATGGCTCCCGCCTTTTTCAGGGAATCAAAATCCAGCGGAAGATCAAGATGTTCTTTTGTCAGGCATCCGCCGGAGGGACCCCCGATCTGGACAGCCTTGAACTCTGTTCCGTTACGCATACCTCCGCCGATATCAAAGATTACTTCACGCAAGGTCGTCCCCATCGGTACCTCGATAAGGCCGGTATTCTCAATATTGCCGGTCAGAGCAAAAGCCTTTGTTCCCGGACTGTTCTCAGGCCCGATTCCCTTATACCACTGTGAGCCGTTATTTATTATCAGCGTAACATTAGCAAATGTCTCCACATTATTCAGTACGGTCGGCATATCAAATAGTCCGTGTTCCACCGTTCTCGGCGGTTTGACTCTCGGCATGCCGCGTTTTCCTTCTATTGATGCGGTAAGTGCGCTTCCTTCCCCGCACACGAAAGCACCGGCGCCGCGGCTTATATGGATATGAAAGCTGAAATCCGTCCCAAGAATGCCGCCGCCCAATAAACCATACTCCTTTGCCTGTGCAATTGCCGTCTTCAGGCGGCTCACCGCCATCGGATATTCCGCACGGACATAAATATAGCCCTCCGAAGCCCCGCAGGCCAGTCCTGCGATCATCATTCCTTCCAGCATACGGTGCGGATCGCCTTCCATAATGCTTCTGTCCATGAATGCACCCGGATCACCTTCATCGCCATTGCATACGATATATTTCTGTTCCGCCTTCTGACGTTTCACCTGTGACCATTTGCGTCCTGCCGGGAATCCGCCGCCGCCTCTTCCGCGCAGATTTGATTCGGTTATTTCATTAATGATATCATCCGTACTCATGTCAAACAACGCTTTTTCCAATGCGGTATAGCCGCCGATTCCTATGTATTCGTTAATGGAGGTAGCATCAATATGTCCGCAGTGTTCGAGTACGAGACGTGTCTGTTTTTTATAAAAGGGGATCTGCTCCTGTTTCCGGTATACGGTGCCTTCCTTCCGATATGCAAGGCGTTCTATGTGCTCCCCGTTAAGGATGGTTTTCTCTATGATATCCTCGCAGTCCGATAACTGTACCTTCGTGTATAAAAAACCCTGCGGTTCTATCCTCAGCAACGGCCCCATTTCACAGAAACCGTGGCACCCGCTCTTCTTGAGTCCCACGGAAGCTTCATGAGGTTCCGCCTCCAGCTCAACCGAACACGGAATGTTATGTTCCCTCATCAGGTCAGAAAGCCGGTCGAAGAGTTCAAGGGAACCGCTTGATATGCAGCCGGTTCCGGCGCATACCAGTATCCTTTTCTTCTCCGCTTCGATTGATTTTTGGTACACACTGCGAAGCTTCGCCAAATCGTCCCGATTCTTAAGCATTTGTTATTTCCTCCCTCAATTGATCTAAAAGTGCAATTGCCTTATCCGGTGTCATGGCAGGATGTACTTTATCATTTACCGTCAGAACCGGCGCGAGCCCGCATGCCCCAAGGCAGGATACGGTTTCAACCGTAAACAGCAGATCATCCGTCGTCGCTTTCGACGCGGACAATCCAAGCTCCTTGCGCAATGTATTCAGTATCGGTATGGAATTCCTGACGTGACAGGCAGTCCCGTCGCATACTTTAATGACATATCTGCCCTTAGGCTCCAATGAGAAATTCTCATAGAAGGTTGCAATACTGTAAATCTTTGCCTGACTGATTCCCACCTTCTCCGACAGGTAGGGGAATATATCCTTCGGAAGATAGCGGTAATGCTCCTGTATACTTTGCAGCATTGCGATAATTGAACTGGGCCTGCATCCCAGGTCATCGATTATGCCGTCGACTATTTCAAAATCAAACCTTTCATTCATTAGATTACCTCCATTCATTGATGCAATATCCATTACATAAGCTTTTCCGCAAGGCGCTTGGAGAGTACTGCCAGAGGAGATGCCATATTTTCATTCTTCACCAGTACATGTCCGGGGACCTGCAAATGTACATGTGCGTAGTTAAGAATGGCAAGGACACCGCATTCCACCAGTGCATCACATACCCCTTGCGCCTCCTGCTCAGGCACGGCAATAATCCCCAGCCTGATCCTCATTCTCCTGCATAAATCTTTCATCTTATCCACGGATAGTATTTGCTTGCCGTTCACACTTGTCCCGATCAGGGATTCGTCGGAATCAAAGGCAACAACGATATCCAGGCCGTAATCTGCAAAGCCCCTGAAGGACAGCAAAGCCCGTCCCAGGTTGCCGGCCCCCACGATAACCGCACTTTCCGTGTTGTCATACCCCAGGAAATGCTCCAGGTCGCTTCTTAACTCCTGCGTGTTATAACCGACCTTCGGCCTTCCCCCGTTACTGACCGATGCTAAATCTTTCCTTACCTGCACGTCGTTAAGATTTAACGCACCGGCTATAACGGTAGCCGAAATGTTTGGAGTGCTGTCACCAGACAGCGATTTCAGATAATTCAGGTATAACGGCAGACGCTGCAGAGTCTGCGTCGATATGGGTTTCTTCTCCATAAAGAACTCCTTCATAATAATACATTTATATCTGTGCTATTCAATATTGGTTTATCGATATTATAATATCGATTGAACTCTTTGTCAAGACTTTAACAA
>JAEWSD010000062.1 GCA_023398615.1 Bacillota bacterium
ATTTGAACGTCACATACAAATGCACTTATTGTATGTGTAAGTCAAATAATTTCAGCAAATTGTAGAGGCAGCTGAAACACACAGGAACATCAGCAGACACAAAAAGGAGTTTCGCAATTACCTAATAAGCATTATTAACCAAATTATTACCGGCTGCCTTTATCATAAGGGATTCCTTCCGCTCTCGGCGCCTGAGAATTCTTTGAAGAGAATGCCAATATAATAAGAGTTGCAATATAAGGTATCATTTTATAAATCTCATTGGAAACCGACAGGCCCTTTAAAAAGGGAATCGCCGAATAGGCTGAGGCAAACGTCTTCATAACACCAAAGAAAAATGCCGCAAAAAATATCTTCTTTGTCCTCCATTGCCCGAAGATCAATACCGCTAATGCCAGGAAACCGTATCCGGCAACCGTTGCATTAAAATTGGTCGAAGTCGGTACAATGAATACCAGTCCGCCGATTCCGGCCAATACTCCCGATATGATTACACCGGCATAGCGAATCCTGGCAACATTGATGCCGACGGAATCCGCTGCCTGCGGAAACTCCCCGCAGGAACGAAGTCTTAAGCCGAATCTGGTCCGGTTTATTACAATTCCGGTAATTATTACGATAAGGAAACCAAGGTAGGTAGTAATGTAGCAGTTCTGAAACAAAATTGGTCCCAGGACAGGGATATCGCCCAGAACCGGTACCTTTGCAATGTGGAAGGTATCCACGAATTGAATCTGCTGTACGCCCTGCGCCATTCTGGCGGCAAAAACCGCAAAGGCAGGCGCAAACATATTGAGGGCCGTGCCGCTGATCGTCTGGTCGGCTTTCAGGTTAACGGATGCAAACGCGTGTAAAATGGAAAAAAGACCGCCGGATATTCCGGCAATCAGAACAGCCAGCAAAAGCAGGATCTGTCCGCTCAACCTGTTCTGAAACAGGTTGATAAACGTAATGCTTGCAAAGCCTCCGATAACCATGATGCCTTCCAGGGCGATATTTATGATCCCGCTCCGCTCCGAGAACATACCGCCAAGTGCTACGATAAGCAGAGGAATTGCAAAAAACATCGTTTGCTGTACGATAAAATATAACACTTCCATCAGCTTTTCTCCTCCTTTACCGTCTTCAAAGATTTTCTGCCGAAGCGGCTGATAAAGCTCTTAAACAGTAATGCAAATGCACCGCAGTAAATGATCGCCGATATGATGATATCGATTACTTCCGGCACAAAGGAATACAATTGAATGTTAAAACCCCCAACCGTGATATGCGCTATAAACAACCCTGCAAACAGTATACCGACCGGATTGGACATTCCAAGCAAGGCTACCGATATGCCGCTGAAGCCTTGCGATGCCAGGATATCAACTACCTGCAGGTATTTACCGGAGCCCGCAAGGTAAAGGATTCCTCCGCCCAGGCCGGATAATGCGCCTGCTATCACCATCGACAGGATAATATTTCTTTTGGCATTGATACCGGCATACCTGCTTGCCTCTTTGCTGTGCCCGCAGGCCTTTAGTTCATAACCGAAGGTAGTTTTATTCAGAATAACATAAATTAAGGCAACGACCAGAATGGCTATAAGGATACTGATATTCATATTAGAGCTATGGAATAACCGGTCAAGGCCTGCCTTTGGAATATTGGCTCCGGCTGCTACCGGAACACTCTGGTTCTTTACCGGATCGAACACGAATTGAACAATCAGCATATTTACCAGATACATTCCGATATAGTTCAGCATGATCGAGGTAATTACCTCATTCACATTAGATAGTGCCTTCAGGATACCGGGAACCATTCCCCAAACCGCACCTGCCAGGGTTGCACCCAACAACGCTGCGATCCAATGCAAACCGGGCGGCAGGAAGGTCCATTTCACCCCAATGTAGACGGCCGCAAAGGCACCCATTGTAAACTGGCCCGAAGACCCTATGTTAAACAGGCCGGTTTTAAACGCAAAGCCCACGGAAAGACCGGTCAATATAATGGGTGTTGCCATATAAAGCACCTGACCGATGCCTGCCATGCCATCCGTAAAACCGCCCAGTATGATCGTAAAAAAAGCGGGAAAGGCCTCGCCGATATTGGTAAAGAGAAGGATTAGCAGGCCAAAAAGCAGGCCGACTGCAATCGCAAGAATTGAAGCAAAGAAATCCTTACCGCCTTTACTGTTTAATATATTAAGCTTCCTTTTCATAGTTCACGCTCCTTTTCGACCCAGACATATAAAGCCCCAGCTCCTGTACCGTTATCTCCTTGGGGTTCAGGTCCGCCACAATCTCACCTTCAAAGATTACAAGGATGCGGTCGCTTACCTCCATGACTTCCTCCAGCTCCAGGGATACCAAAAGCACCCCTTTCCCGGTGTCACGCTGGGCAATCAACTGCTTATGGATATATTCCGTCGCGCCGATATCAAGACCTCTTGTCGGCTGTACCGCTATAACAATATCCGGATTCCGGTCCAGCTCCCTGGCTACAATGACCTTCTGCTGGTTGCCTCCCGACATATCCCGTACGGTCGAATCTTCCCCCTGTCCGCTCCGGATATCATATTGTGCAATTAATCGCTTTGCATATTCGCGTACTGCTCCGAATTTTATCATCCCTTTTTTCTGGAAGCACGGTTCGAAATAAGTCTGTAAAACCGCGTTCTCCTGCAGATTATAGTCAAGAATAAGGCCGTGCTTATGCCGGTCTTCCGGAATATGGGACATGCCTGAAACCGACCTTCTGCGGACAGAGGCTTTCGTAATGTCTTTGCCGTTGAGAAAAATCCTGCCCTGACTTACCGGAAGCAACCCGGTTATGCCATAAACGAGATCCGACTGTCCGTTTCCGTCAATCCCGGCAATACACACGATCTCGCCGGCCTTAACATGGAACGAAACATTATTTAACGTATTCTTTCGGGTAATTCTCGACTTGACGGTCAGATTTTGAACCTCCAATACCGTACTGCCGGGCTTGCCTTCGGATTTTTCCAAATGGAAGTTAATTTTTCTGCCGACCATCATTTCAGACATTTCTTCCTTTGTCGTCGGCTCCACATCTACCGTACCGATATATTTCCCTTTTCTGAGAACGGTGCAGCGGTCGGCCACCGTTTTTATTTCGTTTAATTTATGTGAAATAAATATAATAGACTTTCCCTCATCTACTAAATTCCTCATAATTTTCATTAATTCATCGATTTCCTGCGGCGTCAGAACCGCCGTCGGCTCATCAAAAATCAAAATGTCATTATCGCAGTATAACATTTTGAGTATTTCCACCCTTTGCTGCATACCTACCGTAATATCTGAAATATAGGCATCCGGGTCAATTCTTAACTGGTAACGGTTGCTTAAGTCCAATACCTTCTTCCTTGCCTCATCCATCCTTAAGAAACCGTTGCTTACGGTTTCTCTTCCCAAAACAATACTTTCCAAAACGGTAAAATTGTGTACCAGCTTAAAATGCTGATGCACCATCCCTATATTCAGGCTGTTTGCATCGTTCGGATTATTAATCCTGACGGTTTTCCCATTGATCCTGATTTCACCCTCCTCTGCCTGGTACAAGCCAAACAGCACGCTCATTAAAGTGGATTTGCCTGCACCGTTCTCCCCCAGCAATGCATGAATTTCACCTTTTTTAACCTTAAGAGTAACGTCATCAAGCGCTTTGAAGCTTCCAAATACCTTTGTAATATGATTCATTTCTATCACATATTCCATTGCAGTCCTCCTAAGCATTTTAAGAACAGGCTGTTGCAATAACTCATAATTACCATATTTTGAGTTTTGCAACAGCCCCTTCACAAAATTATGCTCTGATTGTCACAGGTCAGCCTTACGGCTAAACTGCAACCTTTGATTCTATGCCGAACTACTGAACGAGTTCTACAACAACCTTAGCAATCGGTAACTTGCTTGCATCTTCCGCAGCCGTATCATTTCCGATCGTAATTTCTTTATTCACGATCTTTTGGTAGATCGAATCATAGTCGGCCTGCGTAAACTGTGTAAACTTGGAGGATTTCATAGGAAGCTGAACGCCTTCGGTCCCGGCATCCAAAGATACTGTCGTGCCTCCGGGGAAGCTGCCCGCATAGAAGCTTGCCAATCCGTCGTAAACCGATTTGGAAAGGTTCTTCATGGAAGACGTGATAACGGTAGCCGATTCGGAAGACTGATCAACATCTACACCGATTACCTTGGCGCCTGCTGCTTCCGCCGCCTTCATAACAGAGTTTCCAACCGCTCCGCCGCATGCAAAAATGAGTTCGGTGCCTTCACTATACCAGGAAGCCGCTTTTGTCTGGTTTTCCGGTGTCGCATCAAAATTGCCTACGTAGGTATATTTTATCTGAATCGCACCGTCCTCCAGGCCTAACTCCTGTGCCGCATATTCCGAGCCTTGTACGAATCCGTAGCCATAACGGATTACTGCCGGCAGGGCAACACCGCCCATGAATCCCAGTTTCGTATATCCATCCTTCACGGCGGCATAACCTGCCAGGAATCCGGCTTCCTGCTCCGCATAAAAGATAGAATAAGTATTTTCCGCTATAACAGGGGTGTAATCCTCCTGACTGACATGAGGCACACCGTCCAGGATAATGAATTTTGTATCCGGATATTTACTTTGTGCATTATAAACAGGCACCTCAAATAAATACCCCGGGCAAACGATTATTTTGGCACCGGCCTTTATAGCTAAGTCAATCGATACCATATAGGCATCATCCGATTTCTCGGTTGGCTTATAGTATTTATAGGTTTTATTATTATCCTTCGCATAGGCTTCCACACCTTCCCAGGCTCCCTGGTTAAAGGATTTGTCATCAATCGTACCGATGTCCGTAATCAAAGCTACCTCATACGATTTCTTCGAACATGCCCCTAAAGATAGAACCATCATAACCACTAACAATAAACTGATTACCTTTTTTGATAATTTCATTATAATTCCCTCCCTGAATCCACATTTGATAACCGGAATCCGGTTCTCCTCAACTTGAAAATTTTCTTCCTGTCACCTAACTAACTCATTCGTATGATTCAACCTGTTCTTCCCTGCGCTCCTTTCCTTTCGTTTTATTTATAGCAATCCGCATTATAAAGACGGTCACGCTATTTCAAGTGCTATCTTCATCATGTTATGAAAGCTCGTCTGCCTCTCCTCCGCCGTGGTAGATTCTCCGGTTACCAGAGAATCCGAAATCGTACAGATAGCCAGCGCATTCTTTCCTGCACGCGCCGCATTCATATACAAGGCGGCAGCCTCCATTTCCACACACAAGACTCCCATCTTCGACCATTTCATGGTTCCCTGCGAATCATCATAAAAGGTATCTGAAGATAAGAAATTGCCTACTTTATAATTGATATTCCCTATTGCCTCCGCTGCGGCAATCGCTTTCTTAAGCAATTCAAAGGAAGCAATCGGGGCAAATGTCCCCGGCAGCTCAAACTGGCTTGCATAGCCGGAGTTCGTGCAGGCTCCCATAGCAAAAGCGATATCCCTTATCTTCAAATCCTTATGCATGGAGCCCGAGGTACCGATACGTATAATATTATCCACATCATAGAAATGAAATAATTCATAGGAATATATCCCTATGGACGGCATACCCATGCCGCTTGCCATAACGGATACCGGCTTCCCCTTATACTTTCCGGTATATCCGTTAATTCCGCGGACGGCATTCACCAATACCGCGTCCTCCAGATAATTGTCCGCTACGAATTTTGCACGCAAAGGATCTCCAGGCATTAATACCGTCCTGGCAAAATCGCCGGAGCCCGCCGAAATGTGCGGTGTCGGAATACTCATCTTACCCTTCTTTCCGTATAGAACCATTCTAGGCTTATACTGTATAAATAATAAAATTTTAAAACAAGTTCACTATTAATAATCTTTTGCCGCCATGCCTTTTATCAGGCTGACCGCAGAGCTCGTACCGATACGCCGGCATCCTTCTCCGATAAATGCTTCAAGATCCGACAGCTCTCTGATTCCTCCTGCCGCCTTTATTTTGACATCGGGGCCTATATGCTCCTTAAACAGCCGAATATCTTCAATCACTGCGCCTCCGGTGCCAAACCCGGTCGAAGTCTTTATAAAGTCCGCACCGGCATCGGTAACGGCACGGCACATAGCCAGCTTTTCTTCTTTCGTAAGATAACAGGTTTCAATAATAACCTTTAAAATCCTGTCACCCACGGTTCTCTTTAAAACGGCTATCTCCTCTTCTACCTTTTTAAAATCACCGTTTTTGACGTCGGTAATATTAATTACCATATCGATTTCGCCGGCCCCATCCTCTATCGCCTGCTCGCATTCCGCCTTCTTTGACTTCGTCGAAGCATAGCCGAGGGGGAATCCAACAACCGTACAGATATTGATTCTGTCTCCGTAGGTATCATGTATCCTCTTTACATAGCAGGGCGGTACACAGACGGAAGCAGTATGATACTCTATTGCTTCCTCACATAATACCCTTATATCCTGCCACCTGGCTGTAGGCTTTAAAAGCGTATGGTCAACATATTGTAATATTTCTGAGCCCTTCATTCTATTCTCCATTCCTGTACGGCTTATGCACATTTCAAGTTTTCATGCATAAGCACAAAACTGTCGCAGAACCCCAAAAAATAAATACGGGTTGCTGCAAAAGCAACATCCCTATGGTCTTTCATACGGGTAAATATAATTTTCTAGTTTTATATTATCACTTATTTAAACGACGGTCAACTAATTTTTGTTATACTTCTCACATTTATCATATGATTTTGTTCGAATCGTAACTTTGAATCCCTGATAAAATCAGATATTCATTGCACATATTCAGTAAAAATGTTATAATGCTAACAAATGCATATCACTACGTAATTATTGTTCCCATTAAGGAGAAAATGATGAGTAAAAAAACCGATCGTATTAATCGTTTAATAGATATTATAAAGTCAAAGAACGGAGCATCCGTAAAAGAGCTGGCCAGGCTGCTTGAAGTTTCGGAAATGACAATAAGACGGGATTTGGATATATTGGAACAGAATAATATGATTAATAATGTATACGGCGCCGCCATCTATAACCCTGCTTTTAAACAGGAACAGTCCGGTTCCGTTTATGAACTGACAAACGCACAGGGAACCAATGATTCGGAGAAGCGGAAAATCGGGGCTTTTGCGGCATCTCTGATAGAACCTAATGACATTATTGTAATCGATACCGGCTCCACCACGGAAATGCTCGCACAAAATATAGATGACCGGCTGGAGGCCACCATATTATGCTACAATGCGAACATTCTTGATTCCTTACGATTCAAGGAGAACCTTTCGCTTATTTTTTCCGGCGGCAAATTTCATTCAAAAACACAGATGGTTGAAAGTGCGGAAGGGAATGCCCTGATCAGCAGCATGCGGTTTACAAAAGCTTTTATCTCGGCTGCGGGTGTTCATCACAATCTTGGCGTAACCTGTGCATACCATTATGAGATTGCAACCAAGAAAGCGATCATGCAGTCATCCCTCCAGAAGATCCTTTTAATGGACTCCAGTAAATTTGACCAGGTAAAACCGGCGTATTTTGCGGATATAACGGACTTTGACGTAATCATTACCGATCATATGATCCCTAATGATTGGAAGAAGGAGATTGAATGCCTGAATATCAGGCTTCATATAATAGAATAGTCAGTTTTAACTGATTCGTTTTAAATTAAAGAAAGAGAAGTACCGTTTAACGCTTAAGAATCTGCTTTAAATATACTTCTCTTTACTGATTCGTTATGAATATTCTTTTATCCAAAGATCCGTTTTAATTCATTTCGTCCGGCTTCATCCGCCAATGCCATAATCTCATCATCTATGAGAATCTGAGTATCCCCTTTTGGTATCAGTACGGTCTCATCACGTGTTATGGAAATCAGAACCGTTTTCTTGGGTATATCCAGATTTTTAAGTAACTGGTTTGAAGCTGTTGCGTTTTGCCCTACCTTTATCTGGATGATGGAATAGTCTCCGCGGCTGAGCTTTAGCATCGTAAACATGCCCTTCAAATCCATCCCCTCCACTACAAAATGAGCCATCAAATCCGCCTGATTCACGGCTATGTCTACGCCCATTCCGTTATTAAACAGCCAGGCATTCTTCGGATTATTTACCCTTGCCACCACGCGTGGTACACCAAATTCCATTTTTGCAAGAGTGGAAACTACCAGATTAATTTCATCCGCTCCTGAAACCGCGGCAACTACACTGGCATCCTCAATCCCTGCTTCCTCCAGAATGACAGGGTCCGAGCCGTTTCCTAAAATTACGGCTTCCTTTGGTAACTCTTCCTCTAATTTGTAAAATACATTTTCCCGGTGCTCAATAACACTTACATCATGACCGTTCGATAATAGCAAGGAGGCAAGGTAGGACCCGACTTGGCCTCCGCCGACAATGATTACTTTCATATAGACACCCTTTCTTTTATTATTTCAATCTGTCAAATACAATACCGCAAACACCTATACTAAATCCAGCATTGATTTTAATTTCTTTATTGCGGAAACCGTAACCAAAATGTAAATGACATCTTCTGCTTCAAAAACTGTGCCGCCGGTCGGTATAAATGTCTTGTTACTTCTGCTGACAGAAATTACATTGATTTCTCCGATTGCCGTTAATTCGCGAACGGTATGTCCTACCAGCAGGGAAGGTATTTCTATGCGGACAATATTCACGGCTCCATTGCCCAGCTCGTAAACCGTATCGAGCTGACTGTACGTTAACAGTTCCGTTGCTCTTTCAATACCCCATGTTGTTGTTGAAATTGTCTGTATGCCCAACCTTCTGTATATCTCCGCTTTTCTTGCATCATAAAGCCTTGCGACAACATGCGGTACACGATAGATATTTCTTGCAACCCTTGCAATGACTGCGTTAATCTCATCACTCTCCGTACATGCCACAATTGCATCCACTTTATCAATCCGCGCTTTGTTAAGAACATCCCTGTCAAAACCAAAGCCGGTAACCCTTATTCCGGGAAAATCCTTACCTAATGTTTCAAAAGCTTCCGGATTAGAATCAATTACCGTAACCTGATGACCTTTTTTTATAAGGCTTTGTGATAAACCAGTCCCCATTCTTCCTAAACCAACTACAATAACCTTCATTCTTTCACCTATCGCTTAACCTTTCTATTAAATTTCTTTCCGGCATGTGATGCCGCAAGCTACTGTGGCAGCTGCCCGGCCTTCCGGCGCAGCCATAATTTTCTTATCTCTTCTATCAGCAGTATCAGCGGCGGCCAAACACACAACAGGAGCCAATCCGATAAATTCAATGGTGCCGTATGGAATACGGATTGCAGCGGCGGCAGGAAAACCAGCAGGATAATCAGAAAAATCTCAAAGCAAATACCGATATTCACCTGTCGGTTACTGAATAATCCAACCCTGAAGACCGATTGTTTTTCCGTCCTGCAGTTAAATACGGCGCCAATCTGGCTGAATACGATAGCAGCTAATGTCATTGCCGTCGCTTTAATATATATCGGATCATTCTCGCCGGCCAGCGGAATTCCCGGCCAGCCGTTTTGTACATTAACAAAGAAGTACGAAATGCTCGAAACTATGGAGCCCAATAATCCATACCATAGGAACGCTTTTATAATCAGCTTTCTGTTCATCAGCGGTTCCTTTTGATTACGAGGCGGCTGATCCATAATTCCCGCTTCCGGTTTCTCTGTCCCCAATCCTAAGGCAGGCAGCATGTCCGTCCCCAAATCAATGGTAAGAATCTGCATTACCGTTAACGGCAGCGGAATCGCTCCGCGTGAAAACAGGAACAAAGCAGACGGAACAGCCTCGGACATGTTGGAATTTAAAATGTACAGCAGGAATTTACGGATATTACTGTATACGGCACGTCCTTCTTCGATTGCATGTACGATGGAAGCAAAGTTATCATCCGTTAATATCATATCCGCTGCTTCCTTCGCCACATCAGTTCCGGCAATCCCCATAGCAACGCCGATGTCTGCTTTTTTAAGCGCCGGTGAATCATTCACGCCATCGCCGGTTACGGCGACTATTTCTCCCATTTCCTGTAAATTCGATACCACCCGCAGCTTCTGTTCGGGGGCAACACGTGCAAATATGATTTCATCCTTTAAGTATTCTTTCAGCTTATCATCCGAAAGTTCTTCCAGTTCCAGCCCGGATATCACCCTCGGATTCGCTCCCTTTACTATGCCGATACGTTTTGCAATGCTTTCCGCGGTCAATCCATAATCACCGGTAATCATAATGATGCGGATACCGGCACGGCGGCATTCCGCCACGGCATCGGCCACCTCAGCCCTTGGAGGGTCCGCCATTACAACCAGTCCGACAAAAACAAGGTCCTGTTCTATAATCTCCGGTGTATAAGCGCTCATCGCCTTCGGAATATTATCCTCCTTATGAAGCAGGCGGTAAGCAACCGCAAGAACACGCAAGCCATCCCGCGCGTATCCGTCATTTGCCTCCATAATTTGCTTTCTCAGTTCTTCGGTCATAGCTTCTTTCCGCCCGTTTATACGGATTGATACACTTAGCTTCATGATCTCTTTCGGGGCACCTTTTACGTAAGCGATCTTCTGGGTCCCTTCCATCGGGCTTTCCAGCTGATGTACGGTAGTCATTCTCTTTCGCCGTGATTCAAACGGCAATTCCCGGAGTCTTGGAGTTAATTCCTGCTGCTTCTGAATATTTATTCCTGCTTTCTCCGCCACAACACTTAAACAGGCCTCCGTGGGGTCACCCAAAACCGTATAACGTGCCGATTCCTCATTTGGCGGCAGCAAACGCGCGTTACTGCAGAGTGCGGCTCCCGTAAGCAGAAGCCTCATATCCTCGTCTTCCTTTGCCGTAACCTTCCTGCCGTTTGCCAGGATATCTCCCTCAGGACCGTATCCGACACCGCTGACCTCGTATTCCTTGCCCGCAAGCCACAAATGGTTAACCGTCATCTCATTCTGAGTTAATGTTCCGGTTTTGTCCGTGCATATAACTGTCGTACTTCCCAAGGCTTCAACAGATGAAAGCTTCTTTACTAACGCATTTCGTTTTGACATTCGCTGTACAGCCATAGCAAGCGACAGGGTTACGGTCGGAAGCAGGCCTTCCGGAATGAAAGCAACAACCATTCCCAGAGCAAAGATAAATGCGGAAGCCACGGGTTCCTCCACCAGAAATATAGCCGCAATAAAGAAAAATACGCCAAAGGCAATTGCAATTACGGAGACCTGCTTCGTCAGCCTGTCCAATTCCTTCTGAAGCGGGCTTTCCGCGTTCCCCATATTTTGGGTAAGACCCGCAATTTTTCCGAATTCCGTTTTCATACCTATTTCCGTGACAACGGCTTTGCCATTGCCTTCGGAAACATTCGTTCCGGCAAATATTAAATTGGGTATTTCCGCTCTTGTCAGGTCATCCCTTAACACTGCATCCTTTGTTTTGCGGACCGGATTGGACTCACCGGTGAGCGTTGACTGATCGACTTGTAAATCACTGCTTTCGATCAGCCGCGCATCCGCGGAGATCTTATCACCTTCTTCTAATAAGATTATATCACCAATTACTAAATCTTCCGCAAGAATTTTCTGTTCTTCTCCATTGCGTATGACACGGGCATAGGACGGAAGCATATTTCTTAAAGCGTCCGTCGCTTTTCCCGCACGATGTTCCTGCATAAAGCTGAATACTCCGTTAATAATATTAACCAACCAGATAGCAATTGCTAATTGCGGCATATCCGCAAAAAAAGCTACTATGCCGCCAACCCACAATAAAACAGCCATTAAATGCACAAAATTGCCCAGAAAAATTAGTAAAACGGATTTTTTCTTTCTTTCGTCAATCAGATTCTTGCCCTGTTTTTTCTGATTCTCTTCCGCCTGTTCCTGCGTTAACCCCTGTGCAGTGCTTTGCAATACCTCGTAAACTTTATCAACGGGTAATTTATAAATGTTTGTTTTATCATCGACTTCTAATTCCAATTTATTTCAATCCTTCTTTCCATATGATAAAATAGGGCAGATTTTAAAACCCTCAATTCATAACAGCAGAATTATAATCTTTTCATTTTAGATTTACAATGGTATTTAGCAATAGTACGAAATCTTTACGCATTCTTTATACGGTACTGTAATATGTTATTCGTATCCAAGACAAAGCATTTTTATACAATAGAGTAAAGCTCCCCGTTACAGAAGAAAGAGTTTCGCACGTCACCGTAACAAGGTCTTTCCCATGAAATAAAAATAACCGGAGAAATAACGGATAACTCCGAAATTCTCCGGCTAACGGACTGCCTTATATCGTATAATACCTTATTTCACTCTATAAGTCATACCTGTAATTACTCCCTTCTCATCCCTCGAGAATCGTACTATGAATTTAGTGGAATCAGCCTCAGAAACACTGAAAAAATCAGATAATCCGTTCTGATCCTCCTTGAAAAGCTCACCGGCGGCGACAGATACTTTGCCATTATCGAATTCATAGTTTACCATACCATTTTCGTCAACGGTCAATACCTTTTCCGATCCCTTAATCAGTTCTGCATTTGCCATCAATTCATCCAGATTAAGCTCATTTGTATCCTCGACGGCCTCCGGTTCGTCTTCCTTAAACAGATCCTTCAGGTAGCGTTCCGCCTCCTCCGGATTTGCTTTCGTTACATCAAGCGGCAGGTTAAATAGTATATTTACTCCCTCATAATCTTTTTTGGGGGTTATTTCCCCGGTTTGCTCATTAAAGTCATACGCCTTCGTATCATAAAAGTTACTGCTGCTTACACAAAGGTAAAGCCCCCTGTCCGCAAATATCCCGACACCGTCACATTCAATCAGCCGGTACATGATCCCGTCCTTTACAATGGAACTGTAAGCGCCGTTCATGGATGCAATATTTAGAAGCCACGGTTTCTGGCCTTTTACAAGCGGGGAAATGAAGAATGGAACCTTATCGTAATCCTCGTCCTGTGTGGACGGCATCGGGCTTCCGTCTTCTTTTCCTATGGATACCACCGCATAGGTCCTGTCTGCATTTATACTTTCAGAAGAATCCTTAAATGCACTTAAGTTTTCACCGGAAACAACTCCCAGCAATGTAATTCTGTATCCATCGGAAACAACGGATTCATTAATCTCAATTGCATTTTCATCCTCAAATGCGGCAGCAAGGTTTTTATCACCCACACTCTCCGCAACCTGTTTCGGACTCAGCAGGTTCCAGGCGGCTAACGCCGTCACGGATGCCATCAATATAAGTATTGCCGCCAATACAGGCATGGCAGCCCTATGATTTACTCTCTTCATAACATTCGACTCCTTTATTTGTTTTATTACCGCTTTGTTTAATTCATTATCTGGCTGAACAGTCGGGGAAAGGGCTTGCTCAAGTAACCGGTCTATCTTTTCAAAATCTTTCATAATCGTATCCCTCCAATACTTCTTTCATCAACTTCCGAGCCTTGTGAAGCCTGCTTTTAACCGTCCCCAGTGGAATCTTTAAGGCCGAGGCTATGCTTTCAACGGACATTCCGGCCGTGTAATGCATATACACCGGTATCTTAAGCTTATCATTCAGATTGCCCACGGCCGTTTGCAGCACTAAGCTTAACTCATTCGAAATAGCAATATCCTCCGGAGTGGTCTCTACCTTTAAAGCATCACCGGAATCCAGTTCATCATGAAACTCCTCCGTCGGTGCTATCCTTTGCCGCCATGCATATTTGCGCCTTTTATTCTTCCATATCCCAACCGCAACGGAGATCAAAAATCCTTTGGGATTGCTGTCCTTGTCGATTTTATTACAAAGCTCTGTTGCCTTTAAAAATGTCTCCTGATATAAGTCATCCGTATCATTTTTATTTTTTGAAAGGTTATAGCAAAACGCATAGATGGCTTTGCCGTGCTGTTCCACAATTTCGCTCAAATCTTCACTGGTCAATACCGTTATTCCTCCTTTCCGAATATATTATGTTACAGTCAAGCCATGCCGCCGAACTGTAACCATTTTACTTATAGAAGCCCTCTAATCATATATTGTCATGGTACAAGGAAAGGTTCATTTCCAAGAACAAAAGCATGATAAAAGCAAAAAAGAAACCAACAGTGCATACTGTCGGTTTCCCGCAATCCAATATGTATTTCATGTGACAAGCTTTTCAGGCACCTTCCGGCAGCCAGCGCGCAAATATTTTTGCCGGAGTATATTCCGTTACTATATAACCCGAAGTGATACCCTCCGCCCTCAGGTCCTTATAATCCTCCCAAAAGTACCAGCCCGCAAAGGTATAACCGTCTCTTTCCGGCTGCGGCAGCTCGCCGATCTCCTTACCGTACCCGGCATTCTTAACATAAGGCTCCTCGTTATTCAATCCAAAAAAGGTGATCTTCAGCGTTTTATCCGTCCAATGGGCATAAAACGTTTTTGCGGAGGTTTCATCATATACACTGTTGGATTTTACGCTTTCTCCTCCTGTTAATGAGGTGTACCAACCGGCAAATTTATAGTTCTTCTTTTTCGGTGTCGGCAGCGAATAGTAGAACTTGCTTCCATTCCGGACGGTAAAGGTCTCACCGGCCAGTTCCCCTCCGTTTGCATCAAGAGTAATCTCGCGTTCTTCACCAAGCCAGTGCGCATAAATGGTATGGTTGGAAGCTCTTTTTACCGTACTGCTTTCCGTTATCTTAACGCCCCCGGATGCATAGGTATACCATCCCTGAAAGATATAGCCGTTTCTGACCGGTACCGGCAGCGCACCATAGGTATTCCCGAAAATTACATTTTTACTGGTGTTACCGCCAGTTCCACCATTCGCGTTAAGGGTTACCGTATAGGTTGCATTACCGGCGGGAGCCGCTGCGGCACGCCCGGGAACAGCATATAATATTAAAATCATACATAAAATAAAACAGGTTCTGCTTATATTTATACTTTTTCTATCCAACTCCCTCACCCCGCATAATAATTTATAATACTTTTATCGGCATATTAAAAATTAATATTAACAATCCGGGTGAATTTTTTCTATATACTCCCAATTAATTTTCTCTTCTATACTTCATTTTTTGCAAACCGTACCATCATCTCCCTGGTAAGACTAAGTCCGTTATCATCGGTCGGGATCTCATCACGTCTGAACCATCCCGCTTCTGAAAGCTCCTGCTCATCCAGGGTAATCGTCCCGTCGCCGTCCAGCTCGGCAAAGAAACCCATCAGCAGCGTACCGGTAAAGGACCAGGGTTGGCTTTTATAAAATCTTATGTTTTTCACCTTAAGGCCGACTTCTTCCATAACCTCTCTTTCAACCGTTTTTTCCGCACTTTCACCTATCTCGGAAAAACCGGCCACCAGGGCATGCCTCCTGTAGCCCCTGCCCGCATATTTTGTTAACAGCAGGTAATCCCCGTTGGTAATCCCTACAATGACCGCAGGTGATATTCTGGGATAAACGGTATTCTTGCATTCATTGCAAAAAAGCATCCTTTCCTTATGATGCGGTTCCAGCCTGCTGCCGCACCTGCCGCAAAACTGATTGTCACGATACCAGCAGTAAAGCTGATATGCAGTGATTCCGGCAAATGCCCGGTGCTTTGGGGAAACCTCACGGAAAACCTCGGTATCAATATATTCATATCCGTCAATTTCGATAAGATCATCGGTACTGACAAGAAAATAATCCCGTTCATCCACAGCAAACAGGTATGTATAAAGATACTTGCTGCCTAACAAGGTATATTCGGGATATTCAATCCTGCCCTCATGGTATTGTGCCAGCACTTTCTGATTACTAAAGTGCAGTATATAACTGCCCGGTCCGGGGCTTTTCCTGTAATACTGATTATAGTATGTCTTTGGAAATATGTCCTGTATCATTTCATCAACTCCAATTCTTTTGTTTATCATGGCTGCCGGAAACAGCCCTGTTCCTGTCAATAGTATCGGCACCTTATTCGATTCCTTGGTTCGGATCTGCTATTCAATAATCTTCACCTGCTTATACGGCACCTCAATATTATTTTCCTTAAACTTTGCCAGGAGGCTCTTCCTTAAATCACTGCAGGCCTCAAAATTAGCTCCTACATCGGCGGTCCAAATCTGCACCCTTAAGGCAACCCCATTCTCCGTCAATTCCCTGACTACCACCTTGATCGGCGTTTCCTCCGTAATCAATACCAATTCATGCGAAGAAACAAGCTCCTCCAGGATTCCGATTGCCTTATCCAGATCGGAACCATAGCTTATGATAACATCCAGAAAACTGCCTACCCGGCTGTCGCTGCTGCTGTTATTCTCGATCACCTGCTTATTTAATACGCTGTTAGGTATTATGATCTTAGAATGGTTAAAGGTTCGGATTACGGTATGCCTTACCGTGATATCCTCCACAATACCCGTAATATTCAAACCGATAATCTGAACCCGTTCCCCTATCTCAAACGGCCTGCTCCAGGAAAGCATTAC
>JAEWSD010000066.1 GCA_023398615.1 Bacillota bacterium
AGAATGTTTCTCATCAGCCGTTCTCGCACTTGGAAAATGGGGATTCGTATTGTATTATTTAGTCAGCCGGAATTTGCTATACCGGCGGCCAGTTTACGTATATCCTTCCCGCAGGCGGGCCGGATATGCAGAAAGAGGATGCTATGGATAACATAAACCCGCAAAAATATTGCATTGACTACCATGAAATCATCGAATGCATCGTTAGTGCGCTTGACGCAAAAGATCCCTATACGGCAGGACATTCCCAGAGAGTCAGTGATATGGCCATGAATGTGTGCAGGATGATCGGTCTGAAAAACACCGATACGGAGAAGATTCATATAGCCGCACATTTACATGATATAGGCAAGATCGGCATACCGGATGCCGTACTTAACAAGACGGATAAATTAAGCGCAAAGGAATGGGCCGAGATGAAGAAGCACCCGCAGATCGGTGCGAATATACTGAGTAAGTCGGCGCATCTTAACGAACTTAAGGATATCGTTCTATACCATCATGAACGTTTTGACGGGAAAGGTTACCCGTTCGGACTTAAGGGTGAGGAGATTCCGGTGGGTGCAAGAATCATTGCAATCTGCGATTCCATAGATGCCATGACCTCCAACAGAAGCTATCGGAATGCGCATACGCTGGAGTATTGTTACGAAGAGATAAAACGGAACCTTGGAAAGATGTATGACCCCATGATCGGCAATTATGTATTACAGCATTGGGAAGAAATAATCGGAATAGAACAGAACAAGTGTGCGATTATGTATTGACTTATCCTAAATTATGGAATAGAATTATTAAATAACATATACCGTAATAAAGGAAAAGGGGAGATACTATGGTGAAAGACCTGCAGGAAATTGCCGTATCGCACGGAGACAGGGTAGCGGTTATTCCGGCTGAACACTTAAAGGAGCTTAAGGATATTATTGAGGGTTTTAAAGAAGGGGAAGAGCTGAATGATTTCCAGGAATGGATTGTGAATGAGCTTTATCAGTTTGATATACCGGAGACGGGATTTGCGGTCAATTCCATTATACTGGCCGCCATTCATCATCCGTTTTATGCAAGGGCGGAATTTATAAATGCGGGCGTTAGAAAGACTTTTCTGAGTCTGGTACGGTCTGATTTTAAGGCGGCGGAATCATACATAAGAGATTTCCTTGAAGCAAAAGGCTGTCATCTGGCGGAAGCCGGCAAACTGCCTTTGAAGAGGCTGGGAGTCCACAGCGGACTGGCAAAGTACGGGCGTAATAATGTTACTTATATTGAAGGGATGGGAAGTAACTTTTCCTATGCCGCATACTTTTCCGATGTCTGTTGTGAGGAGGATACCTGGGGTGAGGTTAAGAATGCCGCATTATGCGGCAGCTGCAGCCGCTGCGTGGAGAACTGCCCGACCGGAGCGATACGGAAAGAGCGCTTTTTAATTGATAACCAGAAATGCCTGTCCTATTTTAACAAAAGACCCGGTGATTTTCCCGTCTGGATTCCCGAATCGGTTCACCACACGTTGTATGACTGCCTGATATGCCAGCATGTATGCCCGATGAACAGCAAACAGAAGGAGTATGTTATCGGCCATATGGCGTTTACGGAGGAAGAAACCGGTATGCTTCTGGAAGGAAAAGCAATTGATGCTTTGCCGGAAGAGTTAAAGGAAAAACTATTCTGTCTGGGAATGGATGAGTGGTATGGCGCGATCCCAAGGAACCTGAAGGCATTGTTTGCCCAGCCATCCGGGGCCGGTATGACGTTATTGACAGGACAAAGCAGTGAGCAATTAGTGCTTTAGAAAATTACAGTCAGGAGAAAGTATGATAAGAACAGAATTAAAACTTACGGAGCCGGTTAATCCGAATGCTCAGCAGGAAGTCAGAAAGCTATTACGGTACCTGGGTGAAGTTTCAGGTAATGCAATCATAACCGGGCAGCATACACAGACAATGGAACAGGCGGAACTGAAGTACATTGAAGAGGCAACCGGCAAGCTGCCGGCACTATGCGGATTCGAACTGCTTGCTTATTCACCGAATATTAATTATCCGACCTGCAATGAAGCCTGTCTGAAGGAAATAGAGGAAAACCGGGGAACCCTTACGAAGGTCTGGGACTGGGCAAAGAAGGGCGGACTTATTACAATGTGCTGGCATTGGTTTTCGCCAATGGGCGGTAAAGATAAAGCATTCTACGCGGAGAATACGGATTTCGACGCGGCAAGGGCTGTTATGGAAGGAACACCTGAATACAGGGCACTTCTTTCCGATATGGATCAAATGGCGGATTATTTAAAGCCTTTCTGTGAGAAGCATATACCCATTCTGTGGCGTCCCTTCCATGAAGGAGACGGTGACTGGTTCTGGTGGGGAGCAAAGGGACCGGAGACGGTTAAGCAACTGTACCGTATCATGTTTGAACGATACACGAAGCTGCACCGTCTGGACAATCTGATCTGGGTATGGAATGCTCCGTCTGCGGCCTGTTACCCCGGAGATGATGTTTGTGATATCATAAGCCGCGATATGTATCCGCCGGCACATCAGCATGATGACCGGCTGGAGGAATATGAGGAACTGGTAATAATTACGGATACAAAGAAAATTTGCGCCATCGGCGAAATCGGACCGATTCCAAGTGTTTCACGGCTTTCGGAATCGAGGGCTGAATGGGCCTACTTTATGACCTGGTCAAATGACTTCGGAAGGTCGGAACGCTTTACCGCCAGGGATGAACTGTGCGGTGCGTATCGGAATCCGTATGCCGTGACTTTGGACAAATTGCCGGTATTGTACCGCTATGCTGGGAAATAAACCATCAGCCACGGTTAGAAAGGATGTATTAACTTTTTATAATATATTATAAAATCTTCGGATCAATTCGCTTGATATAGGCCTCCAGTGAATTCCTGTCTATCAGTGCCGGTATGACGCCTTGTCTCGATACACTGAAGCCGGCGGCATAGGTGGCAATCCTTGCAGCCTTTTCAATGGAGTAGCCGGAAGACAGATAGACAGCCAGCGCTGCAATGAATGCATCTGCAGCCCCGGTTGTATCTATCGGTGTGAAGCTGGCGGCCGGGAGATATCCGGTAAAATCGGGGGCTTTGATGTAGCAGCCGGAGTGTCCTAATGTTATGATGACGATTCCTGCCCCTCTTTCAAGGAATGCCTGCGCCTTTCCTTCGATATCAGGGATTGCGGGACACAGGAGCTCCGCTTCCTTTCTGTTTGGCACAAAGATATCGGTAAGTTTCATGAGCGAATCACTGATGCGGTTCGTGGCGGCCGGTTTCAGGATATTTTTGACTCCGTGCCGGTGCGCAAGTCTGGCGGCTGTTTCGACGGCATCCTCCGGAACCTCTGTCTGAAGAAGGCAGTAACCGGCATTCTCAAACAGCTCTTCTTCCGGCGTAATGTCCTCGGGAGTCAGATTTTGATTCGCTCCGGTCAGTATGGTGATCATGCTTTCACCATCATCCTGTACGTGGATGTAGGCCTTTCCAGTCTCCGTATGCGGGTCTCGCTTAATTCCCTGTATATCCACATGATTTTCCTCCATACAGTTATAAACGAGAGTGGAATCATAATCGCTTCCCACTTTTCCAATCAGGAAAACCTTATTGTCCAGTTTTGCTGCGCCTACGGCCTGATTGGCGCCTTTGCCTCCCGGAATGACAGAATGCTTGCCGGTGCTGACTGTTCTGCCCGGCTGCGGAAGCTCATTTACATTTAAGGTAACGTCGATATTTATGCTTCCGACTACAATGATTTTTTTGGAGTTAGAAGAGAACGGTATATCAAGGCTTGCTGTGTTCTCAAGTGAATAGTCCGCCTGAAAGTCCTGGACAGGGCTTTCTTTTTTTTCGCATTTTTCGACCAAGCGCTCACAGACAAAAGCACCGAATTCATAATAAGGTATCTTTATGCTTGATATCTGGGGAAACCTGATGTTTTCTCTTATATTATCACGCAGACTCACCAGCGATATGTCATATGGGATACGAAACTTAATTTTTGCCAATTGTTCCATCAGAATCAGGGAAGATGCATAATGGGTGCTTACGATTCCGGTGGGAGTATGGGACAGGATTCCGTTGTACCACTCCTTGGTATGAACGGGCAGCTTCATGTTGTCATTGTAAGGAATCCCATTATCGAACAGGCATTTCTTGAAACCTTCAAAGACTTTATCGGAACGGCCGCTGTTTTCTTTTACCAGGCAGCCGAGCTTTTTATGCTTATATTGAATCAGCGTCTGCGTTGCCTTATATCCCATCTGTACAAAATCAATGAAATAGGAAGGCTGCTTTGAATCTGCATTTATACAGCAGATTTCGATGCCCTGTTCGTCAAAATACCGCATGTTATCCAGGCTTTGGCCGTCAATCGGCTCCCAGATAACACCGTCTACATTGTTTTTACATAATGAAGTGATATGTTTCGATTCATTTACGGAGCTTTCCGCACTGTCATATAACAGAACGCTGTAACCGTTTTTCTGGGCGACGGAAATAATACCGTTCAAAAACTGATTTGTCTGGGACATAGATTTTAATAATACGCCTAAGATAAAGGTTTTTGCGTCGGATATGTTTTTTGCCGCACCGTAAGGGGTGTAATTATAATCCTTTACAATTTTTAACACCCGTTGTCTGGTCTCGGTATTAATGTTTTCATCCTTACCGTTTACAATCTTTGATACTGTTGATATGGAAACCCCCGCCAATTGTGCAATTTCTTTGATAGTCATATGAAGCCCCTCTTTTCGTTCATATATTTTAATCGCAAAAATTTAGATTTAGATTATTTATTAAGCTTAAGTTAATTTTTACAAACCGTCAATAAGAATCAATTCCAAATTTATTATGAAGTAGTTAATAAGCTTTGTCAATAAAAAAATGTAGAATATAGTAAATAGTGAATAAGAAAATATTTAACTAAAATGTTTTTTTATAATGAAATATACAATAATGTGTTGACAAGTATATTGGGCGATGCTAATATAGAGCTAAGAAAATGTTTTAAGAAAGTATTTTCTTAAGCAAATCATACAAAAAAAGGAGGGATAGTGTTGAAAAACAGATTACCGATTGCTATTGGCTGGAATCCGGGATAGGGCAATGCATTTGGAAAAAACAAAGGGTACATTCAGTCTGAAAGAAAATTATAAATACGGAGGAGAAAGGTATTATGAAGAAAAAAATAGTAAGCTTACTACTGACGGCAATTATGGCAATTTCTTTGACGGCGTGCGGCCAGGAAAAGGAACCGGCTGCAACAGGAGGAGATAACCAGCAGGAGGTTCAGAGCGAGGAAGCCTCAGGAGGCGAGGCGGAAAACGGAAAGCCGATGAATATTATGTTTGTTAATTACGGCACACAGGGTGATGCCAGCATCGGCGACATCATTATCAAGGCATTAAAGGATTTCAGTGAAAAAACCGGAGCAACCTATAATGTGTATGATTGCAATAACGATGCATCGGTAATTTCACCAAGTATGGAAGATGTTTGCGGTTCGGGAGAATACGACCTGGTCATTTCAGGCTATTATAACATGCTGGAAGCTTCTGAGGCAGCTGCTGCAAAATATCCGGACCAGAAGATTCTTCTGTTTGATACGGAAGCAGATTATACCGACGGCAAGAATGCAAATATAAGGTCCGTGTCTTCCAAACAAAATGAATGCGCATTTCTGGCAGGTGCCCTGGCCGCACTTTTGACGGAATCCGATGCGGAACTGGCTAACCCGGACAAAGCGGTCGGCTTTGTGGGCGGCGGTGAAAATACGGCTATTACGGATTTCCTGGTAGGATATATTGAAGGAGTGAAGTATGTAGACACGAAGATTAACGTATTATACTCTTTTGTTGGGAACTGGACGGATACGGCTAAAGCAAAGGAGTTGGGACTTATGCAGTATCAGCAGGGTGCAGATGTTTCCTTTGCGGTGTGCGGGGCTGCCGGACTTGGAGTAGCGGATGCGGCAAAATCCGCCAATGCGTATAATATCGGCGTTGACTATGATGTGGCCGGCGCAATTAAAGAAACAAATCCCGATACGGCAGAGCATATCGTCACTTCGGCTGTGAAGGATTTCTATACAATTATGACAAAAGAATTGGAAAACGTGGCCGCAGGAAGCACCGAATGGGGCACTCACACGATATATGATTATGCAAACGGCGGCTGTAACCTGGTGGATAATGAATATTTCCAGCAGGAGGTACCGGAAGATGTTAAGACGAAGTATAAAGAAATCACAGAGAAGCTTGCCTCCGGAGAAATTACGGTAGGTACCGCTATCGGAGCAACACAGGAGGAAATTGACGCCTTTAAGACAAAGGCAGCTCCATACTAAGTGTGAAAAAAGGCATTTTCACACCGGAAAAACCTTGACGGAAGTATGATATAAAACGGACATCACAAGAAGAAGCTGTTGCAAAAACTCATAAGTATGAGCTTTGCGGCAGCTCCCTCTTAAGTAAAAAGGAGGTGAATGGAATCCGTGTCGGATAAGAGTATGGATTATGATAATACGCTTACAATGGAAAATATAACAAAGATATACGGCAATGGTTTTATAGCCAATAAAAATGTCACCTTTTCCGTCAAAAGGGGAGAGATTCACGGATTGGTAGGGGAGAACGGCGCCGGCAAAACAACATTGATGAAAGTACTTTTCGGACATGAAAAGTCGGAAGAGGGCCGGATTCTTTTGGATGGAAAAGAAATACATATTGATAATCCCTTAGTGGCATTGGAGTACGGGATTGGTATGGTGCATCAGCACTTTATGCTGGTCGGTTCCATGACGGTTGCCGAAAATATGGTATTAGGTATGGAACCGAAGAAAGGTTTCATATTTGACTATAAAGAAGCGGTAAGAAAGACAAATGAGATTGCCGAACGGTTTAAACTGCCGGTAGATGTACAGGCAAAGATAAACGATATTTCAGTCGGACAGAAACAGCGGGTGGAAATCTTAAAAATTCTTTTGAGGGGGGCTAAAATTCTTCTTCTGGATGAACCTACCGCGGTTCTTACACCTCAGGAAACAGCCGAGCTGTTCGCACGCTTAAAAGAATTAAAAAAAGAAGGATATACGATTGTCTTTATATCCCATAAGCTAAACGAAGTAAAAGAGCTGTGTGACAGAATTACAGTCTTAAGAAAAGGCCGGGTAACCGGTACCGCCGAGGTATCGGATATATCGGAAGCTGACATATCCAGAATGATTGTAGGTAAAGATGTGGACCTGAATCTGAATAAGAAGGAAGCAATTCCGGGAGAAACCGTTCTTTCGGTCAGAGATTTATCTTATCATAACAGCTTTGAAAAATTGGCTTTGAATCATATTTCCTTTGATTTAAGACAGGGTGAAATCCTTGGGGTAGCAGGCGTGGAAGGGAACGGGCAATCCGAGCTTTCCGATTTACTTTCCGGCTTACTTTCCGTACAGGAGGGACACATACTGATGAATGGGGAAGATATCGGACATAAGTCGATTCGTGAGATCCGACTGTCCGGAACTTCTCTTATTCATGAAGACCGCATGATATACGGGGTATCCGGTAAACAATCTATTAAGGAAAATATACTGTCGGACCGGTATTTCAAGAAAGCATACAGCAAAAAAGGAGTGATTAATAATTCTGTCATAACAAAGGAAAGCCGGCGGCTTATCGATGAGTATCAGGTGGCGTGTGATGGGACGGAAGCATTCATCAATACATTATCCGGAGGGAACATACAAAAGGTAGTAGCTGCCAGAGAGTTCTCGGCAGAGCCTAAAGTATTGATTGCCAGTCAGCCGACACGCGGAATTGATGTGGGGGCAGCCGAACTGATTCGTAATAAACTGCTTATACTGCGCGACACATACAAAACGGCCATCCTGCTGTTCTCCGCTGATTTAACCGAACTGCTGACCGTAAGTGACAGCATCGTTGTTATGTATAATGGGAACATCGTAGCTTATTTTCCGAATGCCAAAGATGCGAATGAAACTATACTCGGAGAATATATGTTAGGCTTAAACAAACAGACTCCGGAAGAGATTGAGGGGTGTCTTTTATGAAAATGCGGAATAAGGTTTTTACAAGTCAGCAGATTGAAAACAGGTTCGCCTTTCTCCGGACAATGGTATCGTTATTTCTGGCGCTTGGAATCGCATTTATACTAATTATGACCGCAAGTAAAAATCCGTTGACAGACACGGTAACGCTGTTAGTCGGACCATTGTCAAACATAACCAGGCTTGCGGCAATGGTTAATAAATGGATTCCTTTACTGTTTACCGGAACTGCTGTTTGTATCATGTTTTCCTGCGGCCAAATTAACCTGGCGGCAGAGGGAGCTTTTTTTGCGGGTGCATATGCTAGTACGCTGGTTGCCTTAATCGGCGGAATTCCTCCGGTGCTTCATTTTGTATTATGTGCGTTGGCCGGTGCGCTGGCCGGTGCCGTTATCTCCGGAATCCCAGCAATTATGAACGCGAAATTTAATGTTCTGACGGTAGTGTCATCGTTGATGATCAACTATGTCTCCCTGTATCTGGGGCTCTTTATCATTCTGAACCTGGTACGTGATCCGTCGGCGGGATTTGAAGCTTCCTATAAGTTTAAGGAATCGGCGAAACTGGTTGAATTGATGTCGAACAGCAAGATACATGCCGGCCTTTTCATTGCCGTAGGGATTGTGGTAACAGGTTGGTTCCTTCTTTATAAAACTAATTTCGGCCTTCAAATCAGGACCATAGGCATGAACAGCAGCTTTGCCAAATTCTCGGGGATGCCGGTTTTGAAGACCCTGGTAATGGCCCAGTTGGTTGGCGGTGTGATGGCAGGTCTTGGCGGCGCTACGGAGGTTTTGGGATTATATGACCGTTTCTCTTACGGAGGACTTACGAATCATGGCTGGGATGGCGTGACCATTGCGGTCCTTGCAAGAAATAATCCCAGAAATGTACCGCTGGCGGCATTATTCCTCGCATACCTGCGGACTTCTGCCGATGTACTCAACCGGACCTCTTCTGTTCCTGCGGAAGTCATAAACATTATCCAGGCGGTTATTATCATCTTTGTGGCGGCAGAAAGATTCCTGTCGGGCTGGGAGCATAAGGCGATAGTAAAGAACACGAAGCAGGCCGTTGTTGCACAGGAAGGAGGAAAGTAAAAATGGAAGAACTGATACAATTGATTTTTACAACTGATTTTCTGGCGTCTGTTCTTCGTATGGCAACACCGATCCTGTTCGTAGGGCTGGCCGCTATGGTTGGAGACAAGGCGGATGTACTTTGTGTGGCCTATGAAGGTATTATGCTGTTTGCGGCTTTCGGAGGCGTAGTGGGAAGCGCGTTTACCCATTTGACGATCGGAGGGCTGATAATCGGTCTCCTGGCAGGACTTGTTATAACAGGGATCTTTGCATATTTTGTTTTGTATCTGGATGCAAAACCGATGTTAATAGGCCTGGCATTAAATATTCTTGCCAGCGCGGGAACTGTTTTTGCCCTGTACATGCTTACCGGTTCAAAAGCAAACAGCGCAAGTCTGGGAAGCCTTTCCTTTCCGGTTGTTAACATACCGGTTATAAAGGATATACCTGTGCTGGGAGGAATTCTGTCAGGCCACAATTCCCTTACTTATCTGGTATTTGTGTGTGTTTTTCTGGTTCAGATTCTTTTATACAGAACTCCTTTGGGATTACGCATCCGTACTGCGGGAGAATCTCCCTCGGCAGCGTCATCCGTAGGAATTAATGTTAATAAAACAAAGTTTATAGCAATGTTAATCAGCGGCTTGCTGGCCTCTATGGGCGGGGTGTTCATGTCTATGGCTTATTTACCGTATTTCACCCGTGACATGGTAGCCGGGCGCGGTTTCATAGGTATTGCCGCACAAAGTCTGGGAGGAGGCAATCCTGTCATAACTATGATATGGACGATGGTGTTTGGAGCCGCCGATGCTCTTGGAAGCATGGCGCAGTCTTTCCGCCTGCCGTCCCAGTTCGCCCAAATGACCCCATATGTAGTTACATTAATCGGCCTGGTGCTGATGAATGTTCCAAAGAAGAAAAAGGCGAAAACGATATTATGAAAGGAGATTTGATGTATAATTAACATCAGAAATCAATATGGAGAAAAAAAGATGTAATGTAATTTTAGATGTGGATACCGGTTCGGATGATGCGGTTGCGATTATGACGGCGATTAAATCTCCGGAGCTGGATGTGAAGGCAATATGCAATGTCTGGGGGAATTTATCCGTGGACAAGACCACAAGCAATACCTTAGGCGTGTGTCAGGCTTTGAATGCGGATATCCCCGTATATCGGGGCTGTGCAAGGCCGATGGTAAAGGACCGCAGCAAATACAGGGACATGCAGAATGCCTATCAGCCCATTTTTGTGGATGGAAAAGAATTAAAGATTCATTATGACAGACTGGAAGGACTTCCGGAGGTTACCGCCAAGGCGAGACCCGAGCATGCGGTCCGTTTCTATTATGATTATTTAAAAGCGGCGGAAGAACCTGTAACCGTTATTGCGGTAGGGCCTCTTACAAATCTGGGGTTTTTGTTCAGAATTGCTCCTGAATTGTCTGAGAAGATAGGACAGTTAATCATTATGGGAGGCGGAATTGATCTTACCAATTGTTCCAGTGCAGGGGAAGCCAATATCTGGCATGACCCGGAAGCCTTTCAAATTATTCTGGATACCGGTATCAAGCCTTTGCTGGTGCCCCTTGATGCCACACATTCTGCCGCTCTTAACGAGGAGGATTGCAGAAAGCTGGAAGGATTGGGTACCTTTGAAGCGGAATTTACGGCAAAGCTGATCCGGCAGAGAATAACCTATGAATCCGTATTGTTCGGGCCGGAAAGAAGATGGTCCGCCATACACGATGCCCTGGCCGTATGTGCATGCATTGATATCAATGTCTTGAAGGATGTACGGGAAATGTCATGCAGGGCAGGACTTTCGGGAGCGGCGGACGGAGAAGTTCTGCCTGATCGCAGGGCGATTCCCGACAATGCCAATATACGGGTTGCCATGTCGGCAGATAAAGACCGTTTCATGGAAATACTTTGTGAACGGCTTGCATAGATAGGAGGTAAAATCGTTGAAAAGAAAAGTCATACTTGATGTGGATACAGGTTCCGATGACGCAATTGCCATCATGTGCGCACTGCTTTCGCAGAATATAGACGTTGTTGCCGTCTGCACCGTCTGGGGAAATACAAAGGTAGAATATACAACAGATAATACGCTTAGGCTGTTATCCCGTATGGGCAGGAAGATTCCGGTATATGCGGGCATCCCTACGGCGTTAGCCAAATACTTATCACCGGAAAGGTGTGTGGACGGAACATGCCAGGCTGTAATTGACGGAAAGGTAGTCAGGATTCACGATGATCATTTAAAGCTTCCGGAGAGCAAATACAAAAAGCAGGATATACCGGCACCGTTTTTCTATATGGATTACCTGTCAAAGGCTGAGGAACCGGTCGATATTGTTGCAGTGGGGCCTCTCACAAACCTGGGTTTTGCTCTTTCGCTGAATCCGGAGCTGGTATCGGGGATTAACCGAATGGTAATTATGGGAGGCGGATACAGGGTAGGAAATGTAACCGGATATACCGAAGCGAATTTCTGGCATGACCCGGAAGCCGCCCAAATTGTATTGGACAGCGGAGTGAAACCCGTGCTGGTACCTTTGGATGCCACGCATGAGGCATTTATTACGAAAGATGAAATAGACAAAATAGCAAAAAATAATAATTTCTGCAGCAAGTTTGCGGCAGACCTTTTGTTACAGAGAATGGCGGTTCATACGGCCACACAGCCGCTAAGGCTTAAGGATGCCGCGACTGTCCACGATGCGCTTGCCGTAGCTTACCTAACGGACCCGGATATGCTTAAAGATCTAAGGGAAGAACATATTAACGTCTGCTTTACCGGAGCGGCGGAGGGGCATTGTGTCATTGACCGCAGGGAATCCGGAGAAGCGGTAAACTGCAGATTTGCATACGGTGCGGACCGGGAGCGGTTTGCGGAATATTTGATACATACTTTGGGACAGTATGAAGAAAGACAGGCGGATATATGATTACGCAGATATATTCAATTCAGACAAAGGAAGAGGCGCTTGCCTGTATAGAGGCGGGGGCGGACCGGATCGGTGTTTTAGCCGGAGAGCCCGGCGGAAAATTTCCGTGTGCCGTTACGGAAGAGAAAGCAAAGGAAATATTTGAAGCGATCGGCAGCCGGGCCGTAAAGGTATTGATTTCCGTACAGGAAGATGAGGAATCTATTTTGGAACAGGCAAAACGCCTGATGCCGGATGTGCTTCATTTGTGTACCGGTTATGAAGGGAGCCGTGAATTCAGGAATAAGCTGAGGGAACGGCTGCCGGAAATAAAGTTAATGGAAGCCGTAGGGATAACCGGGAAGGAAGCTGTGGCAGATGCCGTAAGAAAGGCCGAATATGCGGATATCCTGATTTTAGACAGTGTCTCCCGGACGGTACCCGGCGTAGGAGCAGCCGGGATTACACATGACTGGAATATAGACAGAGAAATTGTTGAAAAGGTATCTATTCCGGTTATTCTGGCAGGCGGGCTTGGCCCGGATAATGTTTTGGATGCGATCGATGCGGTTCATCCGGACGGGGTCGATTCGCTTACGAAAACAAGCGTAGTTGCCGATGGACAGATTATCGGAAAAGATATCAGGCTGGTTCGGGAGTTCTGCAGAAAGGCAAAGAATGGGGACGGATCAAATTAAGAATTATGAAATTGTCTGTGCCGGTGACCTGTGTGCGGATTTGCTGATACCATGCCGGCCGGACAAAAAGATTTTGTATCGCTGTGCCGGCAGTGTCGGCAACACCGTGCAGGTGCTGGGGAAGATGAAACAACATCCGATCTTCATAACTCCTATAGGGAATGATCAAAACGGAAGATTCTTAAAGCATGAAATGGAAGCCTGCAATGTGAATATGGATTACTCTTTCGAAATGGATAAGGGAAATATGTATTGCCTTGCGGTTCTGGACGAACAGGGGGAACGGACGATGTTTTCCTGGATTCCGCCGTGGGGCGGATATCCGATCTTTAAAAAGTCGGATTTCAGTGAAGAATTGTACGGAAAGACTTCAATCGTGTTTTCAAGCGGAATGTCACTGGTAAATGAAACCGAAAGTGCTCTGGCGGTGCTGGAGTTTTTTGAACGAATGAAACAAAACGATTCCGTTCTGATATTCGATTTGAATATCCGGAGCGATTCCTATGGCTTTGACCTGAAAAGAAGAGAACTGTTTGAACGGATGCTGCATTGTGCGGATGTTATTCTTGGTTCGGGATTAGAGGAGTTTGGTCTCGTAACAGGAGCGGACACTTTGAAAGAAGCGGCTTTAAAGCTTTATTCAAGCGGAAAATGCATCGTTGCCAGAGACGGAAAGGAACCGGTATTAGTGACCTGTGACGAAGGCAGCTTTATGGTTCCGGTTCCCGGTGTAAATCCCGTCTGCACCGTTGGGGCGGGTGATACCTTTGACGCCGCTTTTTTAGCCGCATACCGGGCCGAACTGCCGATAAGAAGCTGTGTGGAGTTTGCCGGTAAAGTCGCCGGATATATGATAAGCCATACGGGGCATTTGGAAATACCTGACGGTCTGGAAGAGGCATTGAAAGAAGGAGGGCATTTATGAACAGGAAAAAAATTATTATGGACTGTGATCCGGGGCATGACGATGCCATTGCAATGATGCTGGCCGGAAAGGAAAAGGGCCTGCAGCTTCTTGGAATTACGGTGGTTGCCGGTAATCAGACGCTGGAAAAAACGACCGTAAATACCTTGAATGTGTGTCAGTATTTAGGGCTCGATGTGCCGGTATACCAGGGCTGTTCCAAACCCATAGTACGTGAAAGCCAGGTGATTGCGGATGAGATTCACGGGGAATCGGGTTTGGACGGACCTGTTTTTGAACAATTGGTAAGAAAGCCGGAAAAGGAACATGCCGTAATGTTCCTGATTAAAACCCTGTTAGAGTCGGAAGGGGATATTACCGTAATAACCACAGGGCCGATGACGAATCTGGCGATGGCTATGCGTCTGGAACCGGAGATTATACCGAAGATCAGGGAAATTATTTTTATGGGAGGCAGCTATCAGATGGGAAATATCACCCCGGCGGCGGAATTTAACATACTTGCCGACGGTGAAGCCGCACATATCGTACTGCATTGCGGCAGGCCGATTACCATGATAGGCCTGGATGTAACCAGAAAGGTGCGATGTCTGCCTTCTGTTGTAGACAGGATGTCCCGTGCGGGGAACAAGGCGTCGAAATTATTTGTAGAGTTAATGACATTTTTTAATAAAACCCAGAAAGAAGTTTTCGGCTGGGACGGCGGTCCTCTGCATGATCCTGTGACAGTGGCAAGTTTACTGCATCCCGAACTGCTTGTTACAAAGGCAATGTATGTGGACGTGGATCTCCAAAGCAATCAAAGCTATGGAAGGACAAATTGTGATTATTTTAATTTAATGCCTCAGACGCCTAATGTTAATGTCGCTGTTGATATCGATGTTAATTTTTTCTGGGACTTGATTGAATCGGCAATCATGAATTATAATTAATTGACTGCTTTAAAGAGAATAGAAATGAGGTAAAGAGAGGTAAAGGTATGAAAAAAACGGTAGTAGTCGGAAGCATTAACAGGGATTATACCTTTAAGCTGGATCATTTACCTGAGATGGGAGAGACGATCTTAAGCCGGGAAACTTATGTCAGCACCGGAGGCAAAGGGGCAAACCAGGCGACGGCATTGGCGAAACTGGGTGCGGATGTTACCATGATCGGAGCCGTAGGTGATGACGATTCAGGTAAACAGGTGATACATTCCTTGAAGGATTATGGAATTCATAATGAATATATCCTTGTAAAACCAGGGGTACAGACAGGAAGTGCTTATATTTGCGTAGATAAATATGCCCATAATACAATTGTAGTGAATCCGGGAGCTAATGCTGTCATGAAACCGGCAGATGTGGCACAGCTGCAGGATAAAATAATGGGAGCGGATTACTGCCTGATGCAATTGGAGATCGATCCGGAAGTGGTGGAATGTGTTGCCCGTATATGCCGGGAAAATAATGTTAAAGTGGTTTTAAACCCGGCTCCGGCCGTAGAAAATCTTCCGGAGGATTTGCTGCAAAATGTCGATTACCTGATCCCAAATGAAACAGAACTTGAGATTCTGACAGGACGGAAGGTAAATCCGGAAACTGTGACGGAAGCAGGTAATGTTTTAATTGGGAAGGGAGTGAAAGCGTTAATTGTAACGATGGGAGAACATGGCTCCTATTATATTGATTCGAAAAGAAATTTCTTTGTTCCGGCGGTGAAGACAAAAGCGGTCGACACAACCGCGGCAGGAGACAGTTATATAGGAGCACTCTTATCGGGCCTGTCCAGGGACAAGGATATAGAGGAAGCCATGAAGTTTGCCTCCGCGGTAGCGAGTATAACCGTCAGCAGGCAGGGCGCCGCCGATTCTATTCCGTTTCTTAAGGAAATAGAACAGGACAGGTAATCATATTAAAAGGGAATAAGCAAAGGACTGAATCAGGTCCGGCACGAATGCCGGTTTCTGCTTCAGTCTTTTTTACTCCCTAATTGTATTTCAATGATAGAAACTTTAACTGGCGCATATATTAATGTAAGGAAATATAAGTGAGACACGTCTATGCCAACCGGAAAAGCAGACAATCAGTTAAACTTAGCATTAGATTTACCGAATCAGACCAGGGAAAGGACCTTGGATCTGGATGTAGGGTATACACCGGTTATCAACACGTGGGAGTTAATTGTCAAGTATAGCGGCGATATCAGCAGGATAGCGGAAGAGCTGGATCTGGACTTGGTACTGCTTCAGAACGAATATGCCATCATAACTATCCGCGAAGATCTTATCGATCGGCTAGCCGAATATCAGGAGATAGAATTTATAGAAAAACCAAAGAGGCTGTTTTTCGCCGTAAGCGAGGGAAGGGCGGCCTCTTGTATTAATCCTTTGCAGACTGCCCAGTATAACCTGTTCGGCAGAGGGGTTATCGTAGCCGTTATCGATTCTGGAATAGATTACTCCCATCCCGATTTTCGTAATGCGGACGGTACAACCAGGATCATCGACCTGTGGGATCAGACGATTCCCGGGAATCCGCCGGCCGGCTACAGTATGGGCACACTTTATACCCGGGAAATAATAAATGAAGCACTGACACTGCGGACAATGCCGGAACGTCTGGACGTTGTGCCCAGCACCGATTTAAGCGGGCATGGGACCCATGTATGGTGTTTGAAAAATAATTAGCAATGCTGGAACAGGAGTAGATTTTGGTTGACGTTAAAATGCTCTTCTAATATAATAAAAATAACCATTGTATTGGAGGGTAGCATATTGTATAGGACAATTATTGTAGATGATGAATTAAAGATATGTCAATTAATACAATGCCTCGGTGCATGGGAGAGCCTGAACATTGAGATCATTGATGTCTGCCAGGACGGAGAGGCTGCTTTAGAAAGTATTGTAAAGCATAAACCGGATATTGTATTAACGGATATCCGTATGCCTGTATATGATGGGCTGGAGATTATACAGCAGGTTCGAAAGCAGGACATGGACACGGCTTTTATTGTTATAAGCGGCTACAAGCAGTTTGAGTATGCCAGACAGGCATTGCAATACGGGGTAGTGGACTTTCTTGTGAAGCCCATTAATCAAGAGGACTTGAATGCTGCCTTACAGAAAGCAGTTAATGGGATTATCGATCAGAAGAATGTGCAGAATGTCAATGAGATTCTGTACAACAAGGAAAAGAACGAAAAGGTAGCTCTCTTAAACAGGCTGGCAAGTGGTCTGGAGGCAGAAGAGCTAACAAATAGAGCACAATTGCAGGAAGAGAGCCCGCTATTTAAGAAGGATATTTTCCAGGCAGTCATTATTAAGACGAATAAAATGGAACTTAATATGAGTAAATCCAAATTCTCCGAAGATATGCTAAGTAATCTGGAGCGGATCATAAGCATAGAGGAAGCTATAGAAGTGGCCAAGGATGACGGGGTATACCTCCTGCTGAATTATCAGAAGAGTGACTATAAACGTATCAGAGAGGAATTGTTTGAGATTCTTAAACGAATGGTACGTGACAGGGATATCTATGGACAGTTTGAAATGACCATGGGTGTAGGCCTTCCTGTAACAAGCATTGGTGATATGAAACTGTCCGTTGAGACAGCACGCATTGCCTGGCAGCAACGGCTTCTGCTTACTGACAGGGAGTATCTGGAGTACGAAAAGTTACATATTGCAACAGAGAGTAAAACTGATTTTTGGAATGAGAAGGAATGGAGCGAGTTTCGGGCGGCATTGGAAAGCTGCAATCAAAGTAAGGCGAGCGAATTACTCAGTCTTATGGAGACGCATGTGAATCGGGAAAGCAGACTGAATCTGGAGGATCTATTTGATCATATACGACGTATTGTGCTGCAGGTGGAGAAACTGGTAACAGAGGATGAGACACTTGTAACCAACCAGACGTTAACACATTTGATAGAGGAGCTTAAGTGTTCAGATTCAGTTTCCGATATCTTTCTTCATCTTAAGTTATATATTAACAAGTCTGTGCAGGAATATTATGATCGTAAGACATCTATGAAGAAGTTGCCTGTCATAAGGGCAGAAGAATATATAGCTGAGCACTACATGCAGGATATATCTCTTGAGGAGATGGCACAGCAGGTGGATCTCAGCCCGGCCTATTTCTCAAAGCTGTTTAAGATGGTGGTAGGAGTCAACTACATAGAGTATCTGACACAGATTCGCTTAGAACAGTCTAAGAAGCTGTTAAAAACGACAACCTTACCTGTGAAGGCTATTGCAACCACTGTAGGCTATATGGATGAGAAGTATTTTCGTAAGATCTTTAAGAAGGTTGTGGGAATCAAACCTAGTGAATATCGTAAATTGCATTAAAGGAGAAGGTATATGTCAATAGAGGCAGTAATTGTAATCATAGGTATTACCGTTCTATATATCCTATCCTTAGTTGCTATATACAGGCGTTGTATTCAATGTAACATAAGTGTAAAAGAGGAATGTGAGAGGCAGAAGGCAGAGACGGAGAAGAAATATATGTCGAAGGTGCTGACCAAACAGATGCAGTATCAGACGTTACAAAGCCAGATTAATCCGCATTTTCTCTATAATACATTGGACTCCATTCGCGGCGAGGCACTTATGGAGGGAAATGACAGCATTGCGGCCATGACGGAACGACTATCCCGCTTCTTTCGGTACTGTATCTCCAACAAAGGGAACATAGCTACCATACGGGATGAGATTAATAATATAGCAGACTATTTCTACATTCAGGAGTATCGCTTCGGTGATAAGTTCCATCTAAAGACGGAAGTAGAGGAGGATTGCTATAACTATAAGATCCCGCAGATGACGTTACAGCCCATTGTGGAGAATGCCATCTATCATGGATTAGAGCGTAAGAAGGATGGAGGTACCGTCTCCATACAGGTCTTTGAGACAGATAAGAATGTGAAGATTCTTGTATCCGATAATGGTGTCGGAATGGATGAAGAGACGTTAGAACAGATTAATAAAAGACTTCGCAGTTCAGCAGAGTATACCCTTAAGGGATATGGGGAAAGTAAGAGCAAGAAGACCGGAATTGCATTAAAGAATGTCAATGACCGCATTCGACTGCATTATGGAAGTGATTATGGAATTACGGTACATTCAACCAAGTATCTTGGAACGGATGTCAATATTCTAATTCCGAAGGTGAGAGAGAATGAGCAAAGTTGAGATTGTAAGAGCGAAGAATATCTGTGCAGGTGAGAGGTATGGGTTAGACCACCTTAGTATGGATCTATACCAGGCGGAGACATTGCTGATTCTTGGGAACTGTTCTTCGGGAAAAGAGATTTTAAAAGAGGTGCTGATTGGTAAGACCACCGCTTATGAAGGTCAGTTCTACTGGAATGAAGAGCGCCTTGACAGAAAGAGGTTACATGAGATTATTCAGAAGCATGAGATATTCTATGCCAGTCCTGATGAGGTTCTGATTGAAAGCTACACGGTAGCGGAGAATATCTACACCGTTCGGAGCGGTAAGATCGGCATTAAGCCCAGCAAGAAAGCAATGCGGATCCAAACAGCCAATTTAATGAAGGCACTGGGGTTCCCACTGGATCCCGAGGCAGAGGTTAGAGATCTGGATTACTATGAGCGGCTGCTAGTCTGTCTGGCCAAAGCCGTATCTTATGGCAGTAAGGTGATTTTGTTCGACTATATGGATAATATTCTGCAAGTTAGTCATCCTGCTTACCTGAAGACCTGGATGGCAGGGCAGAAGAAAGAGCAGCGGTCCTTTCTGATCTTTAGTGAGAAGTACGATGAAGTGTACAAATTATGTGACCGTGTTCTTATTATGAGTGATGGTATTGATAAAAAGATTGCGCCTGTCAGTACAATTCTTCGACATGAGATTCCTTACTACTGGTTGGGAGAGGCTTATAACAGTACGAGTCCCGGTACCGACACGAGTAGCCGGATTTCCTACGGCATGCAAAGAGGTAGCAGCTATAAAGACAGCAGATGTTATAACATTCTCGGAGTCTATGATAAGGACTGGGGCAATGGAGAGGACGAGCTGAAGTATTTCAGTAAGCTTTACTATACCAACAGGGAGGAGCTCACTGCGTATAGATATTTTTTTGATGACATTATAGAAAGTAAGTTAGCTAAGAAAAAGCAGTACATTTTTATAGAGAATAGAGAGTATGATAAGTTGTTAAGTGATTTCCCTATGACTCATAATTTGATGCTACCAAGGAATAACAGGGAGCTACTATCAAGGACAAGCCGTACAAGAGAAGAAGTAATAGAGCAGGAATTCTACAAACAGTTTGATTTCCTGCAGAATCGTCATCGGCAGTATTCAGACTACTTCTTTTATCGACTGGTTGCCATTTATAGGTTTGAGCGGTTTCGAAAGAATCTGATGATACTGGACAATGTGTTTCTTCGACTGGATATTGCAGAGGAGAAGTATATGCGAGACTATATCTTTCAGCTGGCGGAAAAGCGAAAGGTCGTTCTGATCAGCCACAGATTGCATGAAGTGGATCAGACGGCCGGTACAATTCTGTATGTGGAGGATGGCAAAATAGTAAAAGTTGATACAATGGGGCAAGAATAGCAAAAAAGGACACCTTTTCATAAAATAGTGTCCTTTTTTATTATGTTGAAAAACGATAACCTAAGAGTACAAAAAATATTACATATATTTAGGAGGAGATACAATGAAAAAAAGAGTACTTGGAGTTGTTCTTACAATTGTCATGATTGCAGCCTTACTTTCAGGCTGTGGTCAGAATTCTGAAACAAATGACAAACCTGCTGCCAGTGACAGCGCCGACAAGATTGTGAATGATACTGCTGATGCTGTTAAAACCATCAACGGTAAGGAACTTACTAAGATTGGACTTGCTGTTGCAGCAATGGACAATGAATTTACAACTAACCTTGCAGCCAGCTTAGAGAAGACTGCAAAAGAGAATGGCATTGAAGTAGTTGTCGCTCAGGCTGATCAGACAACTGCAAAGCAGGTTGAACAGATTGAGAACATGGTTATCTCGGGCTGTCAGGCAATCTGTGTTATCCCTGTAGATTTAACCGGTATCTTAGATGCATTAAAGAGTGCCAAAGAAAAAGGTGTTGTAATCTCCATGTGCGGATGTATTCCGGAAAGCAAAGATTACTATGATACCGTTGCTAACGTAGAGCAGTTTGACCTTGGCCAGAGTGCAGCAAAAGCAGCAGCTGAATGGATCGATGCAACATTCCCGGATGCGGCAGACGGCAGCATTGAAGTAGCTATCTTAGCTCTTAACAACACGGAAGAAGCAATCAAGAGAGAAAAGGGCTTAGAGGAAATCGAAAAATTAACAAAGAAAGCTAAGATTGTAGAAGTATATGATTCCACAGGTGCAGCTTCCATTCCTACAAAAGCACAGGAATACACTGAAATGATGTTAGTTTCCCATCCGGATGTAAAATGTATCCTTGCATACTCCGATTTCATGGGTCTTCCGGCAGACGAGGTAATCATGAGAACCCCATCCATCGATAAGAGCAAATTCGGTATCTTCGGTTGTGATTATTCTTCTACAGGATGTGAAGCAATCAAGAAATCTGTAACAAATGAGAGTACATACAGGGGATCTGGCGCTTTCGGTGTTGAATTTGGTAAAGTTATGTTTGATACTGTAGTAGGTAACGTTCAGGTTGATGACTTAGGCGTATACTATGAGCCGACATTTGATATCAAAGCAAGTAATGTAGATGAGTATCTGAAATAAGAACCAATTAGTGGAAGCAGTCAATGGCAACATAAGGCTGCTTCCAAATAATATTAGAAAGATCTGCGAGGAAAGTCGAATGGGTAAAATTCTAGAATTAGAGCATATTAGTAAATTTTATCCCGGCGTTGTTGCATTGGATGATGTTAGTTTTTTCATAGAGGAAGGACAGGTTCATGCACTTATGGGAGAGAATGGTGCCGGAAAATCAACTCTGATTAAGGTAATAAGTGGTGCTATTAAACCAGAGCGGGGATACATTAATATTTCTGGTGAGCGTTTTGACTCCTTAACACCGGCACTATCCAAGGATAAGGGAGTCGGTGTAATTTATCAGGAATTCAATTTAGTACCAACAATGTCAGTGGTAGAGAACATATTTTTAGGTGAGAAGATTGGCGGTTCTATCATACCTGACTTTGAGAAGATGCAAAGAAATGCACAGGACATCTTTGACGAGTTCGGAGTTGATATCGATCCGAAGGCTATGGTTGGAGAGCTTACACCAGGAAAGCAGCAGCTGGTGGAGATTGCGAAGACACTGACGAGAAATGTTAAGTTAATTATAATGGATGAGCCAAGTGCCTCCATATCCGTTGCAGATGTACAGACCTTATTCCGTATCATCGGCCAGTTGAAGGAGAAAGGTGTTACAATCATCTATATCTCCCACCGTATGGAAGAGGTTTTTGAGATTGCAGATGTAGTCAGCATTATGCGGGACGGCCGGTACATTGGTACGAAGAGTATGAAAGAAGTCTCCCGTAAAGACTTAATTACCATGATGGTTGGACGGGAACTGAATGAATCCTATCCGGTACGTGAGAAGAACGTAGGGGAAGCAGTATTGGAAGTGGAGCATCTCTATGGTAATGGAGACAGAGAAATTAATTTCTGTCTGCACAAAGGAGAGATACTGGGAATCGCCGGCCTGGTTGGAGCAGGACGTACGGAACTGGCGAAAGTAATTTATGGTGCTGCCAAGGCAGAGCACGGTGTGATACGTGTAAATGGAAAGGAAATGAAGATTAAGACGCCTCACGATGCGATTGCTGCAGGAATCGGTTATATCCCTGAAGATCGTAAGAATGAGGGGGCATTCTTAGAGTTTCCAATAGATTGGAATATATCGATCATGAGCTTGTCCCGATTGTCAAAGGGCATGGTTGTGGCCGTAAAGAAAATAGATGAGCTGGCTGCCTTGTTCCAACAGAAGTTAGGAATTAAGACGCCTACGATTAAGCAGTATGTTAAGAACCTCAGTGGTGGTAACCAGCAGAAGGTTGTAGTAGCGAAGACACTGGCAACCGACAGTAAGATCGTCATCTTTGATGAACCTACTCGAGGAATCGATGTTGGTGCTAAGCAGGAAATCTACCAACTGATGAATTCTTTGATTGAGCAGGGAATCTCCATTATTATGATTTCCTCTGAGATGGAAGAACTAATCGGTATGAGCGATCGAATCATTATTATGCATGAAGGAGCCATTACCGGCGAATTACAGAAAGAAGAATTCTCACAGAATAAGATTCTGGAGTATGCTTCAGGATTATAGGAGGATGTCATGAAAGAAAAACAAAAATTAAGTATGGGAGAGTTTCTGCGTAATAATATGGCATGGGTGTTACTTGTAGTATGTTGTGCTATCTTCTCTGTTATATCACCTAACTTCTTCTCCTTTGTTAATATCATCAATATTCTGAATCAGAATGCCTATATTATCATTACCGCCCTTGGTATTTCCTTTATCATGATGGCTGGTGAGGTAGATATCTCCGTTGGTTTTGCCATTTCCTTAAATGGCGTTGTCGTCGCATTATTAATGACGAAGTATGGTATGCCACCGGTACTTGGTGTCATTGTTTCCATTGTACTTGGTATTATAATCTGTTTGGTAAATATGCTGGTTGCCCATAAGCTGAAACTACAGTTATTTATGGCAACGGTAGGTACGACTACAATCTTCCAGGGTCTTGCTTTTGTATTGACACAGTCCAAGACCATCAGCAATCTTCCTGCTGCTTTCAAATGGATAGGCCAGGGTTATGTTGGGCCATTTCCAATTCCGGTTATTATTGCATTTGTGCTATTCCTGATTGTCAGCTTCATTCTTAATAAGACCTACATTGGCAGGTATGTATTTGCCATTGGCGGCAATGTGGAAGCTGCGAGACTGGCAGGTATCAATGTATTCGGAATGAAAGTATTCATCGCAGGAATTGCCGGATTTATGACAGGTGTTGGTGCCATCATTCTATCCGCCAGACTTGGTTCCGTTACGGCTAATATGGGTACCGGACTTGAATTTACCATCATTACAGCAGTATTATTAGGCGGTGTAAGTGTTCGCGGCGGTGAAGGTAAGATCAGCGGCGTAGTTGCCGGTGTACTGATTCTTGCAATCCTCTCCAATGGTATGCAGCTTGCCAGACTGGATGTATACTATCAATTTGTTGCCAAAGGTATCATCATGTTAGCTGCCATCGGCTTTGATGTATTCCAGTTAAACCGTAAGAAAAAAGCATCTGTGAAGATTCAGGCCGTAGATACCGCGGAACAGACAGAGAAAAAATAACGTTAGAAAGGGAAATGAGTGATGAGACTGGGGCATAAGATTGTCAGTGATGGAATGGTTCTGCAACGCGGGGAAGACTTTGTTCTTACCGGGGATGGACCGAATGGCGCGGAAGTCGTTGTAAGCTTTGCCGGTATGAAGAAACGGGTTCGTTGTAAGGAGAATGTATTTTCCGTATGTTTTGAGCAACTTGAGGCTGGTGGTCCTTACTCCCTCGATGTTTCCTGTAACGGTGGGACAACAACCGTATCGGATGTCCTTGTTGGTGATGTATATTTTATGAGTGGCCAGTCTAACATGGAGCTGGATATCAACTGGGTATATCACAGCTTTGAAGAGGAGATAGATACCTTTGATTCGGACAGCATTCGCCAGTTCAAGGTGCCAATTGACTATGATTTTAATGAAGCGCTTACAGATGTGGCAGCAGGCAGCTGGGTGAAAACCAAGGGAGATGCGAAAAAGACATTTGGTGCCATTGGATTTTTTATGGCGAAGAAGCTGTACGAGCAGAATGGTGTTCCTATTGGCTTGATTCAGACAGCTGTACCGGGTTGCCCTATTGAATCCTTTTTGACGAAGGAGAATGCCGAGAAGTTCCGGAAGATATCTTTAGATGAGATTTGTTATGATAAGCAGGCAATGAAGGCAAAGACAGATCGAGACCTGACAAGCTGGCAGGAGAGGGTTAGTCAACTGCTCATTCAGGATCGTAGCATGCCGGAGCAACAAGTAAAACGAACGGTTATTCCATTGTGGTGGGAGAATGATAAGGAGCAGGCGGGCATCTATACCTTTCGCAGGAAAGTAAACCTTCCAAAACAGCCGGAAGAGAATGCGATATTAAAGCTTGGCCTCATTATTGAAGCTGACTATACCTACGTGAACGGAAAGTTAGTCGGACAGACAGAGTACCAGTACCCACCAAGACGGTATGTGGTGCCAAAAGAGCTTCTTCATGAAGGGGAGAATGAGATTGTCGTGAAGGTGATTGTCACCAATGGCGTCTGCAGATTCTGGGAGAAGTTAGACTATACACTTCAGGTAGAGGAAACCACCTATGACCTGATGGGTGTATGGGAATTCAGCAAAGGCCCATTCTCCAAGTACGGTTTCTTTGCGAATACGTTCTACGAGTATCTGCCTTACGGAGTCTATAATGCCATGCTTGCACCGCTGATGGACTATAAGGTGGCAGGTCTGCTTTGGTATCAGGGTGAGAGTAACATCAGTCATCCGGAAGGATACTATAAGAAATTCAAGACATTAGTTGAGCAATTCAGAAGTCAGATGAAGAACCCTAAGTTTCCTGTGTACTATGTACAGATTGCCTGCTATGAGGATCCAAACGATAAGGATGGTATCGGTTGGGCTGCAATCCGACAGGAGCAGGAGAAAGCGCAGTCCATAGACAACGCGTATATGGTCGTGTCCGGTGATGTCGGCTCTGCAACGGATCTACATCCACAGAATAAGAAAGCAATCGGTGAGAGAATCGCTGATTTAGTAGCAAACTTTCCGTATGTAAGATAACATTCGGGGCTGAGCCTAAAGACTATGAAGTTCAGGAATTTGTGTTGAGAAATTACTATAATCTTCGCTTCAGTCCTTCTGTTATTACTGAACAAGAAAGTAAGGAAAGGATTAATCCAAAACGGCTGCAGAGAGAAGTTAAAAAACAGGTAGACAATGTGGGCATTGGAACTAAATCACAACTAGCTCTGAAACTTCAACAGGAACAGGGGAAAATGGAAAGAAAAAATCATTCTCGTGAACAAAGAGAGGCTGAGAAACAATTTCAATTTGAACTGAAACAGCAGAAAAGGAAAGAGAAACATAAGGGCAGGTAACTGTCCTTTTTCTTTCCTAGTTATAAACGGCATGAATAACCAATATAATCTAATAAGCATAAATGGGGCTGATTAGATGGGGAAATTAGTGATACATAACCATTATAAAGAACAGAATAAAGAAAAAAGAGAACAAGAAGTTTTACAGATAATAGTAAAAATGATTAGGAAGAAGAACAGTTAGTTAATAGGTTAGACATCTATTTACTTATACTATGAGGCGGATATCTAACCTCTTTTTACAAGAAAGGGGTGAAAGATATGGATAAAGCAGCAATTTATTGCAGATTATCGAGAGAAGACGCGGATAAATTAAACAAAGGAGATGATAGTGAGAGTATACAGAATCAAAAATTACTTCTTATGGATTATGCAATGGCACATGACATGCAAATTTGTAAAACCTATAGTGATGATGATTATTCCGGTGCAGATAAAGAAAGGCCTGAATGGAATAAGATGTTAAGGGATGCTGAAAATGGAGAATTCAATGTAATTATATGTAAAACACAAAGCAGATTTACCAGGGAAATGGAAGTGGTAGAAAAATACATTCATGGTTTTTTTATTGAATGGGGTATCAGATTTATTGGAGTAGTTGATAATGTAGATACCAATATTAAAGGAAATAAGAAAGCCAGACAGATTAACGGACTCGTAAATGAATGGTATCTTGAAGAATTATCTGATAATATCAAATCTGTTTTTAGGAAAAAGATGGAGGATGGTCAATTTCTTGGTGCATTTGCACCATATGGCTACAAAAAGGACCCTTCTGACCGGCATAAAATAATTATCGATGAAGAAACTGCTAAAGTTGTCAGGCAGATTTATGATTTATACATTCAAGGATATAGTATAAAAAGGATTTGTTATATTCTGACTGAGTCTCAAGTACCAACTCCAACGGCCTATAAGCAAAGCTTAGGATATTCATATAAGAACCCAAATGCTACATCTGCAACATCTAAATTAGGAGTATGGGGTACAACGACGGTAAGGAATATTCTAACCAATAATACTTATATAGGTATACTTACGCAAGCCAAAGAAAGAAAACTAAGCTATAAAAGTAAAAAAGTGGTCAAAACTCCTGAAAGTGAATGGGTTGTTAAAGAAAATAATCACGAAGCCATTATCGATAAAAACACATTTTACCAAGCTCAGAATATGCTTAAATCAAAGCGTACTGTTAGTGGAGATGATGGTAAGGGAAACAAAAAGCATAAGGCTTATTGTCTTGCTGGTAAGGTTAAATGCCCGGAGTGCGGTTCGACTTTAATTAAAACGGGCGGGAGCAGCAGTCAAGAGAACCGCTACCTAAGGTGCCGGTTGGCAAATAAAACGAGAAATAAAATGTGTACACCGCATTCGGTAAAATTAAATCGGCTTAAAGATATGGTTGCGGACGAGATACATAAGCTAATTGATTCTGTTCTGAATGATAATAACGAGAACTATCTTGCGGAGAGATTGAAAAGTATGTCTGATGCTGACAATACAATCGAGGTAAAAACTAAAGATTTAAATAATATCAGCCGAATTATACAAGAAAAGAAAGATATGCTGTCTGAACTGTACATGGATAAAGTAAGGAAATTTATCAGTGAAGATGAGTACGTTATGCATAGGGAAAAAATTAATAGTATAATATATGAACAGCAAGCAAAATACTCAAAACTAAAAAGTGAGATTCATGCTCTTGAAGTTATTAATGTGGAAAAACCAAGTGTTTTAACTCTAGCTAAAAAATATGCTGATTTTGAAGAACTGACAACTGAAATCGTGACTGATTTTATCGATTATGTTACGGTCGGCGAAAAAGACATGTACGGTGATCAAGACGTGCACATACATTGGAACATATAATTTTTTTACTTATGTTGCTAAATATGTACAATAAAAATGAATATATTTTTGAAACACCCAACACATGTTGCCGGAATAGCAGCAGGAAACGGCCGTGCAAGCAATGGATTAAACCGTGGCATCGCATCGGAAAGCGAACTGATTGTCGTAAAACTCGGAATATCGGTGGGCGGTTCCTTTCCCAGGACAACACAGCTGATGGAAGCAATCGATTTTGTGATACGCAGAGGTATCGAGCTGAATATGCCGCTTGCCATTAATTTAAGCTTCGGTAATAACTATGGCGCCCATGACGGAAATTCCCTGCTGGAAAGCTATATTTCAGATATCACCAACCGTTGGAGGGTCAACATTGCCATCGGCACCGGAAACGAAGGCGCGGTAGGACGGCACACCAGCGGGATATTGAGCAATCCTCCGGTCGGCACACCCCACGTGATAGAGATAGGAGTGGGGGCTTATGAAAGCACATTTAATCTTCAGATATGGAAGAATTTTTACGATCAGTTTGAGATCACATTGATATCCCCCGGTAACACAAGAGTCGGCCCGATACCGGAGCGCCTGGGAACACAGCAATTTTCCATAGGACAAACGGAGATATTTCTGTATTACGGGGAGCCGTTGCCCTATAGCAGCCAGCAGGAGATTTACCTTGAGTTTCTGCCCAGGAACAGCTATGTGGAATCGGGAATCTGGAAGGTGGAATTGGTCCCAAGGAATATTGTCGTCGGCAATTATGACATGTGGCTGCCTTCCGGCGGTGTCTTAAACCCCGAGACAAGATTTTTAAGGCCGACTGAGGAAACCACCCTTACCATACCCTCAACGGCAAGCAGAGCCATTACGGTAGGTGCCTATAATGCCCATACCGACAGTCTGGCCTTCTTCTCAGGGCGTGGATATCCGAGAGGTGATACCTTGGTAAAACCGGATCTGGTCGCGCCGGGAGTGGATATTACCTCCTGTTCTCCGGGCGGAGGCTATACGACCATGTCCGGAACCTCTATGGCCACACCGTTTGTAACAGGAAGCGTAGCTTTAATGATGGAATGGGGGATCGTAAATGGCAATGATCCCTATATGTACGGCGAGAAAATGAAGGCATATCTGATTGCCGGCGCCAGGCACTTAAGCATAGAACGGGTTTATCCGAACCCGACGCTGGGCTTTGGGGCATTGTGTTTGCGGGACAGCTTTATGTTAACTCAGTGAAACAACAAATATGTGTAAAAAATTGGCATCCTATTAAGCTGAATTGATAGGATGCTTATTTTTGGGCTGGTGATATATGCCAAGCGAGCATGTGTTTTACGGCAGGCCGGGTGTCTGAAACGGAACTTCTCTCATTGATGGAAGTCTTTATAAGAAATTTTTTTATTATTTCTCTTGACGTCACTACACCATCGTAGTAAAATAAAATCACTACATGATTGTAGTAAAACTGTCGCAGACGTGCGGCAATGAACGGAGGGTGTACACTATGACCAATTTTCAAAAACTATCGGACACGGAAATGGAAGTGATGCAGATTATCTGGGTATCCGGCCATCCCATTACTTCCGGCGAACTGCTTGAGATTTTTGCACGGGATAAGGGCAAGGAATGGAAAGGGCAAACAATGGCAACCTTTTTGGCACGGCTGGTTGAGAAAGGTGTCCTGATTTCCACCAAACAACAGGGCCGCACGAATATCTATGAGCCTTGCATGTCGCCGGAGGAATACCGGAGCCAAGAAGCAAAGAGCCTGTTGGAAACGCTGTATGAAGGTTCGGTCAAAAACTTCCTGACAACACTCTATGACGGTAAAGAACTGACGAAGGATGAAATAGCCGAATTGAGGCGTTGGTTTGCGGAAAAGGCAGGTGAGAAAAATGGGTAATCTGTTGTCAAATCTTCTTGCTATGTCTATTGCGGGAAGCGTGGTTGTCGGGTTGATGCTGATGCTTCGACCTGTAACGGCGAAAATCTTCCCTGCTAAGTGGCAATACGGAATTGGGAAAATGGCAATCACTTTTTTTCTCATACCTGTTTTTCTCTTTGCCGGAAAGCTCCCTTTAGTTCAGCCTATCATAGAAATCTATACTGTCGAACCGTCTATTATCCAGAAAGCACTACCATTAAACGGTTTTGTGGATGCAGTGGATTCCCTGATGGAGAAGCACTTCACGTTTGAAGTAATGGAAGCAGCCTTGCTTATTTGGCTTGTGGGAGTAATGGTGTTTGCCGGATGGCATTTCTATTGCTACCGCAGATTTGGCAAGCAGCTTCGGAAAAATAGTATTCCCGTACCGGAAGATACCGCGGCCGCCCTGCTTTTCTCATGCAATGTGACGTTGGGCATCCACGGTGATGTACAACTCATGCTGAACCCAAAAATCACAAGCCCTATGCTTGTGGGGCTGCGCCGTCCCATGATACTGCTGCCAGCTTGCAGCATATCCGGAATTGACTTGAAGCTGGTCTTGACCCATGAGCTAATGCACCTGAAACGTAAGGATTTATGGGTGAAAATGTTTGCTTTGCTTGCGTCCACGCTGCATTGGTTTAATCCTTTGGTGCATGTTCTGCGTAAGGATGTAAGCACATGGAGCGAGTTGGCCTGTGACGAGGTGTTGGCAGCGGAAATGTCCCATGCGGAAAGAAAACTTTATGGCGAAGCCATCTTGAACACGCTGGATAACCATTCCGGCATGAACACGGCTTTTTGTTCTTCCCTATGTGAGAGCAAAAAGCACATCGAAAGGAGATTAACCATGTTGTTAAATGTTAAGAAAATGAAGAAGCATATTGCGGTTTTTGCTGTCGTAGCAATCGTAGCAATCGCAAGTATCGGAACAGCCGTCGCTGCTTTAGCTGCGGAAAATACTCCTAATTTAGGTGTTATGCCCAGTGAGAAAGGTGAAACAGTATCACCGAAAGGCATAGAGGAAATCCCAATGGCTCCGGAACCTCTTGCTAAAAAAGCGCCAACCTTGTCGTCGGAAAAAATTGACGGAACCATTCCGATTTATACGGGGCAAGAAACGCTAATTTCGGTCAATCTCTCCGACGAGAGCAAGTTTACGCCGGAGCAGTGGCAAGACATCTTGAAAAAGATTGAAAGCGGAGAAATTAGGCTGGAAGTCGAATAACAATCGGCATGGTTCTATTGATGCTGGTTTAACAGGGCAGTTCTACCACATCTGCTTACACAAGGCTTGTAGAGAAAATTTTTTCTGCAAGCCTTGTTTTTGGCCCTGCATCCGAAGCAAGCAGCCATACAGGAAGCAAAAAAACCCAAGAAAAGGAACCGCGATATGGAGAGCTATGGATTATCCCTTTATATCTCCGTATGGCTCTTTGCAGGTATTTAGCGGATGTTGTCACCAAAATATCGCCACAGTATTCAGAGGAAGTGTATTCGATGAATATTCACCAATCAGCTTGTGGTGACATGTCACCACGATTTTGTCACCATTTTTGAGAACAGTGCAATAAAACGACACTCCAGAAAAAAGTAAAACCCGAAAACGGGCTTTACTAAAGGCTTGTGAATGATTCAGTCAAAAAAGATGCAATGAAGAAAATGAATATTTTGTTTATATTTTGCTTTTCAAAAACTCTACAACTGCCGCACGATTAAAAACAATGAATTTATATTTTTGGCCATGATGTGTTAGTATACAAAAACAAGAAATTATACCAAATAGTGCTCTTTTCCTAAAAACTTCTTCGATGTATAACATAAAAAATCAAGCTGAAACAGATACACTTTTGCATCTATTTCAGCCTGATAAGCTTGTGTCATTAGGTTAAAATAGATGCAGACATTTTGAATTTTACAACTACGGTATCTTTCTAGTCAGAGATGCAAATATTCACAGCTTCCATAATAGTAGAACATGTCATTGGTGAAATTTGGCCTTGCTTCAGTTGCCAGACAGTATATCCATTTTGATCCGTAACCTGACTGTGAATGTTATACTTCTTTTCGCTTATCAACTTGATTACCAAATCTTTACCAGCGCACGCCTTTTCAAGATAGAATAGTTTCCGTGCACTGTCTGTATGAATTAAATGGTCACCTTTTGTATCAAGAGCATACACCGTATTCTCTGTCCAAACTATAAAGTCAGGATTAAAAGTATCGGTACCTTTTCCATCCAATAGTTTTATTTTCAAAACGCCGTTTTTAGGATTCCTCATCCAAACTAATCCGGTCTTATCAAGTGCCTTTGCAAACTCCAATTCAAAGGCGTTAAAATCGCTGTATCTTGCATGCACAGAATTATTAAATTCTATGTTTTCATCACTGATAATAACTTCTCCTACTGGTACGGTGTCCAGAGGATTCTGCATGATGATTGAATTTTGCCTATAGATTTCCGCAATCTTTGCAGCTTCTTCTTTTACATAAGACGCTGCATTGCTATTATATTCAACAAGAGCATCAAATTTAGGTGCTGATATATCACAAATGGTTATAGCGTTCTTTGCTAATTTATCAAGTTCTCTTTTGAAAATCCAACGTACAGTAACCTTATTACTATGAGCTGTTGCTGTTGCAACTTCTCGTCCATCTTCGTTAGAACCAATGTCAGTTATAACCTTAATAGTACTGCCCTCACCAATAGTATTCATATTATCTGTTGAATAGTCTATCATCTTATCAATTACATTCTTGATTTCGGACATAGCTCTATTTGACACAATAGCAATGTCAGGCACCTCAACATGATACCTTGGTGCCTCCGTAGGCTTTACCTTATTTTTACCGCTACCAATATGATAAGATATTGAAATTTCCGGAATATCAATGGATAACGTTTTTCTAACTTCTTCTAGTATTGATTTAAAAACATCCTTTTCGTCTGTTTTTATGTAAAAGCTAGCCATGTTCAACTTATCATCTGGATAGTGAGTAGCGTTAGGTTGCCTTAAAACTCTACCAATCACCTGAGTTACCTGAGTACTTGACCCCATGTCTTTATCAATGTATGCAAAATAGCAAGCAGGGTCATCCCACCCTTCTTGGAGCGATTGGTTAAATATTATGTGCCTAAAGCTGCCTTTTGTGAACTCTTCATAATCGTTATCGCCGCCACTAAATAAGTTAAAATTATCAGGTTTCGGAAATCTTTTATCAAATCTCAAATTACAGTATACTGCAATTTCCTCTGGAACAACCCCCTGTTCAACCAGGTGCCTCCATATTTTTATTGGTCTTGCTCGCCTTTCATTAAAAGGTACCAAGTGATTATCAACCTCAGAAGTAGCAAGCAACATATTTGTATCACTCACATATATAGCCTTTGGCAAGAACCTACAATCGTATTTTTTTGTTGCTTCTTCTGTTTCTTTCATATCCTCTAATAAGTTATTGATTGCTAATTCCATAGGCGTTAAATAACCACCCAATGATATATGCTTTTTAATAAGGCCACTATCAACAACTTCTTTGTTACTTACAGCAACAACTAAATCGCTATCTTTCAAACTTTTTTCTTTTTTTAGACGTGCAATATACCATTCCAAAGCCTTTGGAACCTTAGTTGTTGCGCTTGCAGCAATTAAGGCTGTAGGTGATAAATCAAGTAGTATCTGTGTTTGCTGGTCTGATAAATTATGACCTTCATCATAAACAATTATTAAGTCTCTTTTCACTCCAACAAAGGACTGTCGCTTTTTAAGCATGTCCCATAAAGAGCTATCAGCATTATCAAAACCTGTTTGAAAAACCTGTCTATCTCCTTCTTCCTTATCCTTCTGATTAATCTTACCTACGGTAGCTATTAAGATTAATCCCTTCTTATCATCCTGCAAGTTCCGTTCTTTACAATCTAACAAAGGTTTAACATCGAAATTAGGAATATTCTCTGTATACTTGCCATTAGAAAGGTTATCTAAAGTTTGGCTCACAACAACTTTCCCTTTTGATAACCACAATATTACAGGTTGTGTACTCAAATATGCCCTTATCTGTTCAATACAGTCGGCAAGAATAAGTGTTTTACCGGAACCAGTTACTGATGATAAGTTTTGATAAAAAGGGAGAATCTCATCTTTTGTCCTCATTAACGGATTTTTTAAATAATCGGCAAGTCTAGCCGCAAGCATTTCTGATGCATCTATCTGAAATTTTTTTAGCTCCACTTTTAATCCTCCTCATTATTATATCTATCGCTATTTTCATTGAGGCCTAGGTGCATAAGTACTTTATCAGGTATTTGATAAAATCTTACTTTAGGTGTCTGATAAACTTGGTATCTTGCATACACATGGAATGGCGTATTGACACCTTCTTTTTTTGCCTCCGCTAATAGTTCCATATAGGTATTTTGGTTTAATTCACCAACGGAATCCTTACCGTTCCAAATAATGAAGAAGCCTTCATTTAAAATATTTTTACCAACCAAATACTTGTAATCCTTATTTACCCTCTCAATAACACTGGTAGCCTTCCTTTTATCATCTTCCCAGTGAGATGTTGTAATGACATCTATAAGTTCTTCACGCTTCATTTCAAGAATAGCTTTAGCGTCTACCTTTTTATCTAAAATCCAATATGCGAAGCCTCCAGCTAATCCGTTTTCCAATTTTTCAACTGTTCCGTCCTTATTGGCTCTTTCGCCTGTAATTGCTCTTTTAACACGTTCCCTTGTTAAAGTTCGGGCGTATTTATCTTTCGCCTCTCCTTTTTCGATTAAAATAAAAGACCTCTTTGTATCTGCCATTTCATTTAATTCAAGAACAGCATGTCCTGTGGTACCAGATCCAGCAAACGGATCAAGAATAATTCCATTTTCTGGACACCAAAGATGTATAATCTTTTTTATTAGTTTTAAAGGTTTAACAGTTTCAAAGTTGTGGCCTTTTCCAAGTATTGCGTCTAGTTCGTTAATACCCGCTTGGCTATGCCCGGACTCTTCATGATCCCATGATTGTGCTCCCAGAACCATAGGTTCGTCATAGTCTTCATCAGCCCAATAGGTCATAGGGACTTTTCCTTTTTTTACAAAATTCAAATGTCGTTTTAAGGAGGGCCTCCCATAACCATTTGTGCCAAAGTAAAGAATAGGCCACACCATATTATTAAGCACATTTTCTGCTTTTTTTCGTGACTTAATAATTGAAAGATGATTGAAAATTTCCTCCGATTCTATGACTGGAAAATCATTTAAATCCATGTCTTGAGGAATGGTGGGTAATGCGGCTTTGCTAATTACAAGAGCTTTGGCTCGACCATCTTTAAGGTCTTTCTCAACATATTCAGCCCCCCATGCCTTCAGCCATTCTTTCATTTTCTTTTTTGGATTTAACCAAGCCCTTTTTCCGGGGTAATGAATGGCACCGGTAAATGGAGATTGAATTCCATACCTATCTTTTTCCGTAGGAGTGGCGACTGTAGCGTCACCATTCTTTTTCCAAACACCCAAAGGGTCATTATCAGGGTTCCAATATCTTGAATCCATACTTTGTTCACGTGGCATTAGATTTGTTTTGGTAGCTGTTTTGTCTTTTGCATAAACCAAGACATATTCAGTGGCAGTAGACACATGTTTGCTATCATTCTTAGGCGAATACGATTTCTGCCAATTAATAATACCAATTCTGTTTTCCTCTCCAAACACTTCATTGAGTAACATCCCAAGATGAAAAAACTCACGCTCATCAATACAAATTGCTAAAACGCCATTAGACTTTAACATGGATTTCATCATCTGAATTCTTGGAAGCATAAATTTCATCCACTTTGTATGCTTAGAACCATCGTCTAATGTAACAATTTCTCCAAGATCCGGGTCATTGGGGTCAGTGTCCCACTTATCATTATACCTGAAATCTTTTCCCGTGTTATAAGGAGGATCTGTAACAATTAAATCTATCTGTCCCTTATATTTATAAAGGGTTACCATCGCTTGAAGATTTTCTCCATCGATTATAATATTATTCACATCAAGATTATGATCGTTAAAACTAAGTTTTTTATCCACTTTAACTATGCGAGGCATGACTTTCCTCTCAATCACTTGAGCTGTACGCTTTCCGTTAAAAGATAGAGTGATGCCACCGTTAATCATTCTTTTAGCAAAATCGAGAAGTTCCTCTTTGCTCATCATTTCTAAGCTATTTATATTATTATCCATGACTATATAATCTCCATCCTGTCTAGTCTTTAACATAATCTACAATATCGCCAATGTTGCAATCCAGTTCTCTACATATCTTTTCAAGAACCTCCATGCTAACCCTTTTATTTCTTGTCAATTTAGAAAGAGTGGAGGGGCCAATACCCGTTTGGTCTTTTAATGCGACCTTGTTCATATTCTTGTCAATCAACAATTTCCAAAGTTTATTGTAACTAAGTGCCATAAAAACACCTCCAGCCGCATAAATGCATACCTAATTATAATACCATATCCAAGCACATAACACAATCAAATAGTATTATTTATGAAAGATTTTATATCACTTTCAATACTAAACGTATCAACTTTTAACTCTTCACGCTACTTATTAAATGCTTTATATAAGAATGAAAAAATCAACTGAAAAAGCCACCCCAAAATCCATAGGTTTCTCTATTCACTAGGTAGCTCCTGCTCCATCTCCATATTGTTATCAAAAGTGATTCGAATTCGGTCAGCGGATAAAACCACCACCTTGGTAATAATCCCCTTGACTACATCATCACGATATTCCTTAACGCTAAGGTCAATATGTTCCAGCGTGTAAAGCAGCTCATGGATTCGGGCTTGTGTGTTTTGGGCGAGCATGGTCTGTTCTTGGTGTTCACCAAGCTGCCCCTGCAGCCCCTTTATCTCCGCTGCGATTTCCTCAAACTTTGCATCGAAGTAATCTGCCCCGGCGCTGGACTTGGAGCTGAGTTCCACCAAATCCATCATCACGCTCTGCAGTTCGGCGATACGGTTTTGGACAGCTACTTCATTGAAGCAGTCATCATCCTGCGTACCGATGGCAAGCTGCAGGCCAGCCTTGAGAGTTTCGATCACATCAGCCTTATCCTCATCCAGCCGGTTCAGGGCGATGACAATGGCTTGGTGTAACCGGCTTTCCTCAATGGTAGGGGATTCCTTGCAGTATTTTGTGCCGTATTCCAAGCGGTTGATACAACGCCAGACCACCTTTTTCTTGCCGTTCCTCGCCCAAGTCACCCGGCGATATTGCGTACCGCAGTCACCGCAGCAGAGAAGCTCGGTCAGGGCGTATTTGCTGCTGTATTTCCCTTTTTCAGTTTTCACCGTTTTTTTGGCTACCTTGCGTTTCCCGGCTCTCCGGGCGATTTCCTCCTGCACAAGGTTAAATAAATCCCTTGAAATAATCGACTCATGGTTTCCGGTAACATAATACTGGGGGATTTCACCGTTGTTCTTCCGGGTTTCTTTGGTTAAACAATCAACCACATAGGTTTTTTGCAGCAGGGCATCTCCGATGTATCGCTCGTTGCGGAGCATATATTGCAGTACACCAACCGACCATTCCTGCTTTCCGGTGGGGGAGAGAATGTTGTCTGCCTCCAGCGATTCCTTTATTTTTCGGACGCTGGCACCGGAGTAATAGCTTCTGAAAATCCGTTTGACGGTTTCCGCTTCCTCCGGCACTACTTGGGGCTGACCGTCCTCGCCTTTTTCGTAACCCAGCAGACGGGAGTATTGAAAGGGAACCTTTCCGCTTTTGAAGCTCTGACGCTTGCCCCATGTCACGTTGCGGCTGATGGATTCGCTCTCAGCCTGCGCAAAGCCGCTGAGAAAGCATAGCGCCATTTCACTGGCCATCTCCATCGTGTTGATGCCCTCTTTTTCAAAGATGATGGGAATACCCTTTGCCTTGAGCTTTCGGATATACCCGATGGCATCCAGCGTGTTTCTGGAAAACCGGGAGACAGATTTGGTCAGCACCATATCGATTTTGCCTTTTTCGCACAGTGCCATGAGCTTGAGAAACTCGGTGCGCTTCTTGGCGCTGGTTCCGGTGATGCCCTCATCGGCAAAAATACCGGCAAGCTCCCAATCCTTGTTTTTGCTAATTTTATCGGTATAATAAGCAATCTGCGCAGCATAGCTGGACTGCTGTTCTTCCTGTTCGGTACTGACTCGGCAGTAGGCCGCCACACGGAGCTTTCTCTTTCTGGCATTGGACTTGGTTAAAAGAATATTGGCGGGGATCACATCGACCCTTTTCTGTATGGGTGTTAAAGTTTGCATTTGCATGGCGGTTACTCCTTTCCTGACTGATTTTGAATTAGCTTTCCGTTGATCATTCGCAGCCACAGGCCGCCGTCCGCATCAATGACCACCAGCTTGACGGTATCCTCAAATAATTGAATTGAAAAGGCATCCAGCGGCGGCTGTTTCTCGAATATCTCCAGCAACCGGCGGGTTAAGTATTCCGGCTCCGTATCGGCGCAGACCTCATATTTTGCGGCGGCGCAGCCGAATATCAGCAGCTTAGTGTAGTCGCTGTCCACCTCGCTTTTTTCTAGCTCCCGGTTGATTTGGTTTTCCATCCGGGCAACATCAAGGGAATAATTCTCCCGGTGCGGGGAAGGAAGCTCCAGCAGGCTCGGTTCAAGGATAATTGTGTTCAGGATTGCTGTTACGCTGTTCAGCAGGGCTTGGTCGGTGATGCGTTTCGGTGTAATGCGCCCCTCTGCGGAGCAACACCACGCTTCATAATTCTTGCTTCGTCCATCCCTTGTGTACTTGGCTCCGCAAACCCCACAAATCGCTTTACTGCGGATGCTGTCCAATTCCTCGGATAAAGGCTCTCCTTGGCTTTTCTGTTCGATTAGGGCGGTCACAGCCCCGAACGTGTCGGCAGGAATAATCGGCGGGAAGTCATCCCTGCCGCAGTAGCGTGAATTTTCCAGCATCCGCTTGACCATGTGCTTGTTCCAGTCGGTGCGGTTCTCCATATAGGGGACACCTTTGGCGGTGAGGCTTTCAGCAATCCGGCGATAGGACATTCCGGCTTGGTAATCCTCGAAAACCTGCCGTACCACAGCGGCCTCCGCTTCATGGATGCACAGCACACCGTTTTGGATGTGGTAACCGAAAGGAAGATATCGGTTTTTCTTCATCGCCCGAACACCTCCTTTGGCAGCTGCTCGGTGAAGGTAAACCCACCGAGCAGGCAGAATTTCATCTTATCCTGCTTGGTAACAACAATCTGATTGACAATGCTGTGAAACAGGGCTTCGTCAAAATTGGTCAGGTACGGCATTCCTTGTTCCATTAACTCAATCAGCAGCCTGCATTCGGAGATCATCTCATCATCCGCATCGCTTTCCAGAAGTCTACGGCGGTTGCGCTTTAGGAGGTCGAGCTGTTGGTTGATTTCATTATTTTTCTGCATAAAAATAGCAGAGTCCATGTAACCTTTCGTCCTGAGACGATTCAGTACCAGACTCTGCTTGGTGAGTTCCGCTATTTCTTTGTTGATGCTGCCGACTTTTACATCGCTCATGGTGATTTTGGATTTGAGATCCATCAGCTGTGTTAAAGCGGGGGATAAAATATAGCGGCTGTTCTGTTTTAATTTGTTAACCATTCGGATAAATGCCTGCATAATAGCATCATCCCGGATTTGGCGGATTTCGCAAAGCTCCTTGCTGCGGAAGTGTCTGTGGCAGACCCAATAGGTTTTGCCGTTGGTCACCCTGCGGGAGAAGTTCGTACCGCATTTTCCGCACTTGATTTTCTGTGAGAAAGCGTACTGCCCGCCACGCCCCTTGCTTGGGCAGAGGGCGTTACGGGTTTTCATCAGCTGCTGTACCTGCTCAAATTCCGACCGGCTGATAATCGGCTGATGGGAACCAGTGATGTAATAGCGGTCACGCTCCCCCTTGTTGCGCTTGGTTTGAAAGGGCATGGTGTCGGTGGTGTAGGATTTCTGCAGCAGAGCATCGCCAATGTAACGCTCACTTTTGAGGATATAGCTGACTGCGGTATATAGCCATTTTATCTCGCCGTTCTTGCAGGGGATGCCCTCGGCGTTCAGTTCGGTTGCGATCTGATCCATGCTCTTGCCGGAGAGGTAGCTCCCGAATATCCGGCGCACGACCGGGGCTTCCTTGGGATTGGGAATCAGGATATTATCTGCAAGGTCGTATCCGTAGGGAGCGCAGCAGCAAGTGAAGTTGCCGTTTTGCATCCTCCGGGCGTAGCTCCAGCGCATATTGTTGGAGATAGAGGTGGATTCCTCCTGAGCGATGGAGCTGAAGGCTCCAATCATCATCTCATCGTGCATATCTGCTGTCTTGAGACCATCTTCCTCAAATTCCACCTCGATGCCGATGGCTTTCAGTTCTCGGACGGTGGAGAGGCAGTCGTGGATATTCCTTGCAAACCGGGAAACGGACTTTACAAGGATGTGGTCGATTTTGCCCTTTCTGCAGTCGGAAAGCATCCGCTGGAATTCCTCCCGCTTATCCGACCGGGTTCCGGTGATGCCCTCATCGGCATAAATGTCCACCAGATCCCATTCGTCATTTCCGGCAATTAGGGAGGTGTAATGCTCCATCTGCACGGAAAAGGAATTCAGCTGATCTGCCGAATCGCTGCTGACTCTGGCGTAGGCGCAGACACGCAGCTTGGGCGGTGCATAGCGGTAAATGGCGTTTACCGGTT
>JAEWSD010000114.1 GCA_023398615.1 Bacillota bacterium
ACGGGACCTGAAAAAGCATACGGATACGCTGGATGTCATAATTAATGCGGCAGGTATTCTGCCCCCCAACAGCGCTAAGGTAATCGAAGACTTTGATATCGATCAGGCACTTAAGGTGTTTGATATCAACACGCTGGGGCCGTTACGTATTACGAAAGCATTATTGGACTTTGTTGAAAAAAGTGAAGACAAACTCATTATTAACATATCTTCCGAGGCGGGTTCTCTGACTGCGCACAATCCCAATTATATCAACCGCTATGACTACTGCATGTCCAAGGCAGGTGTCAACATGCAGACTGTATTGCTCCAGAGGTATCTTAAGCCCCGGAATATCAAAATGCTGGCAATTCATCCGGGCTGGATGAAGACCGGCATGGGCGGTGCAAACGCAACCGTGGAGCCTATCGAGTCGGCAAGAGGTATCTATAACGTCGGCAAACAGTATACCGGCCGTACCGATGCCGGCATTTTCTTTGACTATGACGGTAAACCAAGAACCCTTTGATTATTGAAATAAGAGAAAGGAACGCCGCATGCGGTAACATGCAAGGGGTATAAAAATGAATACAAATAAAGCAAAACTAAGACTAGACAAGGATTTTATTATCTCGGAGGTAGATGATAAGTGCTTTGGATCCTTTGTGGAGCCGTTAGGCAGATGCATCTATCACGGTCTTTATGAGCCCGGACATCCGCTTGCAGATGAGACCGGTTTCAGAACGGATGTCCTGGAGAAAACAAGAGATTTGAACCTGAAAATTAACCGTTTTCCGGGTGGTAATTATGTATCGACCTACCGTTGGGAGGACAGCATCGGGCCAAAGGATAAAAGGCCGTTTAGAGCTGACCCGGCCTGGTTTTCCATTGAACCGAACCAGTTCGGCATTAACGAATTTGTTGATTGGTCGGAACGGAATCATTCTGAGATTATGATGACCTTAAATCTTGCCACACGGGGTGTTCTTGAAGCTATGGATTGCGTGGAGTACTGCAATTTTCCAAAAGGAACCTATTGGAGCGATCTAAGAATCAGCCACGGTTACCGCAAGCCCCACGGTATTAAATACTGGTGCCTGACCAATGAGATTGACGGACGCTGGCAGATCGGGCAGAAGCCGGCACGGGAATACGGACTGCTTGCCCGTGAGACCGCCAAGGCAATCCGCCTGCTGGACCCGCAGATCAGGACGGTGATTTGCGGAAGCTCGTCGCCGACGCTGGCTACGTTTCCTGCCTTTGATGCGGAAGCATTGGAAATCGCTTATGAATATACGGATTATATCTCCATACATAACTACCTCTCCGACACGGAGCATGATATGCGCAATTTCCTTGCAAAGCCTCTGATAACGGAAAAGTTTCTGAAAGAAGCAGGGTCGGTTTTGGATTATGTACAGGCAAAGGTAAGGAGCCCGAAGAAGGTATACCTTTCCTTTGATGAATTTAATACCTGGCACGGAGTGTTCGGAAAGGAACGTTATGAGGCGGAACGGTGGCAGTACGCTCCCAAGCTGCTGGAAGACCAGTTTAATATGGGCGATGCATTGACTTTGGGAGGTATGCTTTTATCCGTTTTGCGAAACAGCGATAAAGTGAAGATTGCCTGCATGTCGGAAATGGTAAACTGCATATCCCATATCCGGACGGAGAACATGGGAGGCTGCTGGGTTCTTCCGCCGTATTATACCTATAAGACCTTTTCGGAGTACGGCCGGGGAAAATCACTGGTGCCGCTTATACTTGAGACACCAAAGTATGATACGATAGATTTTACGGACGTACCTGTCCTGGATGCCGCTGCGACGGTTCAAAAGGATCGGCTTTGCGTCTTTGCAATTAACAGAAGCATGGAAGATTCCCTGATACTTGAGATAGAGGCAGGCGGGTTCTCGGATTATGAGGTGGACAAGCACGTTGTCCTGACTGCCCGCAGTGCATTTGAAACGAATACAAAGGATGACCCGGACCATGTTATCCCGCAATGCCAGAACGGCGATACGAAGGAAGGGGAAACAATCCTTACCAGGCTATGTCCGTTATCCTGGAATGTAATCATATTAAAGCGAAAGGCATGTGAAAGTCATGAAACAAATTAGAATCGGAATTATAGGCTGCGGAGTTATATCTAATGCATACCTGAACAATATAAGCAAATATTTTCATAAGCTGAAGGTTGTCGCATGTGCCGATCTTTTTCCCGAGAAAGCAAAGGATACGGCGGCAAGATATCAGATTCCCGAGGTCTGCTCCGCAGAGGAGATACTGGCTGCAAAGGATATCGATATTATTCTGAACCTGACGATACCGGCATCACATTATGAGGTTAATAAACGGGCTTTGTCGGCCGGAAAACATGTTTACTGCGAGAAGCCTCTGGCTCTTAAGACAGAGGAAGTGGAAGAATTACAGGCACTGGCGGCAGAAAAAGGATTGCTTATCGGCTGTGCCCCGGATACGTTTTTAGGCTCCGCACTTCAGACCTGCCGTAAGCTGATCGATGACGGCTGGATCGGAAAACCGGTGGCAGCGACGGCAAACATGATCTCTCACGGAACAGAAACCTGGCATCCGTCGCCGGATTTTTATTATAAGAAAGGTGCCGGTCCGATGATGGACATGGGACCTTATTATATTACCGCCCTTGTATCCCTGCTTGGGCCGGTAGTTTCAACGGGCTGCTTTACCTCAAAAGCATTTGAGGAGAGGATGATATACAGCAAGCCGCGTCAGGGTGAAAAAATAAAAGTGGAGGTACCGACCCAATACAGCGGAATCATGCGTTTTGAACAGGGTACGGTTGCCAATATTAACATGAGTTTTGACATATGGCTTTCCAATCTGCCAAAGCTGGAGATATATGGGACCGAGGGTACTCTGGTAGTGCCGGATCCGAACCATTTCAGCGGAGACGTTAAGGTGATACGAAGCGAAAGCCTGATTGATGAGATAGACGGGCTTGAAAACAGCGAGGCTATGGGAAAGCTAAGCAGACCTGAAATGTGGAATAAATTTAAAAGTATACCGCATGTGTTCCGTCAGCCCGACAGTAATATGCGGGGCCTTGGCCTGGCAGATATGGCATCGGCCATAGAACACGGAAGGATTCCCCGTGCCAATGGGGAGCTTGCGGCTCATGTAACGGAGGTGCTGTTAAGCTTTGACCCTGACGGTGACGAAGGGATACGCCATATAAGGTCGACCTGTACAAGACCTGTTCCAATGAGAGCGGGAGCTCTTGTCGGAGATTTTGAATAGATGAAGTGAAGTAGGAGGAATTTATGAACCACCGGAAGAAAGCGGCTGAATTAGTCGCTCAAATGACAATAGAAGAAGTTGCATCACAATTACTGTATAATTCGCCGGGAATCACAAGACTTGGAATACCCGCATATAACTGGTGGAGTGAAGCGCTCCACGGGGTTGCGCGGGCTGGTATCGCCACGGTATTCCCCCAGGCTATCGGACTTGCCGCAATGTTTGACGAGGAATTCTTAACGAGGATAGCGGATGCAATTGCAACAGAAGGCCGTGCCAAATATAATATGTGTGTTCAAAATGAGGACAGGGATATCTATAAGGGAATTAATTTCTGGTCTCCGAATATTAATATTTTCCGTGATCCCAGGTGGGGAAGAGGACATGAAACCTATGGCGAGGATCCTTATCTGACGTCCCGTTTGGGCGTTGCCTACATAAACGGATTGCAGCAAAAGGACGGGCCATATATGAAGGGTGCGGCCTGTGCGAAGCATTTTGCGGCGTATTCCGGCCCGGAGGATTTAAGGCATAGCTTTAATGCCGAGGTTTCCAAAAAGGATCTGGAGGAAACCTACCTGCCTGCCTTTGAAGCGGCAGTGAAGGAAGCCAAGGTGGAAGTAGTAATGGGCGCCTACAACCGTATCAACGGGGAACCGTGCTGCGGCAGTGAAACCCTTTTAAAGGATATCCTCAGGGGCAAATGGGAATTTGACGGCCATGTTACGTCGGACTGTCTGGCAATAGAGGATTTTGAAGAGAACCATAAGGTGACAAAGTCTCCGGAGGAATCCGTTGCGTTAGCATTAACCAATGGCTGTGATTTGAACTGCGGCAATATTTACAATAATCTGATGAGCACCCTGAAAGAGGGGCTGATAACGGAGGAGCAGATGCGGGAAGCCGCAACAAGACTGTTTACCACCAGGTACCGCCTGGGTATGTTCGATGAGAAATGTTCCTTTAACCGAATACCTTATGAAAGCAATGACTGCGGGGAACACCGCGAGCTCAACCTGGAGGCGGGAGTTAAGTCAATCGTCATGCTAAAGAATGACGGAATCCTGCCGTTATCAAAGGATAAACTGAAAACGGTCGGAGTGATCGGGCCGACAGCCAACATTAAATCAGTTCTTGAAGGAAACTATTGCGGAATCGCGTCACGCTATATTACCAATATTGAGGGTATCTACAAGGCGGTCGAAGAGGAGGATATAAGAATCCTTTGTGCGGAAGGATGCCATATCATAAAGGACAGAGTGGAGGCACTGGCTAAAGAAAACGACCGTATCAGTGAAGCGCTGACAGTTGCAAGGCTGAGCGACGTGGTTATTCTTTGCCTCGGACTGGATTCTTCCCTGGAAGGGGAGCAGCAGGATACCGGAAACCGTGTGGCAGGCGGGGACAAGTCGTCTTTGGAATTACCCAAATCGCAAAGAGTGCTTTTGGATGCGGTTTCCGCTGTGGGCAAACCGGTAATACTCGTGCTTAATACCGGAAGCCCGATGGATTTAAGGCAGGCGGACGGCAAGTGCAACGCAATATTGCAGTGCTGGTACAGCGGTGCCAGAGGCGGCGAAGCACTGGCAAAGATTTTGTTCGGAGAGTGTTCCCCAACAGCGAAACTGCCGGTCACCTTTTACGGAGGCGATGAGGATCTGCCGGATATCACGGATTATAGCATGCAAAACAGAACCTACCGTTATTTCAGGAAGTCTTCTTTGTATCCGTTCGGCTATGGTTTAACCTATACGGATTTTATCTTTTCAGAGCTGCACCTGGAGCAGGAGGAATTACGGAAAGGGGAGAATTTAAAGGGGAGCATTCAGGTAAGCAATACCGGAGATTACTCCTGTGACGCAATTCTCCAGATATATATCCGGTATGAAGGAGTCAGGGAGAACCAGCCGAATCACAGCCTGTGCTTTTTCAAAAGGGTGCCGGTCGGCAGCCATAGCAGCAAAAAGGTAGCTTTTGAGATAAACGCACATGAATTTACGATTGTGGATAATGAGGGAGAGCGTATATCGCCTGCGGGACGGTTTAACCTATTTGCCGGTGACATGCAGCCCGATTCCAGAAGCGAGGAGCTGACCGGGAAAACATGTATCTCGGCCGGTGTAACCGTTATATAAAAAATGAGGGGGATGTTAAAGCCATGAAGGTTGTAGTAGCAATTGATTCCTTCAAAGGAAGTTTATCTTCCATTGAGGCCGGAAACGCGATTAAAGAAGGCATATTATCTGTGGACGAATCCGCACAGGTTGAGGTTCTGCCGTTAGCCGACGGCGGCGAAGGCACGGTCGATGCTTTAATCACAGGTATGAATGCCGGAGAAATCAAGATCACGGTAACCGGGCCTCTCGGAAATCCTGTGGAATGCCGTTACGGAATACTGCCGGAGACGAAAACCGCAATCATGGAGATCTCCCAGGCGGCCGGTCTTACATTGGTGGACATAAAGGAAAGGAATCCGCTTCATACGACTACCTATGGAGTGGGTGAGATGATCCTGGATGCCATTGGGCGCGGCTGCCGGGAATTCCTTATAGGGATCGGCGGCAGTGCTACGAATGACGGTGGAATCGGTATGCTGAATGCTCTCGGCTGCCGGTTTCTGAATGGACAAATGGAGTCGCTTGAAGGCTACGGCAGAGATCTGGAGAAGATAGCATCCATAGATTTTTCCGGCCTTAATAAGGCGCTTACCGAATGCAGGTTCCGGGTTGCCTGTGATGTCAATAACCCTCTTTGCGGTCAAAACGGCGCCTCCAGGGTGTTCGGCCCGCAAAAGGGAGCGGATGAGGCAACCATTAACAGGCTGGATGCGGGATTGATGCATTACGCCGGACTGGTATGCAGGATATTAGAGAAAGATACCAGGGATATGGCAGGCACAGGGGCGGCCGGTGGGCTTGGGTATTCCTTTTTAACCATATTGAATGCATCCCTGGAACCGGGAGTTGATATTGTGATCGATACCGTTCGGCTGGAGGACAGTATCAGAGATGCGGACCTGGTCATTACCGGGGAAGGCAGACTGGATTCCCAGACGGTTCGGGGAAAAGCACCGGTAGGAGTAGCAAAACTGGCAAAAAGGTACGGCGTTACGGTAATAGCGCTCAGCGGATGTACCACAGAAGACGCGGCAGTTTGCAATGAAAACGGCATTGATGCCTTTTTCCCCATTTTACAGAAGCCGATGACCGTTCAGGAAGCAATGGAAACAGAGACATCCAGGAAGAACATCAAGCGTACGGCTGCCCAAATCATCCGGTTGATTAAAACAGTAAAAGAAGTTCCCGTTTTTTAATATGGTGCTTTAAGAAAGCGTCTATGATATTCAGTCTATGATTATAAAGAAAAGGAAGTTGTCAATACTTTAATGACAGCTTCTTTTTTATTTAGCAGGAAAGTTTTTCGAACTTTCCTGCTAAATAAAAAGCACTCCGTGTGGGATACGGAGCAATAAAATTTAATAATACATTTTACAGTATTTGTGAATGTTAGTTTATTTCGTGGTCAAATATGTTCATATTTAGACTATAATTTGTGCATAATTAACAAAAAACCATTATCAAGTTTATTAATATCATATCTTGACATATAAAAATCCCTTCTTTATAATAATTATATCATAACATGATATTAATGAGTTTAAGCTTATTTGTAATGGAAACTGGAGGTTTGGAGGATTCAGTTCCAAGGGAAAAGGGAGGTTATTGAGACAAGGAATGACTAAACAACTTTTGTGTCAGCTGTAGGAATGGCAGGTCAGGTTGTTTGGCTGCAGGACAATTATAGCTGCAGGCAGCCGGCAG
>JAEWSD010000147.1 GCA_023398615.1 Bacillota bacterium
CGGGGTTCCTACGAACTGACGCTGTTTCTGATCGGTGTTCTCAGGCTGATGATACCGAATGCTTTGATTCCTGCGACTACGGCGCTTGGCACCATTCATCCGTTAGGACGGGAGAACGGGGTTCTATCCGGTGCCAATGTTGTGATGCCGAACCTTTCCCCTGTGAAGGTCCGTAAAAAGTATGAGCTGTATGATAACAAGATCTGTACCGGGGATGAGGCGGCGGAATGCAGGGTTTGCCTGCAGAACCGGATGAAGAATATCGGTTATGAAATCGTTACCGACCGGGGCGATTATAAACCGTTAACACAAGTCAGCTTGTCAGATTAGAATTAAGGATAGTGTTTAGGTTGAAAGAAAAACACTTTCAACCATTTTATTAATCAAAAAATTGAAAGACATGGGTGTTAATATGAAGAAAACAATTATTACGGTAGTAGGAAAAGACAAGGTGGGTATCATAGCAAAGGTATGTACATACCTGGCGAATAACAGGGTGAATATCCTGGACATTTCACAGACCATAGTCCAGGGTTATTTTAATATGATGATGATTGTTGATACGAATGAAGCACCGAAAAGCTTTGATGAACTGTCTGTGGAATTGGAACAGATCGGGGAAGAGACCGGAGTTATCATAAAAGCGCAGCATGAAGACATATTCAATAAAATGCACCGGCTATGATAATTAAGTGTATGGCCTATGAAAATTAAGAAGAAAGGTTACTGCAATGAAACGGGCGGTATCACATCTGCGGATGGATGCAGTATGAAACAGGTGGATTAATGATTAATATAAGTGAAGTAATTGAAACCAATAAGATGATAGAACAGGAAAATCTTGATGTCAGGACCATAACGTTAGGAATAAGCTTATTGGATTGTGCAGATAATAATTTAGATGAGTTAAACAGGAAGATTTACGAAAAGATTACAACGGTTGCAAAGGATCTCGTATCGACCGGCAAGGCGATCGAAAGGGAGTACGGAATACCGATCGTCAATAAGCGGATCTCGGTTACCCCGGTTGCCCTGGTCGGAGCTTCCGCCTGCAAATGCCCGGAGGATTATGTGAAAATTGCGCAGACCCTGGACCGTGCCGCAAGTACGGTCGGAGTGAATTTTATCGGCGGATATTCGGCGCTGGTATCGAAGGGAATGACGATAAGTGACCGGAATCTGATAAAATCGATTCCCCAGGCCCTGGCTTTAACGCAAAGTGTATGCAGCTCTGTTAACGTTGGCTCTACCAAAACAGGAATCGATATGGATGCCGTTAAACTGTTGGGTGAAATTATTCTGGAGACGGCGGAGCTGACGAAGGAGAAGGATTCCCTTGGCTGTGCGAAGCTGGTGGTATTTTGCAATGCGCCGGACGATAACCCGTTCATGGCCGGAGCTTTCCACGGTGTGACGGAAGGAGATGCCATTATCAATGTCGGTGTCAGCGGCCCCGGTGTAGTAAAGACAGCGCTGGAGAATGTCCGCGGTGCGGATTTTGGTACGCTTTGTGAAACGATTAAGAAGACGGCATTTAAGATAACCAGAGTTGGACAGCTGGTTGCGCAGGAAGCATCGAAACGCATGAACATACCGTTTGGTATCATTGATTTATCCCTGGCACCTACCCCTGCGGTCGGAGACAGTGTCGCTGAGATATTAGAAGAAATCGGGCTTGAATATGCCGGAGCGCCCGGTACGACGGCCGCCCTGGCCCTGTTGAATGATCAGGTTAAGAAGGGCGGCGTAATGGCTTCCTCTTACGTCGGCGGATTAAGCGGAGCTTTCATTCCGGTAAGTGAAGACCAGGGAATGATCAATGCCGTACAGGCCGGTGCGCTGACTATTGAGAAACTGGAAGCCATGACCTGTGTATGTTCGGTAGGTCTTGATATGATAGCGATACCCGGAGATACGAAGGCTACCACCATATCCGGAATCATAGCGGATGAAATGGCGATCGGAATGGTTAACCAGAAGACTACCGCGGTACGCATCATTCCGGTCATCGGGAAAAAGGTCGGTGATATGGTTGAATTCGGAGGGCTGCTGGGCTTTGCTCCCGTTATGCCGGTCAATACATTCGGCTGTGATGCGTTTATCAACCGCGGCGGAAGAATTCCCGCACCAATTCACAGCTTTAAGAATTAAGAATTTCAAATCCCGGAGCAGGAATAGAAAATGAGGTATTAATAAAATGAATCCTATGTTAATTGACAAAGATTATAAGAATATTTTCCGATTTTTCACGGAGATTTCCGCGGTCCCAAGGGGCTCGAAGAATAATACTGCAATCAGTAATTATTTGACTGACTTTGCGAAGCAGCGCGGTTTAAAATACATCAGGGATGAATACGAAAATGTAATTATCATAAGGGAAGCTTCGAAAGGCTATGAGAAGGCGTCTGCAGTCATCATACAGGGTCATATGGATATGGTTTGTGAAAAGACACCGGACAGTACCCATGATTTTCTTACTCAGGGAATTGAGCTGCTGGTTGACGGGGACTATATCCATGCAAAGGATACGACGCTTGGTGCCGATGACGGCGTTGCACTTGCTTACGCTCTTGCACTCCTTGATGATCCCGGTTTGAAGCATCCGAGACTGGAAGTCGTATTTACAACGGATGAAGAGACCGGTATGGAGGGCGCGATAGGACTTGACATATCCGGGTTGCAGGGAAGATACCTTCTTAATATCGATTCCGAAGAGGAAGGCATCCTGCTGACCAGCGCTGCGGGAGGCTTAAAGGCTTCCTGTGAATTGCCGCTTAAACGCGTGGAGGGAAAGGGTATAAAGCTTAACCTTGAGATTCACGGGCTTCAGGGAGGCCATTCCGGAACGGATATCAATAAGAACAGGACAAATGCCGCCGTATTGATGGGCAGGCTGCTGTTTGAACTGAAAGAATACGCAGATTTCGGAGTGATTACGTTACTGGGCGGTTCCAAGGACAATGCCATAACAAGGGATTCTGTCTCGGAAATATTCCTGTACCCGGATGAGCTGGATAATTTTAAGAATGGCGTAGAAATATTGGCAAAAATATATGGAAATGAACTGCGTTCAAGCGAACCCGGGCTGACGATTCAATCTCTTGTTACAGGGGAAGGCACTTACCGTTATCTTCACCCTACTTCCTTTGAGAAGCTGCTGTTTTTGCTGGTGAATCTGCCGCATGGAGTTCAGGGTATGAGCGCCGATATACCGGGCCTGGTGGAAAGCTCCCTAAATCTGGGAATCTTCCATGCGGACCGTGACAAGGTGGTGTTCAGCTATTCCGTACGCAGCTCCGTAACAACCTGCAAGAAATTCATAGGCAAACGTTTAAGCTATATGACACAGTTTATGGGCGGGGAATACCATGTATCGGCGGAATATCCCGCATGGGAGTACAGGAAGGATTCCAGGCTCCGGGATTATTTATGCGGGGTCTTTAAGGAGCAGTACGGTTATGAGCCGAAGCTTGAGGCAATTCACGCCGGACTCGAGTGCGGATTCTTTGCGGAAAAGCTGCCGGATGCAGACATTATTTCCCTTGGTCCGGACATTCCGGACATCCACACACCAAAAGAACGGCTTAGCATATCCTCGGCATTGCGGGTTTATAAATTTGTCGAAAAAGCTATAGAAGGAATGAATGGATGAGTAAGAAAAAAGCTTACGGAATGCTGTTGTTCACACTGTTTACCTTTATCCTGCTTGGAATTGTAATCGGAGTGGAGCTGGGCAGCGATTCCGGTAAAACTGAGAATCGGAACACTTCCGAGATTACCGGAAACCCCGGCATGAATGACAATAAAGGCTCTGATGAGGCACCTCCCGGCGATGTAACACAGGAGGACGGCTCTGAGGAAAATAATGCTTCCGGGAATACTGCGGAAGAAAGTAAGGATGTCGTCATGGTATTTTCCGGGGATATCTATATGTCCGATTATGTTCTTGGCAAATATGAAAAGGAAGGGATCAATGGAGTACTGTCTGAGGATTTGCAGGCAGAATTCCGGGATTCCGATATTGCTATGGTGAATGAAGAATTTCCGTTCAGCAGCCGGGGAAAGGCGATGGAGAATAAGCAGTTTACCTTTCGGGTAGACCCGAAATGGGTCCGGATTCTGTCCGATATGCAGGTAGATATCGTCACCCTGGCCAATAACCATACCCTGGATTTTGGTATCGAGGGATTAACGGATACGTTAGATGCCTTGAGTGCTTCTGACATTAAGTATGTCGGTGCCGGTAATAATCTTGAGGAAGCGAAAGAGACAAGATATTTTAATATACATGACAAAACCATAGCTGTATTGGGAGCCTCCAGGGTGATTCCGGTTCCCGGCTGGAATGCGGAAAGCGATAAACCCGGCTTGTTTACGACTTATGATCCGACTGCCCTGCTGGAAGAGATAAAGGCGGCAAAGGAGCAAAGCGATTTTGTCGTTGTTTACGTCCACTGGGGGATTGAAAGAGATACGAAACCCAAGGAATACCAGCGCGGACTGGCTAAGCAGTATATCGATGCGGGAGCGGACCTGGTGGTCGGAAGCCATCCGCATGTACTGCAGGGAATTGAGTACTATAAGGATAAGCCGATCGTATATAGTCTGGGTAATTTTATGTTTTATAACACAATCGACAGTACGGCTTTACTCAAAGCCACATTTACGGATGAGGACGGGGTCCGGCTGCAGTTAATACCCTGCAGGGCCAATAATGCTTTAACCTATGTAGTGGATGATAAGGCTGCAAGAGCTGAATTTTACAGATACATAACGGATATCTCTTTTGATGCCGTTTTTGATGAAAACGGTTTGACGGCTCAAAAATAATTGCAGGTGATGAGAATGCAAAGGCAGTTATGAGGGATCATGGATGAATAAAAAAAGATATTTTTATATTTTCTTTGCAGTGGCAGTTGTAGTCCTGGCAGGCTGCGGGCGTTCTGAAAAACAGGGAGAAGCTGCAAGGAGTTCGGAGACCGGGGATGCAAAAACGGCTGAGGGAAGGGACTCAGGCGTGCAGGAAGAAGTTATCGGGAAGAATGAACTCTCTTTCTCAATGAAGGATTCCTTTTATTCCGGAAAGATAGCCGTCGAGATATTGAGCAGCGAGCCGTGTTCGGTCTATTATACCCTGGACGGTACAGACCCTGATGAGACGAAAACGGTCTATAAGGAGCCGGTAAAGCTGAGTGCCGGCAAGGAGACAAAGGCAGTCTGTATAAAAGCAAAGGGCTATTTTGAGGACGGAACGGTATCGAGAACGGTTGTACATACTTATTTTATGGGAAAGAAGATTGAGGAACGGTTTGATACCCTGGTGTTTTCCGTCACCACGGATCCCTATAACCTTTATGATTATGAATACGGTATCTTTGTGGAAGGAAAGCTGCGGGATGAATATATGAAGGAACATCCAGGAGCTAAGATCGAACCCGATGATCCCGCCAATTATAATATGCGGGGAAGGGAAAGCGAAAGGGAAGTATATCTGGAGATTTTTGAGCCGGACGGACAAGTGATTGCGGAACAGGCGGCAGGAATCCGGACTTATGGCGGATGGTCCAGGTCAAGGGAACAAAAATCGATTAAAATATATGCCAGGAAAGAGTACGATGAAGAGAAGAATAAGATACGGTATGAATTTTTTCCGTGGAAAACTGCCGCAAACGGGGACGGAAGCAGCCTTGATTCCTTTAAACAGCTGGTACTTCGGAATTGCGGCAATGACAACGGGTATGCTTTTATCCGGGATGAGCTGTTTCAGACCCTGGCAGGCCGGGCCGGTTATAAAGACTATGAGGCGGTGCGTCCGGCCGCCCTCTTCGTAAACGGCGATTACAGAGGGTTATTCTGGCTGCATGAGGTATACTGTGATGAATATTTTGAGGATCACTACGGAGACTATTCCGGAAGCTTTGAGATATTGGAGGGCGGAGAGACCTTTAAGGAAGAAGATGAGGATAAGGAGAACGCGGATTACATTGCCGATTATGACAGGATGTATGTCTATTCCCAGATGGACTTGACTGAGGATGCCAATTTTGAAGCGCTGTGTGAAATGCTGGACGTTGAGAATTATCTGTCTTACTATGCCTTGCAGATCTATATCGGCAATGAAGACTGGCCGCATAACAATTATAAGACTTACCGCTATTACGCATCGGAAGGGGAGGAGTACGGGGGAGCACCCTTTGACGGAAAATGGCGGTACCTCCTTCATGACCTGGATTTCAGCTTCGGAATATACGGAGACGGAGCTTACCGGGACAATATCGGCAGTTTTGTGGGAGAAAACGGGGAGATAACGAGTGCCAGTCCATTGTTCGGCCAGTTAATGCGGCGTAAAGACTGCCGTGAAATCTTTATCAGTAAGACGCTGGATCTGATCAACGGTGCGTTTGCACCCGATCATGTGAATAAGGTACTGGAGGAAATGAATACATCCAGGATGAATGAACAAAAGAATATGTATGGGAAAGACATTTTGGAAAAATGGGTGCGTCCGGACCAGCTTGAGGATAACCTGGAAACAATCAGAACCTATGGAAAAGAACGTGCACAGCATATTCTAAAGAAGTACCAGGACTATTTTAACCTTGGGGAGATCTTCAAGCTTTCGGTTTTGCCGGCGGAGGGCTGCGGCCTTTGGATCAATTCCTTCCAGACGACTTCTGCCTTCGAGGGGAGCTATTATGCGGACTATCCCGTTACAATTACCGCCGACCTTCCTAAAGGAAAAAAGCTTGCTTACTGGCTGGTTAATCAGGAAAAAATATATGATGAGAAGCTTGTGCTTACATCGGCGGCGATATCGGACGGCAGGATAGAGGTTAGTTTTATTCTTAAGTGAATCCATATTGTGTTTTACAAAAATACGGATTCATGCTATAATGGTTTCTGCCAATATTTGGAATACAATACTGATAGGAGCTGTGAAATGAAGGACATTGGGTTAAAGGATAAAGACGATGGAAAATGTGCTTCTACAAAAGAGATAAGTAACGATTTTGATATTTTACGCTGGATTGATGAAGTGGCAGGCGGAGACATACCGTTAGATAAGGATATGTTTTATGAACAGCAGGAATATGAAATTCTCGAAGGCATCAGTGCCTCACTGGGACGCCAGGTCTGCCGTGAGATGGCCGTGAAAGAGGCGAAAAGCAAAGCCAAACGAAGAAAGGGATTCTCCCGCCCGGCAAGAATAGCAGGTATAGCTGCCGCTCTGATAATGGTTTTAACTCTTTTTCTTATCTTTACACCGGTTGGAAGGAATTTCCTTTGGGACGTTGCTACGGATTATGCCTACGGCAAAATGATTTATGAGGAAGGGGAAGTAAGCCAAACACCGCCGGTTAAAGAAGGAAGCATTAAAAATGCGGAAGCGGATGCTTTAGCGCAGCCTTCCGGCGGGGAATATGACAGAGAGAAAGACGGGATTGCTGCTGTACGGGAAGAAAGCATAATCAATATTCTGCTGCTGGGAGAGGAAGCAATTGATTCCGGCGGAAGCCGGGGCCGTACGGATGTCATGATCGTTGCTTCCATGAATACGGAAAAGAAAACAGTTAAATTAATATCTTTCATGAGGGATATGCTGGTGGAAATCCCCGGGTACGGGGACAATAAGCTGAATGCGGCTTACCAGACAGGAGGAGTGCCTTTGCTGTATGAAACTTTGGAAGCAAACTTCCATATTAAGCTAAACGGTTATGCAAAGGTTGACTTTGATGATTTTGAAGAAGTTATTGACAAGCTTGGAGGAGTCAGGATTTCATTGACTGCGAAAGAAGCAGGCTATCTGAACTCCACAAATTATATATCGAAACCGGAATTCCGGACCGTGGCCTCCGGCGAGCAGGTTTTAAACGGTAATCAGGCGCTTGGCTATTGCAGAATCCGTTATGTGAGGACAGGAGATAACGAGGCTGACGATTATGGACGGACCACAAGGCAGAGAGCGGTACTGAATGCGCTTTTCGAACAGTATAAATCTAAAAGCATACCCGAAATACTGCTGCTGGCGGATGACATACTTGGATTGATTACCACGGATATTACGAAGGAAGCTTTCGGAAGTTATCTGAAAACCGCCGTAACGGGGGGATTATCGGATATGGAAAACCTCCGGATTCCGGCTGATGATACATTTGAAGAAGGCTATGCCGGGAAAATGTCTGTTTTAATACCGGATTTGCAGGCTAATACAGGGATTCTTAAGGAGTTTATATACGGAGAAGATAAGGCATCCGTAACAGAATGAGTCAGGTACATGGACTGATTGGAGTAATTTATGAAAATAAATCGTTTACTGGAAATAACAATTATACTGCTCAATAAGGGTACGGCCACCGCAAAGGAACTGGCGCAGCGCTTCGGAGTTTCTACCAGAACAATTTACCGGGATGTGGAGGAACTGTCCCTTTCCGGTGTGCCGGTTTATTGCAACCGCGGTGCCAACGGGGGTATTTCCCTGTTGGAGGATTATTCAATCAACCGGATGCTGCTGTCGAATTCGGAAAGTGAGAAAATACTTTTTGCACTCAGGACCTTACAGACTACGAATTGTCCCGGTATCGATGTGGTATTGGATAAATTGGGGGCTATCTTTAAAGAAAGCAGTACCGACTGGATCCAGATTGATGAAACTCCGTGGGGAAGTGACCCGAACCAGCAGAATAAATTTATCGAAATCCGGAAGGCGCTGCTGGAATACAAAATGATAACGTTTGATTATGTTTCCGGTAATAATGTCAGGAGTTCCAGAGCCATATATCCCCTGTGCCTGATCTTTAAGGGAAGCGGCTGGTACTTAAACGGATTCTGCACAAAGCGCAGGGAGCTGCGTCTTTTCCGTGTCTCGAGGATGAAAGGGATAGCAATTACGGATACGAGGTTTGACAGGAAGAGCTATGAACCGTTAATGCAGACGGAAAGCATTGATTCCAGATTCTGCGAGGGCAGGATTCCTTTGAGGCTGCGGTTTAAAGAGGAAGCGTTATACCGCCTCTATGATGAATATGACGATGATCTGCTGACGAAAAACGATGACGGTACCTATAGTGCCGAACTGTATTATACCGAGGATGAATGGCTGTATGGCTACATATTAAGCTTTGGCTGCTATGCAGAGGTGGAAGCACCGGAGCACCTGCGGGAAACGATTAAGAAAAAAATACAGGAAATGAACCGGTTGTACCGGTAAATATGACATACAGATGTCAACGCCCTTTTGTATTATTAATATGTACTTACTATTAGGTAATTGCAAAACTCCTTCTTTGTATCTGTTGATGTTTCCGTGTTTTTTCGCTGTCTCTACAGCTTGCCGAAATTGTTTGACTTTCCCATACAAGAAAAGCATTTGTATGGGACGTCCGAACAATTTCAGCAAACAATAACGACAGAGCAATAAACACAAGCGCAAGCGCTGGAACAATTACAGATACAAAAGAAGTTTCGCAAATTTCTAAATATGTATTTACTATAAAAAGGAGGGTTATACAGTATGGAATATGTATATAAGAAACAGTTTTCGGTACTTGGAAAGCTTGGACAAGGCCCGGCCGAAGATCCGTGGAATTGGATTCTTCCGGTCTGGGACAGCGCCAACAGCACTTTTGATGAGATTGAGCCTTATGTAAAAAAGGAGGGCGGTATTCTTCCCTGCACCTGGGGCATCATGAGTGACTTTGATGAAACCTTTGGCCGTTGGGATGACAACGGCGGTAAATATCTTGCCTGCTGTGAAATTGATGAGGATGTGGCGGCTCCGTCCGGATGGACGAAATGGACGGTTCCTTCCCAGACCTATCTGGTGGAAAGATGCAGGCAGGAAGAATATCTTAGGGTGTTTAACAATATCATAAACGAATACATTCCCAAGAATCATCTGCAGCTGGTAGGCGCGGTGCATGAACGTTACCCGGAGCCCGGTAATCCTACAGTTGTAGAACTATATTTTCCGATCGCAAAGGGCAGTTACTTCTGCCAAAGCTGCGGCATGCCGATGGGCACGGAAGAGTTAAGGGGAACAGAGAAGAATCAGGATAAGAGCGAGGAATATTGTGTTTACTGTTATCAAAGCGGTGAATTTACTTCGAATGTGACGATGGAGGAAATGGTGGAAACCTGTATTCCGTTCTCACTGGAAAGCGGGGTATTTCCGGATGAGGACACGGCAAGACAAGCCATGAAGGGTTACTTCCCAACCTTAAAGAGGTGGCAGACGGCAAAGGAAGTGTAAGGATATTTTAAGTGGGTTCCGGTCTGTTATCCTGCCCCCAGTAGCACATTGCGTCCAGAATCGGTATCAGGGAGTATCCTCTGTCCGTTAAACGGTATTCTACCCTCGGAGGAATTTCGGGATATTCCCTGCGAAGGATAATGCCGTCTTTCTCCAGCTCCTTTAACTGCAGGCTGAGCACACGGAAGGTTATGGAACCTATGTATCTCTGAAGGCTGTTAAAGCGCATAGTGGTATTTTCGGCCAGGGCATACATGATCATCATTTTCCATTTGCCGCCGATCAGTGAAAGAGTATAGCTAAAGGGTGTGTCTTTTATGCATGTTTCCGGGGGTTCCGTATTTTTCATATTCATGAGCAGCTATCCTTTTTGATAGTACGTGATATAAATGTGCGTACTTTACTATTTTGTGAATCATTGTATAATAAAGCCTGTAGAAAGTCAATATTTACAAATTCATTTAAAATGGGAGGATAGGTATGGCATCAAAGAATATAGTAGTGATTACGGGAAGTCCCAGGCCGGGCGGCAATTCGGATATCCTGGCGGATGCTTTTATTGAGGGAGCCATTGAAAGCGGCAATACGGTGTTAAGATTTAATGCCGGCAGAATGGATATCCGGCCTTGTAAGGCCTGTGGATACTGTCTTGAGCATGAAGGAAAATGTGTCTGCAAGGATGACATGGATTCGGTTTATGAAGCTCTTTATAAGGCGGATATGGTCGTATTTGCCAGTCCAATCTATTGGTACGGCTTTACAGCCCAGATCAAAGCAGCGATTGACAGGTTTTTTGTGTGTGCCGCAAGGCCGTTTCCGGTTAAGGCTACGGCACTGCTTGCGGCTTACGAGGATTCCGATACCACGGTTGCCGAGCCTGTTATCACACATTTCAAGGCATTTACCGGTTACCTTCACTGGGAAAACAAAGGAATCCTTGCGGAAGGCAGAGTGAACGCAAAGGGTGACATTAACGGCAGAAAAGTGTTAACAGACGCAAGAAATCTGGGGCTGAACTGCTAGAATCTGCAATTATAAGCACCATCTTCGTGTAAACGGAGACGGTGCTTTTTATATACTGTAAATTCATATCCGGTAGGGTTTTGCATATAATTATATGGACACGTCGATACAAGGGCAGGAAAGCAAAGAGATGGAAACGGATCGGAGACTGATTTACTTTTATGTGATTCTTTTAATAACGGCCGCACTTATGGCGGGATATACCCTGAATGGGATAGAGCTCCATATGACCGTAGTACGGGTGGAGGCGGAAGGGATTAATTATGATGCGTTCCGTGAAATGCGGCTGCCGGAGAAAATGATACGGGCGGTAAGGAATGCTGAAGCATTGGGCACAGATCAGGATAAGGAAGGCAGGGAAGAGGAAGTCTTTGATGCGGTCGATTCCCTTACGGTTTATATGATGGTTAAACGGTATAATCTTAATAAGTCGGGAAATATCAGTAAGAGAAATCTTACCGTGTTACATAACAGCTTATACGGGAATAAAAGCTTTCAGGAACTTAAATATTATTATAAGGCGATTTTGTCCGACATCAAATGCTTTCCGGTTCCGACAGGAGAGGACGGCAGGCAGGTGGTCGGTTATGATGACTCATGGTATTCCTACCGGAGCTACGGAGGCAGCAGAAGGCATGAAGGAACCGACCTGATGCCTGAGAAAAATATCAGGGGCTATTACCATATTATCAGCGCGACGGACGGATGTGTCGAAAAGCTGGGATGGCTGGAACAGGGAGGTTACCGGATCGGCATCCGGGGGGATTCCGGGGCTTATTTCTACTATGCGCATCTTGACTCCTACGCGCCGGGGTTAACTGTGGGAGACCTGGTCAAAGCCGGACAGTTCCTTGGTTTTATGGGAGACAGCGGTTACGGGAAGGAAGGCACAAAGGGGAAATTTGATGTCCATTTGCATTTTGGAATCTATGTCGAAACCTCTTTTGGGGAACTGAGTGTAAACCCGTATCAAATTCTCAGATATCTGGAAAAAGAGTAAAATATTTTCCACAAGCATACGGTTTTGTGATATAATTAACATGTATGGCAGGTGACTGCAAACCTTTAAAAAGGTTCAGGAGTTACGTAAACACCTGAATATATATGATATAGGAAGGGGACAAGGAGTGAAGCTATATGGAGATACAGTTATGGAGAGAGATATTGGATCCCTATGTGTTGGCGGTTGATGAATTGGTGGTTAAGTTTAATCATATTATTGAGGAATACAGGAAAATGGGGGAATACTCCCCGATAGAACAGGTAATGGGAAGGGTTAAAACTATCTCGAGTATCCTGGAGAAGGCACAAAAGAAGCAGATTGACCTGGAAGATATCGAGGAACAGATGGAGGATATCGCCGGGATACGGATAATCTGCCAATTCGTGGAGGATATCGGCAAGGTGGTTGAGATTATTAAGAAACGTACCGATATGAGGGTAAAAAATGAGAAGGATTACATTGTCAACAGGAAACCGAGCGGATACCGGAGCTTTCATTTAATCATTTACTATAATGTCCAGACGTTAAACGGTACGAAGGAAATACAGGCCGAAATTCAGATCCGCACACTGGCCATGAATTTCTGGGCGACGATTGAGCACTCGCTTCAGTATAAGTATAAGCAGAATATGCCGGAGCATATCAGAGCGAGGCTGTCCAAGGCTGCGGATGCCATACTTGTTCTGGAAGAGGAAATGTCCGAGGTGCGGAGTGAAATTATGGATGCACAGAATTCTTTCCGGATTAAGGCGAATATGGTTGCGGACATCCTGACGAACATTCAGAATCTGTATAAGGTGGCGAATAAAAGGGAAGTAGTAAAGATACAGGACGAATTCTTCCGGATATATGAATCGGGTGATTTAAACCAGCTGGAACGCTTTAATAAGGAGCTGGATATCATATCGGAAGGGTATCGTGCCCAAAGCCTGAGATAAGAATCCAGGATATTAAGGAGAAATCAATGACATTACCAAAGCTGTTTGAAGAAAGAATGAAAGTACTGCTACAGGAAGAGTATAAGGACTATGTCAAATGCTTTGAAGAAAAACATTACAGCGGTATACGTATAAACACTCTTAAAATAAGCCCGGAGGAATTCGAAGCCGTGTCTCCCTTTGAGATTCACAGGATTCCGTGGATTCCGAACGGCTATTACTATGACGGAAAGGACCAGCCGGCAAGACATCCGTATTACTATGCCGGTTTGTATTATATACAGGAGCCGAGTGCCATGACACCGGCAAGCCTGCTGCCGGTACGGCCCGGAGACAGGGTTTTGGATCTGTGTGCGGCACCCGGAGGGAAAAGTACGGAGCTGGCGGCAAGGCTGAACGGGGAAGGGGTGCTGGTTGCAAATGATATCAGCAATTCCAGAGCCAAAGCGTTGCTTAAGAACCTGGAACTTTTTGGTGTCAGCAATGCGGTTGTGGTAAGTGAGGAGCCTTCTAAGCTGGCAAAGTATTTTGAAGGCTATTTTGATAAAATTCTGGTGGATGCTCCCTGCTCCGGGGAAGGAATGTTCCGCAAGAGTCCTTCCGTTATGAAAAACTGGGAGCAATACGGGGTGGATTACTATAACAGGCTGCAGAAGGATATCATTCTGTCGGCAGCCAGAATGCTTAAGCCGGGCGGAAGAATGCTCTATTCCACCTGTACCTTCTCACCGGAAGAGGATGAAGGTACGGTGGCTTTCCTGCTTGAACAGTGTCCCGGGTTCCGGGTGGTAAACCCTGTTGAAGGCCGGGGTATGGGTAAGGTATCCTATGACGGATTTGCACCCGGCAGGCCGGAATGGGTGAATGGCCCGGAGGAATTAAAGGACTGCATACGTCTGTGGCCGCACAGAATTAAAGGGGAAGGGCACTTTATTGCCCTGCTTGAAAAGGATGCTGCCCAACCGTTCGCCGATACCGTATACGGCAGAAGGAATAAAGGCTGCATCTCGGGAGAAGCGGAAGAGTTTCTTGGCCGGTTGGGCATTCCGATTGACAGGAGTGATATCGAGGTGCGGGAGGACAGGCTGTATCTGACGCCGAAGGAGCTTCCTGACTTAAAGGGTCTCCGGGTTATGCGGCAGGGCCTTTTTCTCGGTGAGATGAGGAAGAACCGTTTTGAACCGAGCCAGGCATTGGCCTGTGCCTTAAAAAGCAAGGAATATGACCGGGTAATTGATCTGTCTTCCGATCATCCCGATACGGTTCGGTATTTAAAATGTGAAACAATCGATGTCTCCGGTGATTATCGGGACGGATGGCATCTGGTCTGTACGGACGGCCATCCGTTAGGCTGGGGGAAGCTTTCCGGAGGGACCCTGAAGAATAAATACCTGCCCGGATGGAGATGGATGTAGCGTTCTGACCCCGGCAGATGTCATTTGTGGCAATGAGGCTGTTGAAAACTCATAATTATTACGGCACCCTAAACGAATTCTTCATAAATAGTTCGAGATAATTTGTGTGAGGTATGCGCGAGAAGCGACAAGATAGAGAATGTCGCTGGTTCTCGCGCGACGGAGCACAAATTTCGAGAAATATTTGTGAACAAATTCGTAGAGATTCATCATATTATGAGTTTTGCAACGGCCCCATGCAGTGGAGGTAAAAATGAACATACCTGTTCGTTTAGATAAATATCTTGCCGATATGGGGCTGGGGACCAGAAGTGAGGTAAAGGCTTATATCAGAAAAGGCAGGGTGCAGGTTGACGGTACCGTAGTTAAGGAAGCGGACAGAAAGATCGATGTTCCGGCTCAAACGGTGTGCTTTGACGGCAGAAGGATTGTTTATGAAGCCTTTGAATACTATATGCTTAATAAACCGGCCGGAGTGGTCTCCGCTGTTCGGGACAATATATGCAGGACGGTGATCGGCCTGATAGCGGAACCGAAGAAAGACGACCTGTTTCCGGTCGGCAGGCTGGACAAGGATACGGAGGGGCTGCTGCTTATTACGAATGACGGGGAATTGGCCCACAGACTGCTTTCTCCGAAAAAGCATGTCGGTAAAGTTTATTATGCACGTGTTAAGGGCAGGATAACCCAAAAGGAAATAGAGCTCTTTAAGCAAGGGATCCGGATTGAGGAGGATTTCACCACCCTTCCGGCGGAGCTTGCCATATTGGAAAGCGGAGAGGAATCTGCCGTTCATGTTACAATATATGAGGGTAAGTTCCATCAGGTAAAGAGAATGTTTGAAGCAGTGGGTACGGAGGTCATCTATCTGAAGCGTCTCAGTATGGGGACGTTAAAGCTGGATGAAACGCTGGCCCCGGGGGAATACAGAAAATTAACGGAGGAAGAGCTTGCCGGATTAAAGGCATAGCGAACAGTGATAGGATGTTGCGTGATATAAAAGCGGTTTTATTTGATTTAGACGGGACATTAATTGATTCCATGTGGATGTGGAAGGATATTGACATTGAATATCTGGCCAGGTACGGTGAGGAATGTCCGGAGGATTTGCAGACGCAGATAGAAGGGATGAGCTTCTCCGAAACGGCGGTATATTTTAAGGAACGTTTTCATATACCGGATCCGCTTGAACAGATCAAGGAGGAATGGAACCGTATGGCCTGGGAGAAATACAGGGATGAAGTCCCGCTAAAGGAGGGAGCTCTTGAGTTTCTGAAGAACCTGCAAGATAAGGATATCAAGGCCGGAATTGCCACCAGTAATTCCAGGGAGTTAGTGGATCTGGTAATAGGAAGGCTTGGAATAAAGGATTATTTTCAATCGATCCGTACCTCCTGTGAGGTGGAGCGGGGAAAACCCGCCCCGGATATCTACCTGTTAGTGTCCAGGGATTTAAACGTAGATGCCGGACAATGTCTCGTATTCGAGGACGTAGCGGCAGGAGTTATGGCAGGAAAGAATGCAGGAATGAAGGTATGCGGCATATATGATCCTTTTTCGGAAGCGGATACGGAGGCAATCAGGGAACTGGCGGATTATTATATCGGTTCCTTTAGAGAACTGGCCGATTAGCCGGCCATAGGACAGGAGCCTGTGATGAAACAGTTTACGGTGGGAAAGAACGAAGCTGGACAGCGTTTTGACAAGCTGTTAATGAAACGGCTGAACAAAGCTCCGAAAAGCTTTATCTATAAAATGCTTCGAAAGAAGAATATCACACTTAACGGGAAGAAAGCGGACGGTTCGGAGCGGACGGAGCTGAATGATGTGGTAACCTTCTATCTGTCGGAGGAAACCATCCGGAATTTCAGTGAGTTTAATGATACTACAATTGTAGAAAAAGTATTTAAAATCATTTATGAGGACAGTAACATACTTGTTGTGAATAAGCCTGCGGGGTTGCTTTCCCAGAAAGCGGCCCCGGAGGATGTCTCGCTGAACGAACATATCCTGTCTTATCTGCTGTCCTCCGGTCAGATTACGGGAGAGGAGCTAAAGACCTTCCGCCCCGCCGTATGTAACCGGCTTGACCGCAATACGAGCGGTATGGTAGTTGCCGGAAAGACGCTTACCGGCTTGCAGACGATGTCCGGATTATTCCGCGACAGGACATTGCAGAAGTATTACCTGTGCATCGTAAAAGGGCGGGTAAAGGAAGCCGGAGGAATATCCGGTTATATAAGCAAGAATGAGAGGACAAACCAGGTTACCGTAACCCGGGACTTTAAAGAAGGCCGTGAGCCGATCAGGACGGAGTACCGGCCTGTCCGCTATAATGAGCAATTTACCCTGCTCAGGGTAAAGCTGATCACGGGAAAGACCCATCAGATACGTGCGCATCTAAGCAGTATCGGTCATCCGATCATCGGCGACCCCAAATACGGCGACAAAAATATAAATACGGAGTTCCGGAACAGATACCGGTTGGAGCACCAGCTTCTGCATTCCTGGCAGATTATCTTTCCGGTCATGGAGGGAGAATTCGAAGTATTGTCGGAAAAAGAGCTGAATGCGGAGCTGCCGGGATACTTTAAAGAAATTCAGGATGATTTATTCCGGGAACAAATGAAGTGAAAGGAGATTACCATGCCGTCTTGGAATTCAAGGGGTCTGCGGGGTTCCGCATTGGAAGAATTGATTAATCTGACGAACACGAGATACCGGGATAAAAAGCTGGCATTGATTCAGAAGATCCCGACCCCGATTACCCCCATTACAATCGATAAGGAGCAAAGACATATCACCCTGGCTTACTTTGATGAGAAAAGTACGGTGGATTATATCGGCGTCGTACAGGGAATACCGGTTTGCTTTGACGCAAAGGAATGTGCGTCGGATAGCTTTTCACTGAAGAACGTACACGAGCACCAGGTAAAGTTTATGAAGGAATTCGAGGAACAGGGGGGGATAGCTTTCCTCCTGATCTATTATTCGAAGCGAAATGTATATTACTATCTAAAGTTAAGGCAGCTGCTGGAATTCTGGGAAAGGGCGGAAAGCGGCGGCAAGAAGAGCTTCCGCTTTGAGGAGCTGGCTCTGGAGGGTGAGATCACATGCGGGAACAATCTCTACATCCATTATCTTGAGAATCTTGCCGCGGATATCTCGGAACGTGAGATTCCCGGTTGACATATGGATTTTAGTATATTATAATAAATGACATTATTATGGTAGCGAATTATCACGTTACTATATTAAAGTAAAAATAATTATGGCATTGTTTCACGAGAGGAAGCAGGCAGTCAGGAGTCACCATGATAGATAAGCTATTACATACGCCGGAAGGTGTAAGGGATATATATAATTTGGAATGCGAAAGGAAATTACAGCTGCAAAACAGCCTTCATCATATCATGAAGCTGCATGGTTTCAGGGACATACAGACTCCGACCTTTGAATTTTTTGACATTTTCAGCAAAGAACGGGGAACAGTTGCCTCAAAGGATATGTATAAGTTTTTCGACCGCGAGGGCAACACCCTGGTACTAAGGCCGGATATTACGCCTTCCGTGGCGCGCTGTGCGGCAAAGTATTATCGGGAGGAAGAATTTCCTATACGTATGTGTTATATGGGAAGTACCTTTATTAATAACAGCAGTTATCAGGGCAAGTTAAAGGAATCGACACAGCTGGGGGCCGAACTGATTAATGATGATTCCACACAGGCCGATGCCGAAATGCTGGCTTTGACTATTGAATGTCTGCTTAAGGCCGGTTTAAAGGAATTCCAGGTCGAAATCGGGCAGGCCGACTTCTTCCGCGGACTGGTGAATGAAGCGGGTTTTGATGAAGAGGAAGAAACGCAGCTACGGATACTTATTGAGAATAAGAATATGTTCGGTGTGGAGGAGATGATATCCAACAAGGATATCAGTACGGAGTTAAAAACCGTATTCCTGACCCTCCCGCAGCTTTTCGGAACCCTGGATAAGCTTATGTTTGTAAAAACGCTGACGAAGAATGAGAGGGCGTTAAAAGCAATCGAACGCCTGGAACAGCTATATGATATACTTAAGGTTTACGGACTGGAAGAATACATCACCTTTGATCTTGGTATGTTAAGCAAGTATAATTACTATACCGGCATCATTTTCAGGGCTTATACCTACGGAACGGGTGACGCCGTCGTGGACGGAGGCCGTTATGATAACCTGTTAGGACAGTTCGGTAAGAGTGCCCCGGCTATCGGAATGGTAATTCTGGTAGATCAGCTTATGCTAGCCTTATCAAGGCAGAAGATAGAGATCGAGACGGATTCGGATAATACGCTGCTGCTGTACGAGGAGCGTTTTTTGGAGGATGCAATCCTCCTGGCAAAGCATTACAGGAACAGCAGCCGGAATATCGAACTGCTGCGGAGGGCGAAAGAGTATTCTGCCGGGGATTATATCGGGTATGCGAAACGTAACGGAATCGGTGAGATTCTGAATCTTGAAGTGCCGGGAAAGATCACGGTTGTTCATACGGAGAGCGGGAAGGCCAGGGAAGTCCCGATTCGGGATATCATTGGATGAGCGGACGGTTAAGAATACTGCCGTATCAAAACAGGGAGGAAGAAACAGGTGAGATATTTAACTTTTGCACTGGCTAAGGGCAGGCTGGCTAAAAAGGCACTGGATATATTGGAGAAGATCGGATATTCCTGCGAGGAAATGAAGGATCCGAACTCAAGAAAGCTGATCTTTGTAAACGAAGAACAAAAGATCAGGATATTCCTTGCCAAGGCTTCGGATGTGCCTACCTATGTGGAATACGGAGCCGCCGACATCGGCATTGTCGGCCGCGATACCATTCTGGAGGAAGGAAGAAAGCTTTACGAAGTGATCGACCTGGGTCTCGGCAAATGCAGAATGTGTGTGGCAGGGCCGAAGAAAGCTAAAGATTTGCTGTTACACGGAGAACTGATCCGGGTTGCTACGAAGTATCCGAATATTGCAAAGGATTATTTCTATAATAAGAAGCACCAGACAGTGGAAATCATAAAATTAAACGGTTCCATAGAGCTGGCACCGATCGTGGGCCTGTCGGAAGTGATTGTGGATATCGTGGAGACCGGCTCAACCTTAAGGGAAAACGGGCTTGAGGTATTGGAAGAAATCTGCCCGTTGTCAGCAAGAATGGTAGTTAACCAGGTTAGCATGAAGATGGAGAATGAGAGAATCACGAAATTAATCGGTGATTTAAGGGGAATTCTGACATAGCCGGAAGGCTGAAAGAAAATAAGATAAGGAAGGAATAGTGGGAATCAGTATGAGAATTATTAAATCAGATGCGGTATCAAAGAATAATATTCTGGAAAACCTGTTGAAAAGAAGCCCCAATCAGTATGATACCTATGCCGAAACGGTGAGTGGAATCATTGAAGAGGTAAAAGCAAGGAAGGATCAGGCGTTATTCGATTTTACAAGACGTTTTGACAAGGCTGAGATCAATGAACATAACATCCGGGTTACCGAGGCTGAAATTAATGAGGCGTATTCCCTGATTGATCCGGCCCTATTGGAGGTTATAAGGAAGGCTGTAGCCAATATCATAGAATACCATGAGAAGCAGAAGCAGTACAGCTGGTTTGACAGTAAGCCGGACGGCATCATATTGGGACAGAAGGTTACGGCGATCGGATCGGTCGGAGTGTATGTGCCGGGCGGAAAGGCGGCATACCCTTCCTCCGTGTTAATGAATATAATTCCTGCAAAGGTTGCCGGAGTAGAAAGGATTATTATGGTAACACCGCCGGGCAGTGACGGAAAGGTTTATGCCGGTACGCTGGTTGCGGCGAAGGAAGCGGGCGTTACGGAAATATATAAAGTCGGCGGGGCACAGGCAATCGCGGCATTGGCTCACGGTACGGAGAGCATACCAAAGGTGGATAAGATCGTAGGGCCGGGCAATATCTATGTAGCCCTGGCAAAAAAAGCGGTATACGGGCATGTAAGCATCGATTCCATTGCCGGGCCGAGTGAAATTCTTGTCATCGCAGATGAAACCGCCAATGCAAAATATGTTGCGGCCGATTTGCTGTCCCAGGCGGAACACGATGAGCTTGCCTCTGCGATCCTGGTTACGACAAGCCCCGAATTGGCGGAACAGGTATCAGGCTGGGTGGACAGGTTTACGGCGGAGCTGTCCAGAAAAGAAATTATTCAGAAATCCCTGGACAATTATGGATACATACTGTTGGTTGATTCCCTGGAGGATGCCGTTGATACCGCAAACGAGATAGCATCCGAGCACGTGGAAATCATAACAAAGGACCCGTTTGTCGTCATGACAAAAATAAGAAACGCGGGTGCCATATTCCTTGGTGAGTACAGCAGCGAGCCTTTGGGAGATTATTTCGCCGGGCCGAATCACGTATTGCCGACCAACGGCACCGCGAAATTCTTCTCCGCATTGAGTGTGGATGATTTTATTAAGAAATCCAGTATTATATCCTATTCAAGGGAAGCTCTGGAGCCGGTTCACAGAGATATAGAAAGATTTGCAAAAGCGGAGGGATTGACCGCCCATGCTAATTCCATAGCAGTGCGGTTCGAAGTGTGAAGAAAAAACGTCTTCACACCTGGAAGAACCTTGAAATGAGCACGAAGGGTGCTCATCCCAAGCTTCTTCTCCCATTATGCCTGCCGCTTATCAGCGGCATGTCGGGAAGTGTAAAGAAAGGAAGAGATATATGGCAAGAACAGCAGTAATCGAACGGAAAACGAAGGAAACACAAATCAAGCTGGAGCTTAATCTGGACGGGACGGGAAAAGCCCAGATTGAAACCGGCATCGGTTTTTTTGACCATATGCTGAACAGCTTTGCAAAGCATGGTTTCTTTGATATGAAATTAGAAGTGAGCGGGGACCTGTATGTGGATGCCCACCATACGGTTGAGGATACGGGAATTGTTTTGGGGCAGGCGATTAAAGCTGCGCTGGGTGATAAGACCGGTATAAAGAGATATGGGAACGCCATGCTGCCTATGGATGATGCACTGGTGCTGTGTGCCCTTGATCTCTCAGGGAGGCCTTTCCTCGTATATGATGTTTTGCTGACGACCGAACGGTTAGGATATATGGATACCAACCTGGTAAAGGAGTTCTTTTACGCCGTATCCTATGCGGCAGGTATGAATCTGCATATTAAAATGCTGAACGGCAGTAATGACCATCATATTGTTGAAGCCGCATATAAAGCTTTTGCAAAAGCGTTGGATGAAGCCGTAGGACTGGATGGCAGAATCGAAGGGGTTCTCTCCACCAAGGGCACGGTGGAGTAAAGTTGAAAACAGCGAAGGGAACGGTACGTAAAAATGTATAAAAAAATAATTCCTTATATCAATTGTGAGAATGAACTTCCGGCAAATATAATAAATGAAGCGGTGCAGTACGATTACGGCGGTGCGGATGAGCTTTTCCTGTTTAATTATTCAAAGGATGAGGCTTCGGAGGCGGAGTTCCTCGGGGTAGTTAAGGAACTGATCAGGCAGATTGATTTACCGGTTTTTATCGGCTGCCATGTGAAACGTTTTGAAGATGTTAAGAAAGCCTTGTATACAGGTGCATCCTATGCGGTCGTAAAGTATTCCCAGCTGGAGGACCCCAGTGTCATTAAGGAAGCTTCCGACCGGTTCGGCAAGGACAAGATCGTAATTGAACTGGATCATTTTAAGGACATATGCAGGCAGGATTTTATCTCCTCTTTAAAAGACCTTGGCGTATATGCGGTTTTATTAAAACATGTGGAGCTGTCCGGGGAAGTAATCCGGGGAATCTGTTCCGCAAAGATACCTGTCATTATCCGTGACAGTTTATCCAACAATGATATCGCTTCCTTACTGGAGCCGGATTATGTCATTGGGGTGTCTACGAACTATTACAGGAATAAAGACATGTTTAAGGCGAAAACCGCTTTAAAAGCTCAGAATCTTGAGATCAATACCTTTGAAAGCAGCATGGAATTCAGCAGGTTCAAGCTGAACGGCGACGGTCTGATACCGGTGGTCGTACAGGATTATAAGACAAATGAGGTGCTTATGGTAGCCTATATGAACGGAGAAGCCTTTAACCGGACGGTTGAAACCGGGCGTATGACCTATTACAGCCGGAGCCGGAAGGCGCTTTGGACGAAGGGGGAGACCTCGGGACATTTTCAGTATGTAAAGAGCTTAAAGATTGACTGCGATCTCGATACGATACTGGCAAAGGTGCTGCAGATCGGTTCTGCCTGTCATACCGGCAGCCCCACCTGCTTCTTTACCGATCTGGTAAAGAAGGAGTATGATGAAGCGAATCCGTTAACGGTATTCACGGATGTCTATAATACTATTCTGGACAGGAAAAGGAATCCGAAGGAAGGCTCCTATACGAACTATCTCTTTGATAAGGGAATTGACAAGATATTGAAAAAATGCGGGGAAGAAGCCTCTGAAATCATTATTGCGGCCAAGAACCCGAATGCTGAGGAACTGAAATATGAGATTTCCGACTTTTTGTATCATATGATGGTGCTTATGGCAGAATGCGGTTTGGACTGGAATGACATAGTGAAGGAGCTTTCGCACAGAAGATAGAAATAGTATAGTTAAATGGAAACTTTTTAAATATTACTTGCATTCCTGAAATATTAGTGTTATAATGTTAAATTGTAAGTATGATACGTAACGAATGGGAGTGGACGAAAGTCCACTCTTTATATTTGCGCAAGGTAACGAGGCGGAAAGAATTACAGGAAGGGTTAGAATGCGTGTGTTGCATTGGGTATGATATGACAAAGAAGGAAGAATATGAACAGAAGACGGAACAGCTGCTGGAACCGATTATTACGGAAAACAATTTTGAACTGGTAGATGTGGAATATGTGAAGGAAGGCGGTAACTGGTATCTCCGCGTATTCATTGACAAGGAAGGCGGAATTACCGTGGACGACTGTGAGCTGGTGAGCAGGGCGCTTAGTGATTTGCTGGATCAGAAGGATTTTATTCCGGATGCGTATATTTTAGAAGTAAGCTCCCCGGGACTTGGAAGACAGCTGAAAAAGGAGAAGGACTTTGCACGAAGCATCGGCAAGGAGGTTGAAATTAAACTTTACAAGGCTGTCGGCAGGCAGAAAGAATTTGCCGGTATCCTGGTGAGTTTTAATAATGATACGGTAACCGTTAAATTAGAGGATGAAAGCACCATTGACGTCCCGCGTACGAATATTTCATTGATTCGACTTGCATTTGATTTTTAATAACCGATTGATAAAAATATTGAGGAGGATTAACAGAAAATGAATGGTAACAAAGAGCTGATTGATGCTTTAAATCAAATCGAAAGGGAAAAGGATATCAGTAAAGAGATTCTGCTGGAAACGATGGAAAATTCCTTGCTTGCCGCCTGCAAGAATCATTTTGGGAAAGCGGATAACATTAAAGTAAACATTAACAGGGAAACCGGTGCCGTAAGCGTTTATGCCGAAAGGGAAATCGTAGAAACGGTGGAAGACCCGATATTGCAGATCAGTGTTGAGGAAGCCAGAGTAAAATATCCGAAGGCCGAGCTTGGCGATATCGTTAATGTTGAGGTTACTCCGAAAAACTTCGGACGCATTGCCGCACAGAAAGCGAAACAGGTTGTAGTGCAAAAGATCCGTGAGGAAGAAAGAAAGGTTTTATTCAATCAGTATTATACAAAGGAAAAAGATGTGGTAACCGGTATTGTGCAGCGTTACGTAGGAAATAATGTAAGCATAAATTTGGGAAAAGTGGATGCGGTCCTTGCTGAAAATGAGCAGGTTAGAACGGAGCATTTCAGGCCGACGGAACGTATCAAGCTTTACGTACTGGAAGTAAAGGACACAACGAAAGGACCAAAGATCACCGTTTCACGTACGCATCCGGAACTGGTGAAGAGACTGTTTGAAGCGGAAGTAACGGAAGTAAAAGACGGAACGGTAGAGATCAAGAGCATTTCAAGAGAAGCAGGCTCAAGGACCAAGATGGCGGTTTACTCCAATAACAGTGACGTGGACCCGGTAGGAGCATGTGTAGGGTTAAACGGAGCAAGAGTGAATGCCATTGTAAATGAGCTTCGGGGCGAGAAGATTGATATCATTAACTGGAGTGATGATCCGGCCATGTTGATTGAGAATGCATTAAGCCCTGCCAAGGTGTTGTCCGTTGAAGTGGATGAAAATGAGAAGAGTGCCCGTGTGATCGTCCCGGATTACCAGCTGTCGCTGGCAATCGGTAAAGAGGGACAGAATGCAAGATTGGCAGCAAGGCTGACCGGCTTTAAGATAGATATTAAAAGCGAATCGCAGGTTGAAGGATTTTATTAATCGGATACCGCAGACAGGAGCCGCATATGAGTGTTACAAGAAAAATACCCCAAAGACAGTGTATCGGCTGCGGGGAAACGAAGAATAAAAAGGAAATGATACGAGTCATAAAAACACCGGAAGATGAAATTGTGATTGATTCTACAGGCAAAAAGAACGGCAGGGGAGCCTATCTGTGCAACTCGATGGATTGCCTTAAGAAAGCAATCAAGAGCAGAGGCCTGGAGCGTTCCTTAAAAGTAAATATTCCGCAGGAAGTGTATGAAGAGTTAGAGAAGGAGCTGATGGGACTTGAATCAAGAGAAGGATAGTACCGACCCCAAACCTATTGTTGAAAAAAAAGTTTTTTCTTACATTGGATTGGCCGCTAAGGCAGGGCATCTTGCCAGCGGAGAGTTTATGTCGGAAAAAGCGGTAAAGGAAGGAACAGCCAGATTGGTTATTGTTGCTGAAGATGCATCTAATAATACGAAGAAAATGTTTACCAATATGTGTACTTACTATAAAGTGCCGATTTACTTTTTTGGTGAAAAAACAAAGCTTGGCCATGCAATAGGAAAGGAATTCAGGGCATCCCTGGTTTTCTTGGACCAAGGCTTGGCTGATGCGGTAGAAAAGCAACTGAAAACAATGAAAAAGGACGAATGTGTGGCCACATGTATTCAGTCATAACATGGAGGTAGTAAGTATGGCAAAAATGAAAGTATATGAATTAGCTAAGGAAATAGATAAACCCAGTAAGGATATCATCAATTATTTAAAGAACCAGGGGGTTGATGTTAAGAGTCATATGAGCAATATCGATGATGCCAGTGTCAATATGGTAAAGAAGAATTTCTCGCCTCAGGAAAGGGCTGCTGCAAGGCCTGCCGCAGTACAAACCGCACCGAGACAGGAGAATGCCGGAAGTCGTCCCATCCAGAACCGACCGGCTCCATCCGACCGTCAGGCTTCATCCGATCGTCAGGCTGCAAGGCCAGGCTCCGGCACAGGCTTTTCCCGTCAGAACCCGGGCTCTGCCCAGGGACAGAGACCGCAGGGGCAGAATACACAGAATCGCCCGTTCAATGCACAGAACAACAGGCCCGGCAATAGATATTCGGGCGGCCAGCAGGGCCAAAGACCGGGAAGTGACAATTCCCAGAACCGTTCCGCAGGCAATGCATCCGGACAGTACAGGCAGCCCGGGCAGAACCGTCCGATGAACGGCCAAAATGCGGCAGGCGCAGGACAGGGCGGCTATGGCAGGCCCTATAACCAGCAGCAGGGACAATACCGGCAGAATAATACGGGCACAGGTGCTAATGCCAATACTCATGCAGGCGGCCACACACCGCAGAACAGGACCGGTTCCTATGGCTACGGCAATCCCAGACAGGGCTCCGATTCCGGTAATTCGGGAAGAATGAACCAGGGCGGAATGAATGCCGGAAGAAATTATCAGGGCAGCAATAACGGAAGACCGAATCCAAACACAGGAAATACCGGAAGAGGATATCAGTCCGGAACGAATGCCGGAAGAGGGTATCAGTCCGGCGGTAATACCGGAAGGCCGCAGAATTATTCTTCCCAGGGAAACAGACCGGGCCAGTCCGGCAGTTATAACGGCCAGAACCGCAGCGGACAGCAGGGAGGCGGCACCGGGCAGGGGAATTCCTATCCTAACAGGAACTACGGCTCCGGCAATAGCGGGAACTACCGGAATAACGATTCCAGGCCAACGGATGCTAAGAAGGTTGATGCACCTCTTGGAATGTCAAGAAGCGATTCCGTAAATAACCGGAACAGCAGAGTAAATAAGAATAGCAAAAACAATAATAGAAATAATAACTACAACCATAGGAATATAGATGAGGATACGGTTGATGTTATCAAGACGAATCCCAACAGGAAAGGCCAGTTTATCCAGCCGAAGCCGGTTCAGAAGCAGGCAGTGGAAGATGAAATTAAATCCATCATTATTCCGGAGGTCCTCACTATCAAGGAATTGGCCGACAAGATGAAGAAGCCTGCATCCGCAATTGTGAAAAAGCTGTTTCTTGCAGGCAAAATGGTATCCATCAACCAGGAGATTACCTTTGAGGAAGCAGAAGAAATCGCAATTGAATATGATATCATTGCGGAGCTTGAGGAAAAGGTAAATGTTATCGAGGAACTTCTTAAGGAGGATGAGGAGGATCCGGCTACCTTAGTGAAACGTCCTCCGGTCGTATGTGTTATGGGTCATGTCGATCACGGCAAGACTTCTTTACTAGACGCTATCAGGGAAACCCATGTTACTTCTCATGAAGCCGGTGGGATTACCCAGCATATCGGTGCTTATGTAGTGGATATTAAAGGAGAAAAAATTACGTTCCTGGATACGCCTGGTCATGAAGCGTTCACATCGATGCGGATGAGAGGTGCGCAATCCACGGATATCGCGATCCTGGTGGTAGCAGCCGATGACGGTGTTATGCCGCAGACCGTGGAAGCAATCAGCCATGCCAAAGCAGCAGGCATCCAGATCATTGTTGCCATTAATAAAATAGATAAACCAAGCGCCAATATTGAAAGAGTAAAGCAGGAATTAACGGAGTATGGACTGGTTGCCGAGGATTGGGGCGGTGATACCGTATTTGTACCGGTTTCCGCTCATACGAAGGAAGGGATCACCCAACTGCTTGAAATGATACTCCTTACTTCTGAAGTGGCGGAGTTAAAGGCTAATCCGAACAGGAATGCAAGGGGCGTCGTAATTGAAGCGGAATTAGATAAGGGCAGGGGCCCTGTAGCAACCATACTGGTTCAAAAAGGAATTTTGCATGTCGGCGATTCCATCGTTATCGGTGCTTCCTTTGGTAAAGTCAGAGCTATGATGGATGATAAGGGAAGGCGAGTAAAAGAGGCAGGACCTTCTACACCTGTAGAAATCTTAGGATTAAATGAGGTGCCGGATGCCGGAGAAGTATTTATGGCTACCGATAATGAGAAAGAGGCACGATCTATCTCCGAAACGTATATTACACAAGGCAAGGAAAAACTTCTTGCTGATACAAAGGCAAAGCTGTCTCTTGACGGATTATTCTCACAGATTAAGGCCGGTAATATTAAAGAGCTTAACATTATTGTAAAAGCGGATGTACAAGGTTCTGTGGAAGCTGTGAAGCAAAGTCTGCAGAAGCTCAGCAATTCTGAAGTTGCGGTTCGTACCATTCATGGCGGTGTCGGTGCAATTAATGAATCGGACGTTATTTTAGCCAGTGCGTCCAATGCGATTATAATCGGATTTAATGTACGTCCTGATAATGCTGCCAAAGAAACGGCGGAACGTGAAAAGGTCGATGTAAGACTGTACCGTGTCATTTATAATGCAATTGAAGATGTGGAAGCTGCGATGAAGGGAATGCTTGACCCTGTATTCGAGGAAAAGGTTATCGGCCATGCGGAGGTAAGGCAGGTGTTCAAGGCGTCCGGCCTGGGAACGATTGCCGGTTCCTATGTGCTTGACGGTAAGATCACCAGAGGCTGTTCCGCCCGCATTTCCCGTGACGGTTCGGTTATCTTTGACGGTGCGCTTGCATCCTTAAAGCGCTTCAAGGACGATGTGAAGGAAGTTGCAGCCGGCTACGAATGCGGACTTGTATTTGAAAAATTTAACGACATAAAGGAACAGGATACAGTTGAGCTGTATGTTATGCAGGAAGTTCCAAGATAGAATACGGAGAAGAAAAGCGCCGCCGTAAATTTACTGTGGCGTTCCGAAAAGTAAGAAAGAGGTAAATTCTGAAAAATGAGAAAAAACAGCATCAAAAACACCAGAATTAATGGTGAAGTACAACGGGAGCTCGGAATTTTAATCAACAGGGAATTAAAAGACCCAAGAATTAACCCGATGACTTCGGTCGTGGCGGTAGATGTGGCGCCGGATTTAAAGCATGCTAAGGTATATATTAGTGTGCTTGGAGATGAGGAATCAAGGAAAGAAACCCTTGCCGGCCTAAAAAGCGCAGCTCCTTTCATGAGGGGTCAGCTGGCAAAAACGGTGAATCTGCGTAATACGCCCGAGTTGATATTCGTTATGGATCAGTCTATTGAGTATGGTGTGAATATGTCAAAATTAATTCATGAAGTGAATAAGGATATTCCAAAGGATGAAGCTTCAAATGAGGATACTCCGCATCACAATGATGAGGAGGAATACGGCGGCGGCACGGATGGCGAGGAGTAATACATCCGCGCTGTCATTACGGAAGAGGGTGCGGACAGATGAATAATATTTTAGATGAGATAAAAGAAGCAAAAACAATCGGTATCGCAGGGCATGTAAGGCCGGACGGTGATTGTGTAGGCTCCTGCATGGCTTTATACCGGTATTTGAGAAAGAACCTGCCGGAGGATACGGTTATTGACGTATATCTGGAACGAATACCGGACCGTTTCTCGGTACTGCCCGGTACGGATCGTGTAAAACAGTTAAATGAGGACGGTATAGTTTATGATCTCTTCCTGTCGCTTGACAGCAGCAGCGCAGACCGGCTGGGATTCGCTCTGGAATACTTTGAAAGTGCCAAACGGACGATTTGTATTGATCATCATATCAGCAATACGAAATTTGCAGGATTGAATCATGTGGTTCCGGATGCAAGCTCGACCTGTGAGGTACTTTTCAGCCTGTTTGAAGAGCAGCGGATTGATTTGCCGGCGGCGGAAGCGCTGTATCTGGGAATCATCCACGACACCGGTGTGTTCAAGCATTCCAATACCTCTGAAAAAACCATGATGATTGCCGGTAAACTTATTGCAAAGGGGGTTCCCTTCTCAAAGCTCATTGATGAAACCTTTTATCTGAAGAATTATACGCAGAACCAGATACTGGGAAGGTGCCTTTTGGAGAGTATGCTGATTCTTGACGGAAGATGCATCGTTTCTACGGTAAGCAAGAAAATGCTGGAGTTCTATCAGGCTGTTCCGGCCGATCTGGACGGCATCATCGACCAGCTGAGGATCACACAGGGGGTTGAAGTGGCCATCCTGGTTTACGAATCCGATTTACGGGAATATAAGGTCAGCATGAGAGCCAACGGAGGTGTCGATGTCAGCAGAATTGCAACGTACTTCGGCGGAGGCGGACATGTAAAAGCTGCCGGCTGCACCATGCTGGGCTCCATTCATGATGTCATTAATAATCTGGCAGCTCATATTGAGCATCAATTGGCCGACCGGGCTGCGGAATAGGTGAAGACTATTGATTAACGGAATTATTAACGTATATAAGGAAAAAGGATATACGTCCCATGATGTTGTTGCAAAACTGAGGGGGATGTTAAAGCAGAAGAAAATCGGGCATACCGGGACACTTGACCCGGATGCGGAAGGCGTGCTTCCGGTCTGTCTGGGCAATGCTACAAAGGTATGCGATATACTGACGGATAAGGACAAAACCTATGAGGCGGTTCTTTTGCTCGGACTCACTACGGATACCCAGGATATCGGCGGGACGGTTCTGTCTGAAAAGGAAGTCAGGCTGGACCGGGAGCGGATTGAGGAAGCGGTTTACGGCTTTATCGGTGAGTATGATCAGGTACCCCCCATGTATTCGGCGGTGAAGATTAACGGAAAACGTCTTTACGAATTGGCAAGGGCCGGGAAAGAAGTGGAAAGAGCGGCAAGAAAGGTATGGATACATAAGATCCGCATCCTTGAAACGGATCTTAACCATTCGGAGGTCAGGCTTTTAGTAGACTGCTCGAAGGGGACCTATATCAGAACCTTATGCCATGATATCGGTGCCGGACTTAACTGCGGCGGGTGTATGAAGAGCCTGCTGCGCACAAAGGCCGGGCAATTTACCGTGGAAAACAGCCGGAAGCTTTCCGATATCCATACATTGATAGAAGAGGGCAGACTGACGGAAATACTTACTAAGACGGACGATATGTTCCCGGACTACGGGAAGGTAATCGTTGCCGAAAAAAATTGCAGATATATTTATAACGGAAACAGCTTCCGGCCGGAGGAGCTTGCGGAGCCGGACTGGAAGCCGGAGCATGAATGGAATGCCGGACCGGTCAGGGTATATGACTGGAAGAAAGAGTTTGTCGGGATCTACCGATATGACCTTGCGGACGGCAGGTTTCATCCCGTAAAGATGTTTCTGTAGATAGGAGCCGATTATATGAAATATATAGCGGGCAGAACGGATTTTAAATTTCATAATACCGTTGTATCTCTGGGAAAGTTTGATGGTTTGCACCGCGGACATCAACTCCTGGTTCATTATGTTCTTGAACAGAAAAGAGCAGGGTACCGGGCGGTGATGTTTACTTTTTTATACCACCCCGGCACCTTGTTTTCAGATAAAGAGATCGAATTGATTTATACGGAAGAGGAGAAGAAATACCTGTTGGAGCAATATGACATGGATGTGCTGATTTCCTATCCGTTTACGGAAGAAACGGCAGGTATGGAGCCGGAAGCCTTTATCAAAGAGGTCTTGATCGAAAAACTGGATGCACGTAAGATCGTGGTGGGTTCCGATTATTGTTTCGGACATAACCGGAAAGGAAATGTGGCATTGCTTAAAGACATGTCGAAGGTATACGGATATGAGCTGGCCGTGTTCGATAAGCTGGAGGTGGACGGACAGGTGGTAAGCAGTTCATACATACGCAGCCTTATATCAAACGGTGATATCCGGAAAGCAAATGAACTGTTAGGCCGCCCGTATTCAGTCACAGGCGAGGTGCAGCACGGAAGGAAAATCGGCAGGACATTAGGGTTCCCGACGACGAATCTTATCCCTGAAGGGCATAAACTACTTCCTCCGAACGGAGTCTATGTCTCTAAAACCAAAATAAACGGTGCGGTCCATCCAGGAATTACGAATATCGGATATAATCCGACCGTAGGTGTTACACCGGAACGCAGGGTTGAAACCTTCCTGTTTGATTTTGATGAGGACCTGTATGGCTCCAGGATTGAAGTGTCGTTATATGATATTGTCAGAAAAGAGGTACATTTTAATTCCGTCCGTGAATTAAAGGAACAGATTGCACGAGATATCACCTTTGGACGGGAATTTTTAATGCTTCATGAAGTGCGGAAATCCCCGCTGTGATATCCTCTTCCGGCACATTGGCATAGCCCAGCAGGATTGTTGGAGCAGCCGGACTTACCGGAGCTTTTCTTGATGCCGTATGTGCATTTGCCATGTGAATGTAATGTTCACTTAACCCGTATATGCGGATGCTTTTTTTTGCGGCAGCTTCGATCAGTTCCTTTTCCGATGCGCCGCACAGGAAGCGTATTACCAGGTGCAGACCGGCATTTTCCCCCTCAATCCGAATCTTATCCTCAAAGATTTTTAAGCCCTGTATCATGAGATCGTGCTTGCCTTTATAGATTTTTCTCATTTTATTCAAATGGCGTTCAAAATATCCTCCGTTAATAAAATTTGTCATTATGCATTGGTCCACTCTGGAAACGGTGGAGGAATAGTAATAGAAGTTCTTTCTGTAGATGTCCAGTAAGACTTTCGGCAGAACCATATAGCCGATGCGGATTGCGGGAGCGATTGCTCTGGAAAAGGTACCGATATAGATGACCCTGTCGGAGGTGTCAATCCCCTGTAAGGCAGGGATCGGCTTCCCCTTGTAGCGGAACTCGCTGTCATGGTCATCCTCAATAATAAACCGGTCCGGAGCCGTATTGGCCCATTGCAGTAATTCAAGGCGTCTTGTAATAGGCATGACGATGCCTAAAGGGTACTGGTGCGACGGAGTGACATATACGATATCGGAACCGCATTCCGATAGCTCCTTTATTCTGATTCCATTGATATCCAGGTCTATGGGAGCAACCCTGTAGTGCATGCCTGAGAAGATCTTGTAGACCTGTTTGTAGGCCGGGTTTTCCATCGCGATGGAAGGATTGCCGTCACGTCCGGTAAATTGCAGTATTTGTGAGAGCAGCTGCAGCAGGTAGTCCGCTCCGGCTCCGATAATGATTTGATCCGTGGTACAGTTTACTCCTCTTGATTCATGCAGGTATCTTTCAATAGCAATTCTTAAGTTCTCATCCCCCTGGTTATTCCCAAGCAGAAACAGCTCATTATTGTTATCGTTCATACATTCCCTGGATAATTTGCGCCAGATATTATACGGAAAACTGTTGATATCGATTGCAAACGGCGAGAAATTATAACGGGAATGCACCTTATTTCTCACATTGGGTACGGAAGACGGGACGGGATTTATACCAAGCGGGGTAAAATCTGATATCTGACCCACATAGTATCCGCTTTTCGGAACAGCTTCGATATAGCCTTCTGAGACTAACTGTGAATAAGCCATGTCCACCGTATTTCGGCTGACCTGAAGATTGATCGCAAGATTTCTGGCAGAGGGCAGCTTGGTTTTATAAGGCAAATGTCCGTTTTTGATCTCATTCCGGATATAATTATATATCTGCTCATACATGGGCAGCCTGGATTTACTGTCAATGTTAAAAGTTATCATTCATAGTCCTCTCTTTCTTATCAAAAAATGCCTGTTCGTGTACTGGCATGGCTGATACACAACATTTCACTTATAACTATCATACCAGTCTTAAGAATAATTTTCAATATTGTTAATCTGTTTTTAATTGAATAGTAACCTGAATATACTTGAATAACCAATTTTTATATGCCATAATAGTGGTAAGGCTGTTTGAAATTTTTTCTATAATATCGAAATTAAGAGGGAAAGCAAATGATAGAAGTCAGAAATGTATCAAAAAAATATGGGAAATTGGTTGCCAATGATAATCTGTGCTTTAAAGTGCTTCCGGGAGAGATATCCATACTGCTGGGGCCGAACGGCGCCGGCAAGTCAACCGTAATTAAATGTATTGCGGGTTTATTAAAGTTCCAGGGAGAAATCCTGATATGCGGAAAGAAAAACAAGACGATGGAGGCAAAAAGGAATCTTGGATATATACCTGAGATTCCGGTTCTTTATGATATGCTGACGATATGGGAACATATGGAATTTATAGCCAGAGCGTATTCTCTGAATCATTGGAAGGACAGGGCAAACGAGCTGTTCGAACGCTTTGAGCTGGATGACAAAAGGAACAAGCTCGGCAATGAACTGTCCAAAGGGATGCAGCAGAAGGTCAGCATTTGCTGCGGGCTGCTGCCGGACCCGAAGGTGCTTCTGTTTGATGAGCCTTTGGTCGGACTGGACCCGCATGCAATTAAGGAGCTTAAGAATCTGTTTGTAGAATACAGGAGGGCAGAGAAAGCCATCCTATTAAGCACCCATATGCTGGACAGTGTTTCGGAATTCTGGGACAGCACCAATATTATGATGGAGGGGAAGATAGCTGCCGCCAGGACCAGAAAAGAAATCGTGGGAAGCGGAGAGGACTTAGAGAAACTGTTCTTTGATATTACGGAAGGAAAAGACCATGCATCCGCAAGGGAGACCGGAAGTCCGGAGCATGGCGGCACCGGAAAGGAGAATCCATGAAGGCATTGGGATATCTCTTAATCACCACGGTTAAAAACAGGCTGTTAAGCTTAAGGAAAAAGCCTGCGCTGTTAATACTGTATGGTATTCTGGCACTTAGTATTGTTTTAATGATTATCAGTTATATGAAAACGGATTATATGAAGCTTCCGAATACGGACTCCTATGCGGATATCCGGATTCTTTATGCAATTGTTGCCGGCTTGGGATTGCTGTTTCTTTTCACGCAGGTAACGACAGGTCTGTCGACCGGATCGACTTTGTTTAATATGGCGGATGTCGGGCTGCTTTTCGTGTCTCCGGTGTCACCGAAGAAGATACTGGTGTACGGCCTGATAAAGCAGATGGGTACGACTTTACTGACCTCGCTGTTTATCTTATTCCAGGTCAGTACGATAAAGAGGTTTTTCGGACTTGATATCGGTATTATAATCGGTTTGCTGGTGATCTATGCGGTGATCCTGTTTTACTGCCAGATTATATCTATTGGAGTGTATATCTTTACCAACGGGAATCCAAAGAGGAAAAAGCTGATCAAGGGTATTCTGTATGGCTTGTTCGTTTTGATTGCCGCGGTTATTTTCCTTATCCGGGCCCAAAATGGCGGTACGATCATTGCAAGTGTCCTGAGTCTGATGGATCTGACGCCTTTTTACTGCCTGCCTGTTGCCGGCTGGGCCATCCTGTTTGCAAAGGCCTGTATAGAAGCAAATATGCTTTACCTTATTGTTTCAGTTGCATTATTTGCGGTTACTGCCGTCATTATGGTTACACTTTTTACTACGGGTAATACGGATTATTACGAGGATGTTTTAACTTCTACGGAGACCGTATACAGAAGAGTTCAGGATGCCAGGGAAGGCAAGCAGGTTTTCAGCAGTACGAGGAAAATAAAGATGAAGGAACGGCAGACGGGAATCCGGTACGGCAAGGGCTACCTGGCTATCTTTTTCAAGCACATGCTGGAGAAAAGAAGAACAAGCAGGCTGATCTTCCTGGATGCCTATACCGTCATTGCCGCCGTAGGCTCGGGAATCCTGTGTAAAAATATGAATAATGAAGTTTCCGTATATGTGGTACTGGGAACTTTGGTGTATATACAGTTTTTTATGGCGGCCTTCGGAAGGCTGAGCATGGAATTGACGAAGCCCTATATTTATATGATTCCTGAAAAGTCGGTGAAAAAGGTTCTGGCCGCATCCATAACTACCCTGATAAAGCCCTGCATTGATGCCGTTATCATATTTACCGTGGTGTGTATTGTGAGTAAAACCTCACCGCTTCTGAATCTGTTCCTGGCCCTGGCTTATGCGTCTTCCGGTGCGATTTTTGTCAGCTACACGCTGCTGTGTCAGAGAATATTCGGAGGCCAGCTGAATCAAATTCTTTCCAAGATGCTTGGTTTGTCGTTATTTATGGCGGTGGTGGCACCCGGAGTGACGGCCAGTGTGGCGGCGGTATTATTACTGCCGGAACAGCTTACTTTCCTGGGTACTTTGCCGTTTACTTTCTGCTGCGTTGTTATTTCAATTTTTACGTTTACGGTGTGCGGGGATTTGCTGGATAAGGCCGAGTATTCCGGGAAATGAGGCCTTCTATTCAAGGAACACCTTCTGTTCAAGGGACGCCTTCCCGCTTAATATATTAATCGAGGTTTTTCAGTTGCTGCGACAATATACGAGAAATGTACATCCTTTGAAAGACAACAAGTTGTCTTTCTGGGCTGTACATTTCTCGTATATCGTCTCCACAAACGAAAAGCTCGTTATTAATATATAACCAGGAAGGCTGTGACTTGAATAGTTTAAGGTGTGATATGTGTGATGGTATATTATTAAAATTTTTACTGTTTAAATTGGTATTTTGGAAGTTATCCTAAAGGGGCAAACGCACAATGGGAAAATCACCAAATCACCTTTTCCAAAATGCTATTTCCCTGCTGACAAACTGGAATTAAATATATAACCGGCCCATTCTGATGCTTTCCTTTTTGTATCAAATGCCTTATATCCTTTGTGGCCGTAAATATAATCGATCTTCCAATTATTTT
>JAEWSD010000221.1 GCA_023398615.1 Bacillota bacterium
TCGGCCGCTTTTTCAGGCATGATGGTCAGGATAGCGCTCACTGAAATACCGGACAAATGTTTCTTTGCCTCTGACGCACCATACCACGAACCGATACTGTGCAGGCAGATGATTGAATATGTAAGCCCCTCCCCCGAAGTCACGAAACTGGTATTAGGGGAAAATATAATGCGGCTGATAAATTAAAAATATTTGCTTTACTTTTCCGTTACTTTCTCCATAAACCCTGCCGATGAAGTATTCCAGTTCTCTGCGCCGCTTATTTCGGTTATCAGCTCCCTGGTCAGCTTCACTTCCGTTTCAAGACGATAGAGATTAAGGGTAAGCATCATGCGGAAATTAAACGGTATTTTATCGTTAAACTCCTCCAGCCTTTTCTGAGCCTTCTGATAAAGGTTCTCGAGCTTATCCAGTCTCTGCTTTGTATAGTCAAGCGCATCCTCTCTGTTAAGGGTCCTGATGTGAAACAGTGCGATACCGAAATCACTGGCCTCGGGAGTGTACGATTCCAGACCTTTTAGCAGTTCCGATACCAGTTCCTTTTCGCCCTTTCCCGTAAGTGAATACACCGTTTTGGGAGGAAGCTTTTCCTCCTGTATCTTTTCCCCGGTGATCAGCTCTTTCTTTTCCAGATTCCTTATGGTAGTGTAAATAGATGGTGCGGTCAAAGGGAACCAATCCTGAATGACATCCATATCGGCAATCTTGATTAACTCGTATGGATTCATCGGCTGGACATACAGTATTCCCATGATAAGCTTTGATAATTTTGACAACATAATAATTTCTCCTTTTATCTTCTGAGCTTATTAAGAGTTTCGCAAATGTCTATCTGAGCTTATACATATTAGCACTGATATATATAAGTATATAATATGAGTATTTATCTGTCAATCAATCCGTCAAGAAATCCAGACCGTTTTCCAAAAACTTTATCATAATTCCCTTACTGTTAAAATACCCTGTAACTTCCTTCCGCATATCCTCATAATGCCCCTCACAGGCACAATTGCCGAGAGCTTCCGCATGCAGGCTCTGACTGCCGCAGGCATCCCGCAGATGAATCTTGAATCTTAATCCCTTATCCTCCAATATATGATTTATCTCAATTACTTCATTAAACGTAAGGATCGCTTTTGCCATTCGTCAGCCCTGCCTTTCCCTGAAAATATTATCCGTATTTATATAAAGATATTATAGCCGATTTCTTTCCTCTCTTCCAGTAAAATATAAGTCAACAAAAAGGCCATTGTAAAACTTATATTTTGTATGAGTTTTGCAATAGCCTCTGTTCTGCTTTCTATTCCGTTTCTTTTATCAATTAATCGACTGTATCGTATCGTCCATACTGTCATCAAAGGTATCTCCGGAGCTGCCGTTCTCATCCTCATCCGGACCATAGTTTTCCGTTCCCGGCAATTCATAAACGACGACCGCAACACCCCGTTTAATCTCCTTAAACATTTTCTTTGCGGCTGGCGGCGGCATGTTAATACAGCCGTGGGAGCCGCTTGTCAGATAGATGTCCTTACCGAATTTATCTCTCCAGTTAGCGTCGTGCAAGCCGATATTCCCGTTAAAAGGCATCCAGTATTTTACCGGTGTAGAATAGTCTTCCCCATTCAGGGTTGCATCATTTTCCTTATATTGGATCGGATAAGTACCGGTCGGTGTTCCGTAATTCTTCGAAACATTGCCGGACACGAAATCAGTCTCCACGATCAGCTTGCCTTCCTTATAAAAAAATAAATGCTGCGCCGTAAGATTTATCTCTACATAGGTATCTCCGATATCATCCGGGCCATATTGCTGTGCGGTCTGGAAATAGGCCGGTTCACGAACCGATTCTTCACCCTTCTTAATTAATTCCGTAAGGTCTGCCGCTTCTGTCGCCCTGTCCAGCCACCAGCCGTAATCACCGCCCTTTACCTTTATCACATCACCGTATGAGGTCCGGAAGGTACGTACCCTGCCGAAGGAATTATAGGTTTTTCCGATATAATCGACATATTCCTTAACTCCGTCCGCATCGATATTAACCTTATATTTCTTGTCAACAGACAGCCATTCGCTGATCCTGCTTCCGTCAAGGACCTCGGTATCCTCTCCGAATTCATACGTTATCCTGGAGCCTGCTATCTTGTTCATTTGTTTCAGAGCCTTCACCAGCTTGGAGCTTTTGGATGTAACCTTCGGTTTCACATAACAGTCCGCTTCTTCCAGGGACAGGTCCGGCTGCAAAGTAAGAACCGCTTCCTTCATTGCCTCATACAGTTTGTCCCGGTTCACCATATTGCCGGGTTCCTCCGGTATGATCTCATACCCATTCTCACCGTATTTTGATATTTTGGCATTTACCGGTTTCACTATATTTTCTTCTTTAAAGCAGGTGAGTCCGTCAAAACGGCTGTCGAACAGCTCCTGGTCATATTCAAGCATTGTTTCAATCTCCATTGCATTTGTCTTAAAAAATGCAAGCGGCCATGCAAATCCGTTCTGTTTGGCTAATAAATCCCCGATGCTTCCATTAAATACGGTATGTAATCCGATATCCTCTCCGCTGATCGGAACGATCACATCATTACGCTCCTTTAATGTTAAAACATAGGACTCCACCTCGGCATTTATGGCAGATTCCACCTTGCCACCCGTCAGATTGGAAGCATTTACACCGTTTATTACCGTATTATAGTAAAAATGGTCCCTGTAATAAAAAGCAAGATAAAGATATGCCAAAATCAGTAATCCGATACTCCCGAAAAGTACTATCTTTATGCCTTTATTTGATTTATTTCTATTTTTGCTGTTATTTTTCATTTTACACCTTCTTAACTAATTACAGTATTCAGATATTTTATCTATATATTATTGTATCATAAAAAGGTGTTTTTTTTTAGGCATTTTAATTACATTTTCGTTAAATCATTATTACATTATACAACAATGTTTGCTATTTTTTCAGGTTTTTTACTGTATTTCCGGAATAAACCTCAGGTTCTTCCACGTATTAACTTCCAAAACATTGGAATTACTTATAAGAAGCCTCGTATATTTTTACGCAGTCTTCCTCCGACAGCATCACATAATCATTCAGGAATTTTGAACCCATCGCACTTTTTGCGTTTGCGGCAAACAATTTAAATTCATCTCTTGAAATGCCGTATTCAGACATGGACAGCTCCGCAAGTCCGCAATCACTGATTAAATTCTCCAATGCTTTTATGAAATCCGCCGGTTCAAACGCATTGCCGTACCCCATAGCCTTTGCCATACGGATAAAGCGCTCCCTTAATTCAGGAACATTGATAAACCGTTTGTAGTATGCAACACTTATCAGAACCAGGCCCGCACCGTGGGGTAAGTCCGGATGATATGCGGACATGGCATGCTCCAGTGAATGCGCGGATGTCAGACTGCCAATCGCCAGTTGAATTCCTGAAAGCGTACTGGCAAATGCTACCCTTTCACGGGCATCCAGATCGTTCCCGTACTTTACTGCCGCAGCCAGATTGGTACCGATTAATTCGATTGCGGCGGCGGATACCAGATCGCTCATTCTGTTTGCCTTATTACTGATAAAGCCTTCCGTACTGTGAAACAGCGCGTCAAACCCTTGAAAAGCCGTAAATTTCGGCGGTACCGTAGTCATTAATTCCGGATCTACAACAGAGATAACCGGAAACAACTCTTTAAGATACATACCGATCTTCTCATTTGTCTCCGAGTTGGTTACAACAAATGCGGAATTTGCTTCGGAACCGGTCCCTGCGGTCGTGGTAACGGCAATTACCGGCAAGGGCCTGTTCTTTACCGGCAATCCTTTTCCGCTGCCGCTGCTTATGTAATCCCAAACGGAACCTTCATTTACACTCATCAGGGCAATTGCCTTTGCGGCATCTATGGAGCTGCCTCCGCCCAGGCCGATCACAAAATCACACTGTTCGCTTCTGGCCGCAGCCGCCCCTTCCGCAATGTTTTCCGTAACCGGATTCGATGCCACCTTATCATAAACTGCATAATCGACCCCGGAAAGTCTCAATTCCTGCTTGACGCTTTCCAGGTATCCGTTCGCCCTGGTCGATCTGCCGTTTGTTATAACGATTAATGCCTTCCTTCCCGGCAATTCGCACTTATGCAGGTTTTTTATCTGGCCTCTGCCGAATATTATCGTAGTCGGTATATAAAATTGAAACAAACCACCTGATATCATTTTAAACAACCTCCGGAAATTTTATCTTAATATAATCCTTAATCACCGTAACACAATTATCGATCCCGACACGTTCACTGTTTAAGGTCAGATCATAATTCACCGGATTCGTCCAATAGTTCCCTCCCGTATAATGTTCGTAATATGCCGCCCTGTATTTATCCGTCATCGTAATGGAAGCATGTGCTGTTTCCTCGTTCACGTTCATTTTATTCATAACCCTTTTCAGGCAGAAGGCCCGCGGTGCTTCTATATAGATACTGATCACATTCGAATAGCTTTTAAGGACCCAGTCGGCACACTTTCCTATAATGACACAGGATTCCGTATTGGCAAGGTTCTCAATAATCTGTTTCTGGAATTCAAACAGCCTGTCATCGGACACGAATTCACTGTCTGCGGGATTCGGCTTCTTTGACCTGGGCAAACCTTTTAAAAGAGCCGAGAATTTCTTGCCTCTCATCTTTTCATTTACTTCATCAAAAAGCTGTTCGTCCAGTCCGCTTAGCTGCGAAGCCAGTGTTAAAATTCTGTTCTCATAGCAGGGAATCCCAAGGTCCTCCGCCAGCTTGGAACCGATTTCCTTCCCGCCGCTGCCGAAGCCTCGTGCTATTGTAATAACATAACTCTCCATATAAAGCGCTCCTTTCTCTAAACCTTTCTATAGACAATTGCCTGACACAGCTAGATAAGACTTTCCACCGTTTCCTTTATGATTTCATAAGCCTTGTCGCAGTCTTCCTCCGTCACGATAAGCGGGGGAACCATACGGATGATACGCTTTCCGATGGTGGTAACAAGCAGCTTCCTGTCAAAGCAGCCATGCTTCACATCCGCGGCGCTTATGGGCTCATCGAACTCAACGCCTACCAGCAGCCCCTTTCCCCTGACTTCTTTTATATGCGGGAGTGTCTTTAACTTATCCATAAAATAAGTACCCATTTTTTCTGCGTTCCCTGCAAGATCCCTGTCCAGCAATTCATTAATCTGAGCAAGAGAAGCGGCACAGGACACCGGATGACCGCCGTAGGTAGTACCGTGGGAACCCGGGGTAAACACTTTGGCAATCTCCGCACGCGCACAGATGGCACCGATCGGCATACCGCCGCCCATAGCCTTCGCCATAGACACGATATCCGGTTTTATTCCATAGCCCATAAATGCCATAACGGAACCGGTACGGCACCAACCGGTCTGTACCTCATCCAGTAACAGCAGAAGGCCCTTTTCATCGCATAGCCTGCGAAGACCCGTCATGAATTCCTTCGTTGCGGGATGGACTCCGCCCTCTCCCTGAACCGGTTCGACCATAATGGCTATCGTTTTGTCCGTCACCGCGTCTTCAAAGGATTTCAAGTCATTAAAATCGGCATACTTAAAGCCAGGGGTCATTTCACCAAAGCCGATCTGGCATTCATTGTCCGGCTGTCCGGTTGCGCTCATGGAACCGAAGGTTCTTCCGTGAAAGGACATCCTCGCGGTAATGATTTCATATTTATCGGGGCCATAGGTCTCCACCCCATACTTCCTCGTCATTTTTATCATTGCTTCATTTGCCTCGGTACCGGAGTTCTGATAAAATATTTTATCCATACCGATAACGGTACATATCTTTTCCGCAAGCAGTGCCTGCGGTATGGTGTAAGGGTAATTAAACGTATGCATAATATCGGACACCTGATCCTTAACGGCAGCAACCACCTTCTCATTGCAGTGACCAGCACTGTTTACGGCGATACCCGCATAGAAATCCAGATATTTCGTCCCTTCCTCATCATATACATACATATCCTTCGCGGTTTCGGCTACCAGATCAAGCCTGTCACAGGTCACCACTATATACTTATCGGCGATTGCCTTGATTTCTTCTCTTGTTAATCCTGTATCCTTCAATTTCATAGTAAATACCTCTTTTCTCTTTTATTTAGGCATTTGCGAAACTCTTAATTGTGTCTATGATTGTTCCGGCGCTTGCGCTTGTGTATATTCGTCTGTTGTTACTGTTTGCTGAAATTGTTTGAACGTCACATACAAGTGCTTTTATTGTATGTGTAAGTCAAAGAATTTCAGTAAATTGTAGAGACAGCCGAAATACACAGGAACATCAATGGACACAAAAAGGAGTTTCGCAACGCCTATTTTATTTAAATGAAAATGTGGTGGTCAGCTTCACGACATCTGTTCCGTAATTGCAATACCAATGGTCTTTATCGGTATCAAAGCGGATAGCATCACCCTGCTTCACCTCATAAATCTGTTCCTCCAATTTAAGTGTCAGTGTACCGGCTGCGACCGTTACATATTCCACAGTACTTTCCCCGTGTGATCCGCTGTAGTAAACACCGCCCGGATAAAGCTCAATCCCATAGATCTCAAACTGCCTGTTCTTCTCATAAGGAAAATACGTATAGATCACATACTGATCCTTCTCTTCCTTGGAAGGCATCAAATCCTCCTTTATAATAGGATAAACTTCCAGCCTGGGAGAATCCAGCAGTTCACCCAGTTCAACTCTTAAACCGCTTACAATTTTACCCAGGCATCCGATGGAGGGATTCGCTTCCCCCCGTTCAATCTGGGCAAGCATGCTTTTACTTACTCCTGTCTGTTCTGCGGTTTCTTCCAGGCTCATTTTTTTACCGTTACGGATTTTTCTTAAATTAATTGCTATATTCCTATTAATATAATCCACCTAAATTCACACTCTCTCTTTTTTTGTTTTTACTGCTTCAGCCGCTCATGAATCTTGACAGGAATTCTTTTGTTCTCGGGTTTTTCGGGGCTGAAAACAGATTCTCGGGAGTATCGCTTTCCGCAATAATTCCCTGATCCATGAAGATTGTCCTCGTGGAAACATCACGGGCAAATGCCATTTCATGGGTAACAATAATCATTGTGAGTCCTTCCTTAGCAAGCTCCTTAATTACTTTTAATACCTCGCCGACCATTTCCGGGTCCAAAGCACTGGTAGGTTCGTCAAACAACAGTACTTCAGGCTCCATCGTCAAGGCCCTTGCGATTGCCACCCTTTGCTTCTGCCCTCCGGACAGCTGCGCGGGTTTTGCATTGATATACGGTGCCATCCCGACTTTTTTCAGATATTTAATGGCAATCGTTTTAGATTCTTCCTTATTCTTTTTTAAAACCTTTCTGCAGCCCGACATGCAATTTTCCAGGACGGTCATATTATTGAACAGATTAAAGGACTGGAATACCATGCCTACCTGTGCACGGTATTCATTAATTTTCCTTTGTCCTCCGCCGATCTCTTCCTCTCCGAAATAGATACTGCCGCTTGTGGGCGTCTCGAGTAGATTCACACACCTGAGCAGGGTCGATTTGCCGGAGCCCGACGATCCGATCACACAGACAACTTCCCCTTTATCAATGCCAAAGTCGATATCCTTTAGTACTTCATGACTGCCGAACGCTTTGCTTAAATGACTTACATGTATCACTGCCATGCTGTCCACCTCTAATCTCCTATATATTCCGTAGCCAATTCATAGTTATTCTTGCCTTCCAGCTTCTTCTCAAGCATTGTCAGCAGCCGGCTGAATACGATACATAGTATGAAATATATGGCTCCTGTAATCAGGAAGGATTCAAAATACTTGTAGTAGGTATTGGCCGCTGTTTTCGTAACAAAATACAGTTCCGAAATGCCGATAACATTTAATACCGATGTCATCTTCAGATTCGTAATAAAAAGGTTACCCATTTCAGGAATGATATTCCGGAAAGCCTGCGGCAGTACAACGGAAAACATAATTACAAAATGTGACATGCCTAATGCCTTGCCGCCTTCAAACTGTCCGCTGTCAATCGACAGGATACCGCCCCGCACCGTTTCGGCCATATACGCTCCCGTATTTAAAAGGATAACCAGCACTGCCGCATTAAACGATGAAATGTCAACTCCGTTTTGCTTTAAACCATAGTATACAACCATTGCCTGAACCATCATCGGCGTTCCGCGGAAAACCTGAACGAATGCACTGCAGACCGCCTTTAACACCTTATAATAGATCCGTTTTGCCGTCCCGTCCTGCGACGTTATCGGCGTTGACTGGATAATGCCGATTAAAAAGCCCAGTAAAAAACCAAGTAAGGTTCCAAGAATGGAAGTTTCCAGAGTTACCACGGTCCCTTTAATGAAGTAGTTGCCGTATTCCTGTATTAAAGCTATAATCCATTGAAAAAAATTTTTCTCCATACCCATTCTCCTTAAAAAAGACAGACGCATAGTGCGTTGCGCCCCTATGCGTCCTTACCTTCCTATTCTGTTTGTATGAATCACTCACTCAACGGCTGGAGTTCAATAGCCAGATCCATTAATTCCACCATCTTATCTTCATTCCATTCAATAGCGTCCAATGCGTCATCCAGTGATTTCTTCAACTCACTGTCACCTTCCTTAACTGCGATACAAACGTCTAAGGATTGTCCTTCCGGAACCGTAAATCCGTCCGAATCATCCAGCTTTACATAGCCGATATTTGAGTTTGCTATCGCCGCCGACTTGGCCGTCGGCTCATCCAGGACACCGCAATCCGCCGCATCCATAGATACCGCCATGACAACTTCCGAGGTTGTCTCGTAATAGGTCAATTGTTTTACCTCCGGTATCTGGGGTACATACAGCTCCCAGGTCGTACCGATCTGTGTGGTGGCGGATGCTTTGGCAAAATCCGATAAGGTCTTGGCATTCGCAAATTTACCTTCCTTATTTACAATTAAAACATTATTCCTGATGTAATAAGGATCGGTAAAGTCAACCGTTTTATCCCGGTCTTCCGTATAGCCCATACCGGCAATGATCGCGTCATAATCGCCGGCATTCATTCCTAATACGATGCTTGACCATTCGACTTTATGTATCTCAAGTTCCCAACCAAGCTCATCCGCCAGCTTTTTCGCCAGCATGACATCATATCCGTAAGCATAATCATTAGTACCATAGATAGGAAGCGCCTTGTCACCGTTTGATACCTCTTCCGTTGACTGTGTCCAGTTAAACGGGGCATACGCACATTCCATACCGATTCTTAATACCTTCTTATCCTTCGTGTCGCTGCCTGTATCCGATTCATTACCGGCTGCTGTGTTACCGTCCGCAGCCGTGCCGGCATTATTATTTGATCCACATCCCGTAAATAAAGCCGCAATTATTGTTATACCCGTTAAAATAGCTAAGATTCGTTTCTTCATACTAATGACCTCCTCTAAGAATTGGAATAGATACCTGTTGAAACTTATTCTGCAGATAAGCTTCCTCTAATGAGCCCATTTTATTACCAAAAAAGGCGCTGGACTATGGTCCAACGCCTTTGCTTTTTGATAGATTACATTCTACTCCCAAAGCAATTCTTTGTCAATATATAATTACTCAATATATTGTACAATAATTTTTTTATTCTATCGTATTTTCTATACATTTTATAATAAAGTTACAATATATTGCACAAAATTGGAAGAAATTGAGAGCCCCAGCTTCTTACATCTTAAACCTGCTTATCTCATTCTTCAAATCAACCGCCATCACAGACAAATCATTGGCAGCTGCCGCTATCAGTTCGGTGGAAGCAAGCTGTTCTTCGCTTGACGCGGAGATCTCTTCCGAGCTTGCAGCCGATTGTTCCGCTACGGCCGCCATGTCCTGAGTCTGGTTTAATATCTCCCTGGAGGCGCTATCAATATCGTTGACCTTGGTGGAAACGTTAGTAATCCTGTTTGCAATATCCTCCACGGAAGTTTTTATCTTTTCGAATGCTTCCTTTGTTATGTCTATCGCCTTCGCCTGTTCGGAGACAATTTCCTGCGTTTTTCCCATATTATCGGCAGCCTCGGCATTCTTTTCAACCGCTTCCACAATGATTTCCGTGATTTCTTTCACGGCTGAGGCAGAACCTTCGGCCAGCTGTCTGATCTCTTCGGCAACAACTGCAAAGCCCTTTCCCGCTTCACCGGCTCTGGCCGCTTCGATTGCCGCATTCAGCGCAAGCAAATTAGTCTGGGCGGCAATGGAGTTGATAACATCGGTGATATTGCTAACCCTTTCCATCTTTTGACTCAGTTCCCGGATAGATTCGCTTACCTTGCCTGCAATCATAATATTATCCTGCATTTTATCTGCAGTCATGTCAACCGCCTTTTGACCGGCCGTAATTACCTCCGCTGATTTCGCGGCATTATCGACACTCTCCGCCGTGAGCCTGTTAACTTCTTCAATACTTACGGTAGCATTGGATACCGTATTGCTTGTTTTTGTCACCATTGTCGCCTGGCTGCCGTTTCCCTGCGCTATATCATTGATCGCCGAAACAACCTGATTTATCGTTTTTGTACTCTCTTTCGTAGATTCCGTCAAGCTCTCCGAATTTGTAGCGAGATTGTTTGATATGGACATAATTTTGCTTACGGTATCCCGCATTGCATTCCTGAGAATTTCCACAGATTGCGCAATGACACCAATTTCATCCTTATGCTTCAGCAGAGAATCAAAGGACGAATCATAAACAAGCTCCAGATTCGAGGTTCTTTTAATTAGTCTTACGACCTCAGAAATAGGCTTCGTAATGGTTCTGATAATCAGTATACCCAGCAGCGTACACAAAACCACGGTAAGAATGATTGCGATTGTCAGGAGCTGCACCGCCATTCGGGCTTCCACACTATTATCCTGATATACGCTATCGGCATCTTCAATATTATAGTCCACCAGATCCCTGACAGTCGTTTGGAGATTCTCAAAGGCTGCTTTCCCGGATGACAGAAAGAGCTTCACCGCTTCCTTCGCCTCCCCCGTGGCGGCAAGCTCGGTAACCTGATCCAGCACCGTATTCCAGGTCACCAGATTATCCTTAATCAAAATATACTGTTTATTCTCGGACTCATCTAACTCTGTCTGTTCATATTTTTTTAAATCTTCGTCAATTGCGCTTTTTCGTGTGTCAATATCCTTAAGTACTTCCTTTTGACCGGTCCCGTCCGTAATCAGGAGCAGCACATTGGCATAATTTGCTCTTAACTGTGTTCTTGCATCGCTTAGTAATTCAATCGATACAAGATTCTGCTCATATATTCTGCTTAAAGCTTTATTGGACCGGCCTATATGATAGTAGCCTATGCTTCCGACAACCAGAACACCGATTACCATCAGTATAATAAGTATTATGAGCTTTGTACGAATTTTGATTTTATTAAATACCTTCATAAAAATCTTCCTTTCTGATATGAATAATTTTTTAAAGCTCAAAGCATTTTTATCATATGGACGAACTTTCCCCATACGATAAGAAAAAGTTTCGCTTGCGGAACTCGCGCGCCGCCGCGTAGCCGCTTGCGGCTAACTTCCAATAAAGCGGCGTGCGCATCCTGCACGGAGTGCTTTTTATCGTATGGGACGAACTTTCCCCATACGATAAAAAAACTGCGGCATATCCATGCCACAGTTTAAAATCATTGATTAAATGGTTTTTAACTTGGCAGCCTGACGATCATGGTGCACACGCACTTTAGACTCACGGTTTTGCGTCCTTACCTTTCGGCAAGTTTGCCTTTTCATTTAGTACCCCATAAAAATAAAAATTACAGAATATTTAGCATAAAATACCATAATACTACATATATCATCATATATAAAATACCACTATATGCAAAAGATGTCAACAATCCTTCCATCTTTTCATCCTGTTTTCTAAGAGAAATATAATTGTCTATCTTTTTGTAATACTCAATGATCATGCACAAAAATCAATTACAGGAAAACCGCAACATGGTTTTGGTGTAAATTTACAAAAAAGCTGCTGCAAAACTCATAATTATAAGTTTTGCAGCAGCCTCTATAAGTGCCGTTTAAATTTGATCTGCTCTTCCTTTTTTCATTTCCTTCAGGCGTTTCATCACCGGATTTTTCTTTGCAAAATATTCACTCAGCATTTTATAATCCGCATAAAGCTTTGCATATATTTCAACATTTTCCTTTATCGGTTTAAAGGACTTTTCCCTGACCTTTCCCATCACCTTGGCCGCTTCAAAGATGGAATCGTAACCGCCGTTTTCCTTTCCGGCAGCAACCGCCCCAAACATGGCGGCACCCAGTGCCGGTGTCTGCTTCGATGCCGATATCTTGATCTCACGGTTCGTCACATCCGCATAGATCTGCATCATCATTGCGTTCTTTTCGGCAATGCCGCCGCAGGCATATAATTCATTAATGGTAACTCCTGCCTTCTCAAAGGTTTCAATAATATAATTGGTCCCATAGGCGGTAGCTTCTATCAGGGCACGGTACATTTCTTCCGGCTTTGTCGCAAGTGTCTGCCCAAGCATCATTCCTGTCAGGTTATAGTCTACATAAGGAGTACGGTTTCCGTTCCACCAGTCCAGCGCCAGCAAGCCGCTTTCTCCCGGTTTTAACACTTCCGCCTTTTCCGTTAACAGCTCATGTGTTCCAATTCCTCGCTGCTTTACCTCCTCGGCATAGGACGCCGGCAAGCAGTTTTTCACAAACCAGTCAAAATGATCACCGACACATGCCTGTCCGGCTTCATATGCAAAATATCCGGGAAGGACTCCGTCCTCCACCACACCGCACATTCCGGGAACGATTTCTTCCGTTTCACTCAGAAGTATATGGCAGGTAGAGGTTCCCATGATCATAAGCATCTGCCCTGCCTCGGTAATTCCGATTCCGGGTACGCCCGCATGAGCATCGATAATACTGATGCCGACGGCAGTGCCTTCCGTGAGACCGGTTTTTCCCGCCCATTCCTCCGTCAGACTGCCGGCCTTTCCGCCAAGAGGGTAAATCCTGGGATTCAATTTCTCCGATAGCAGGTTTTCCAGGCGCGGATCAACAGCCTTCATAAATTCAGAGGAAGGGTATCCGTCCTTCTTATGCCACAGCTCCTTATATCCCGCAAAGCAGCTGCTTCTTTTCTCCTGCCCGGTAAGCATACAGTTAAGCCAGTCCGCCGCTTCAATAAAGCATGCCGTTTTCTCAAAGACGTCCGGCGCCTCGTTTAATATCTGATATACCTTGGGCTGCAGCCATTCCGAGGAAATCTTGCCGCCGTATCTTTGCAGGAAATATTCTTTTCGTTCCTCCGCAACAGCCGTCATTTTATCCGCTTCACCCTGTGCCGCATGATGCTTCCAGAGCTTTACATACGCGTGAGGTTCGTGCTCATACTCCTTTAAAAAGCAAAGCGGCGTCTTATTCTCATCCACCGGCAGAATCGTGCAGGCCGTAAAATCCGTCGACAGACCGATGACATCCGCCGGATCGATACCTGAGCTGCTCAGTACGGCCGGAACCGTTTCACTTACCACTTCCAGATAATCTGCCGGATGCTGCAAGGCCCAGTCCAGCCCCAGCTTCGTCACGCCGTCCGGCAAAAATTCATCCATCACACCATGCGTATAAGCCTTTTCTGCCTGGGCGATAATACTTCCTGTTGCAATATCCACCAATACGGCTCTTCCTGACAAAGTTCCAAAATCCAGACCGATTGAATATTTATTTCTTCCCATATCGCACATCCTTTCCTACACTGCATCCGTTTTACTAATTATATCAGAATATAGTGCCCAAGTCTCGCAATTTTCTATCCTGCTATGGACAATTTTTGTGATACTTGCTATAATTATTATAAGTAACCGCTTCAAGCAGGAGGTGAACCAATGAGAGCTTTCCATGAAGTAAGAAATTATGATTCCGATTTTAAGGTCTGGCACGCACTTTATTCCAATATCAGCTTTATGGCCCATTGGCATAAGGAAATTGAGCTTATCTACGTGCGCAGGGGAACTCTTGAGATTAATATTACCAACCGCAGATTCACCGCCGGAGAAGGAGATTTCATCTTCTTAGACAGCGGTGAGATCCATAACAGCACTTCGGCAAACATAGACAATTCTGTTGATTTTATTCTTTTCGATTCCGGTATTCTTTCCTCCGCCTACCACACCAGCGGCTTTCTTTCGCCTCTTATGACGAAGGAAATGCTACAGCAGTACGGTATCGAGGAGAAATGCAGACAGCTTATTAACACGGTGATTTATGAACTGAACCGCAGGGATGCCTATTATCAGGAGATTATAAAAGCTTCCATACAGGAATTCTGGTATTTGCTGAAACGCAAGCTGCCGCGGGATAATCAAAGCCAGCTTGCAAAAAATAAACACTTAAGCAGGCTGTCCGAATTCCAGCAATTACTATCCTATATAGAAGCCCATTATCAGGAACCACTTACGCTGAAGGAAGCGGCAGACAGGATTCATTTCAGTGAGAGCCATTTTTCAAAAGCGTTTAAAAGCTTAATGGGAATGCCTTATGTATCCTATGTTAATCTGGTTCGCATTGAAAATGCCATAATCCTTCTGCAAAAGTCACAAACTATTACCGATGCCGCTATGAATTGCGGTTTTAATAATATAAGGACCTTTAACCGCGTCTTTAAGCAGATCACCGGTCGTACCCCAAGTGAATTCCTGAACTTAGAGGACGCTGATTCCTACCGCTTTGCCTATTCCCGGCAAAAATCCAATGAGAAGCGCATCGTCGAAAACGACTCTCCGATGCTGATTAAGTATACACGCAACGAAAGTATTCCTCTCTAGCAGGAGTATCCAGTGCACTAATCCAGATGGAATACTTCCCGGAGGGGAATATTGACTGCGGTGCCATCCACATTTTTTTCCATGATATCCGACATATACCGGCACCACTGCTTGCATACCTCGGTTTCTGCCGACTCCGACCATTTTTTTTCATCGGCTATTTCCACATATCCAAACAAAGTATTCGTTTCCGTATCAAGAAATATCGTATAGTTACTTCCTCCATAATCTCGAATCATATCTCTCATTTCCGGCCATAGCTTATCGTGGCGTTTTTTGTATTCCTCTTCATAGCCCTTGCTAAGCTTCATTTTAAATCCTTTTATCATACAAGACTCCCTTCCGCCGCCCATTATCTGTCTGTGGCATTCTTTATCACATTTAAAATATTATTGAAAAAGTTATTGAATTTCTGTTAAATCAAGGTTATACTATATATGAATTAATTGCACATATATGAACATATCGAGGGGGTAAAGCCTAATGGCCGAACAAAAAAATCACCGCTTGCTTCAAAATGCTTTGGAAATACTTAACTATATCGCAAAGGAATCCCGCTTCGTTTCCTTCAAAGAGCTATGCTCCTTTATTGACCTGCCGAAGAGCTCCGTTCATAATCTGGTGCAGACCCTTTGCAACATGAATTATTTAATAAAGAAGGAAAACTATAACGAGTATGGGATAGGCTTAAACTGTTTTGAAGTAGGAAACAGCTACCTTACCTCTAATCCCTTCTATTCCCTGGCTAAACAGGTATTGGAGAGTATGTCTGTAAAAAGCGGCGAGACCTCTCATTTTGGGATTTTGGACGGTACGGATGTGGTATATCTGTATAAGTTCGACAGCCAGCAGCCGTTAAATATCTTTTCCCATATCGGCAAAAGAATCCCTGCCCATGCCGCCGCGGTCGGGAAAGCGCTGCTGACCGCTTATTCCGATGAAGAAATCAAAGCATTATACCGGGATGTAAAGCTACAGTCATTAACGCCAAATACCATAACGGATTTGGATGTCCTGTTAGAGCAGATCGATGAGATCCGGCAGCTGCAATTTGCCTACGAATCGGAGGAATCGACTCCTTACATCACCTGCATCGCCACTCCCATCCATAATTCGGCGGGCAACACGGTTGCCGCCATCTCAATTTCCATACCGGTATTCAAAAAGGAAGAAAGAAGCGAAGAGCTAAAACGGTTGCTCTATGAGACGAAGAAGAAGTTGGAAACCTCTTTGTTTACACTGAATATATGAGTCAAAAGGCA
>JAEWSD010000240.1 GCA_023398615.1 Bacillota bacterium
TTAATCCGGAATCGATAATTAAAATATTGCTCATAGGCAACCTCCTCTTAGCTGTACACCATCAGTTCCTTAACATAGCGTCCATACCTTTAACAAACTCTGGCGCCGTAATCTCGTCTTTATAAAATTTATCCAGTAATGACAGGTACTCATAGGCATCATCCTCAGCCAATAAGGTATCCGACCATAATGTTACGGATGTTGCACTCCCGGCTAGATCTTTCAGTTCCCTTCGGAGCACCGGAACATTTGAGTCATCAAAATCTACTTTCCAGGCGGGGATAGCATTTTCGCTTAAATAATCGTATCCGGAAAGGCTCCTGGTAAGTTCAAATGCGGCGGCTGCCGCTAAATCAGGATACTTCGTTGAAGCTGCAACCATTAATATATCATTTCCCCCGCCTATGAAATCTGTTGCGGCAGAATTTAAGCTGTTTATAACCGGAACAGGAGCAACCGAAAAATTTTGCGGATTTTTTGCATTTTCCATAATATTATAAGCCTCCCAGCTTCCTGTTATGAACATTGGAATTTTCTCCGAGCGAAAATCAATCATTATATCCGCGTAATCTGTATATGTTGTATCTGAAACATAATCACCGATATCAGCTATTTGTTTAAAGGTAGTCGCCGCCTTTAAAAAATCAGCATCCCTGTAGGATTGTCCTTGCTTTTTTAAAGTTTTCGAAACTTTTTCCGCACCCGCAGATTGTAATACTAATGTATCATACAGCAATTCCAACGCCCATGTACTGTCATCGGACAGTCCAAACGGCTGAATACCGGCATCTTTAAATTTACGGCAAACCGTCATCAATTCATCCCCTGTTGCCGGCACCGTAAGACCCTGAGCCTCAAACATGGCTTTGTTATACCACAGAACAGATATGGATTGAGTGGCCACGGAGCCGTACAATTTACCGTCGTATACGCCGCTGCTGAGTGCCGCCATAGTGATATCGTCTGAGTAAGCTTTATAATAGTCATCCAAACATAATACTGCTCCGGAAGTTACAAAACTCTCAAAGAATCCGCCGCTCAAGGTTAAGAACATATCCGGCAGTGTATTGGAAGCAGCAGCTGATTTAATCCTGGTTTTGTAATCCTGATATTCAAAAGTTTCCATCTTAATTGTTACACCGGGATGAGCTGCTTCAAAATCCGTTATGGCACTCGAATAATCCTGGCGATCACTAGTGCCTTCCGTATTCGCCGTCCATAAGACTAATTCTGTTCCTTTATTTGAAGCTGAATTATCCGTTCCTGCAGATGCATCCGCCTCCCCGATACCGCCGCAAAATACTATACTACTAACTAAAACAATAAATAAAGCAATTCCCCTCATTCTTTTTTTCATATTCTCCCCTCCGTATGTTGCCGGCTTGTATAAAGCTTTTTCACTTAGTAAACTAAGTTTCCATTTTGTTAACTAACTATAGCAATTATATCATTTGATCCTGTCAGCAGCAATATGTTCCAAAAATAATTGTACTTCGAGTGCAAGCAAAAAAGGGCTGTTTCAAATAAATATGAGTTTTGAAACAGCCCCTGATACCAGTTATAAGGTACTCTTAAAATAAAAACCTACTGTCTGAGTTCGACGCCAAGCCTGCCTAAACCTTTCAGGATTTTGTTCATCACTTCGGTGACGTCTTTTTCTTCAAGCGTTCTGTCTTTCGCGCGGAACGTAATGGAGTAAGCCATAGATTTGTGTCCGGCCGCTATCTGTGCACCTTCATATATGTCAAAAAGGTGATAGCTTTCCAGAATGGCCCCGCCGTTTTTGCGGATCACCGCTTCCACGTCACCGGCCAGAATCTCTTTCTTCATTAGCATACTGATATCACGTGTGACAGAAGGGTACCTTGCGATGCCCTGATATTTCACATCGAAGGTTGCACGGGCCACTACTTCAGGCATATCAAGCACCGCCGCGTATGCCTTTTCTCCGATCGCATAGTTATCAAGAACCTCCGGATGCACTTCTCCAAGAAAACCGATAACCGTGCCGTCATAGATAATATTGGCCTGACGTCCCGGATGAAGGTAGGGCTTTCCGGCCTTCGGATCGTAAGCAACAAATTTCGTCATGCCGACTTTCTCCAAATATTCCTCGATCACGCCTTTCATATCAAAGAAGTCACCCTCTCCGTACATTCCAAGCGTTAACTGTACTCTTTCATCCGGCAGCTCCGTAATCGGCAGCGCTTTGGGGAGGTATACGGTGCCCAGTTCATATAGCCTTACATTCTTATTTCTGCGGTTGTAGTTTGTTGATAAGGAGGAAAGCATTCCGTTTAAGGGGCTTGTCCTCATGATACTGTAATCCTCCCCAAGCGGATTGGATATCACAATGGTTTCCCTTAGCTTATCCCCGGCAGGTATCAGCAACTTGTCGAATACTTTCGGGCTTTCGAAGGAATAGGTCATGCCCTCGTTAAAACCAAAATGCTCCGCAACCTTTCTTGCCACATCTTCGACACGCAATTTAAAAGATAATTTTCCGGTTGTTGCTTCCCCTGACGGCAGGGTCGTAGGGATGTTATCATACCCGTAAAAACGCGCCACCTCTTCATCCAGGTCGGCCTGGCACTCCAGGTCCTGCCTCCAGCTCGGTACAATGACTTCTCCCGAGTCCTCGTCATAATCAAGGTCAAGCTTCTTAAAATAGCTTATCATGGTTGCTTTATCCAGATTTGTACCAAGAAGCCTGTTGGTTCTCTCAGGGTTAAATGCGATTCTTATGGGCTGTCTTACTTTTCCGTATATATCTACGGCACTGCCGACTACCTCACCCGCACCTAATTCTTCGATCAGCTGGCAGGCTCTGTTCATTGCTTCCATAGTGATATTCGGGTCCAGGCCTTTTTCGAATTTGGCCGCCGCATCGGTACGCAATCCGAGCTTCTTCCCGGATAATCGGATATTGGTTCCGTCAAAGCAGGCCGCTTCAAAAAGCAGGGTTTTCACATTATCCGTAATCTTCGAATTCTCTCCGCCCATGATTCCGGCAATACCTACCGGCTTTTCGGCATCGCAGATCATCAGGATCGAGGAATCGATGTTTCTTACCTGGCAGTCAAGGGTCTGGAATTCCTCGCCGTTCTTTCCCCTTCTGACTATGATCTTATGCCCTGCGACCTGATCCAGATCAAACGCATGCATCGGCTGGGAATATTCTTCCATAACATAGTTGGTGATGTCGACCAGGTTATTGATCGGCCTGATGCCGCAGGCTGCAAGACGCCTCTGCATCCAGGCGGGAGAAGGGGCAAGCTTTATATTCTTAACCACCCTTGCGACATAACGGCTGCAGAGGTCTTCATCCTGAATTTCCACATAGATATAGTCGCTTGCCTTTTCACTGTTCCCGGCGGGAGCAATAACCGGCGGGCAGAATTTCTTTCCGAAGGTTGCGGCAGCTTCCCTTGCGATTCCCAATACCCCGAAGCAGTCAACCCGGTTAGACGTAATCTCATATTCGAATACTACGTCATCCAGGCCCAGTGCGCTGATCGCGCTAGAGCCGATCCGAATCCCGTCATAGTCAGGATTGTCACTGAAAATATAGATTCCGTTATCCGGAGCGTCCGGATACATTTCCTTACTGGAGCCAAGCTCTTCGATAGAACACATCATTCCGCAGGATTCCACTCCGCGGAGCTTGCCTTTCTTGATCCTGATTCCGCCCGGGGTCCTGCTGCCGTCATGCCCGCCTGCAACACGTCCGCCGTCCAATACTGCGGGAACGATATCACCCTCTTTTACATTCGGCGCACCGGTTACGATCTGTACGGTATCCCCGTCCTCGCTGATCTGTACCTGACATACGATCAGCTTGTCGGCATCCGGGTGTTTTTCAATTTTTAAAATTTTTCCGACTATAATTTTCTCCAAATCTTCATCCAATTTTACATAGCCTTCTACCTTAGATCCGGACAATGTCATTGCATCGGTATATTCCTGAGCAGTAACATCAAGGTCCGGCACATATGCTTTTATCCATGATAATGGTGTATTCATACTGTTAAACCTCCTAAAATATCAATTTCAAGTCAGGCGTCTGCAAGACTCCCGATATGTCTTTGAATATCCAAATTGTTCTTGCCTGCGATAATTTAAAACTGCTTCAGGAAACGGGTATCATTTTCATACAGAAGCCTCATATCATCGATCTCATATTTAAATAGTGTAATACGCTCCAGCCCTACGCCGAAGGCAAACCCGGTATACTCCTCCGGATCGATGCCGCTCATCCGCAATACATTCGGATGTACCATACCGCAGCCTAAGATTTCCACCCATCCGGAACCCTTGCAGAAACGGCAGCCTTTTCCGCCGCATTTAAAGCAGGTGACATCAACCTCCGCACTCGGCTCCGTGAACTGGAAATGATGCGGTCTGAATTTCACCTTGGTATCTTCTCCAAAAAGCTGCTTTGCAAATTCGGCAAGCGTACCCTTCAGATCGGCAAAGGTTATGTTTTTATCGATTACCAGGCCTTCAATCTGATGAAAGCTTGGGGAATGCGTGGCATCTACTTCATCGGAACGGAAAACCCTTCCGGGCGCAATGATCCGGATCGGAAGCTTTCCCTTCTCCATCTCATGCACCTGTACCGGTGAGGTCTGCGATCTTAACAGGATATCCCCGGTCACATAGAAGGTGTCCTGCTCATCCTTTGCCGGATGATTCGCAGGAATGTTCAAAGCCTCAAAATTATAGTAATCGTACTCTACCTCAGGTCCTTCCACCACTTCATATCCCATTCCGGTAAAGATTCTCTCTACCTCTTCCAGGGCTATGCTGTTCGGATGACGGTGCCCGGTCATGGGCTTTCTGGCAGGCAGCGTTACGTCAATTGTCTCGCTCTTTATCTTTTCCTCTCTAAGCTTCTTTGCAAAGGCCGCTTTCTTTTCCTCTAATTTTTCTTCCAGAAGTGTTCTTGCTTCATTCACCAGCTGGCCGACTACCGGACGTTCCTCCGGCGATACATCCTTCATTGATTTTAAAACATTGGTAAGCTCGCCCTTTTTACCCAGGAATGCAACTCTGATCTCATTTAATTTGTCAAGTTCTTCCGAAGCATTGATTCGATTCAATGCTTCCTCCATTATGGCTTTCAATTTTTCCTTCATGGTTATCTCCTTTCTCATAAGAAAGAGTTCCGCAAGCGAAACTCTCACGCCGCCGCATAGCCGCGTGCGGCTAATTTCCAATGAAATAAAAAAACCGCCCCTGACATAACAGGGACGGAAATTCATTCAATATCCGCGGTACCACCCAAATTCCCATGCAATATCGGTATGAAGAATGTCTTCTTACAGAATACCGCATAAGCTCTTACTATCAATGCGTAACGTGCACTAACGTCATCCCCTACTAACCGGCATGGAATTCAAGGATGCGGCTCCGGTGGGAAATTTGATAAATATCTGAACTTAAGGAAGCTTTCAGCCGGTGACTTCCCCTCTCTGCAAGAAAATAGTTATCTTATTTGCTTAAATTACAGCTTTAAGCAAAACACCTTCACAGCCTTTATATATTTAATATATTCTAGCATAATATTTACTCTTGTCAAGAGGCTGCTGCAAAAGTCTAAAGTGTCCCTGTTTTTTTCTATCAATAAATGGTATAATTTAATAAAGATTCCTGTTTTTTGACTAAGTGAGTATCGGCATACATATACTAAAATATAATCACATTTTCCCGCTCTTGGGAAATCCGCGAGGTAATGCAATGACTTTCATTCATATCGTTAAAATTTTCAAAGCATTTGACAGAAAGATAAAAGGAGACTTCATTTCCGCGTTTTCCGCTATGGCCGCATTTTTTGTGATCATATCCTTCTTTCCTTTTGTCATGCTGCTGCTGACTCTGGTGCAGTATCTGCCCATTACCGAGAGCACCATGCTTTTTACTTTAACCGAAATTTTTCCCAAAAGCATAAATGCTTTAATCGTCAGCATTATTACGGAGATCTACAAAAAGTCTTCCGGAACCCTGATATCTATCACGGCGATTTCCGCACTCTGGTCGGCTTCCCGGGGAATTCTGGCTATCGTAAAGGGCCTGAATTCCGTTTATGATATCAACGAAACAAGAAACGGCATCAAGCTGCGTATCATTGCAGCCGTCTATACCTTGATTTTTGCCGTTATGATGATCGTCACAATAGTAATCCTGGTATTCGGCAATCGTTTATATATCGGTATTGAGAGAAAGGTTCCCATTCTTAAGGATCTGGCTTTGGTCATTATCAGTATCCGGACGATAGCCGGCCTATGTATCTTGACATTGTTTTTCCTGTTGATGTATGTCTTTATACCAAACCGCAGAACCAGGTTTTACAGGGAACTGCCCGGCGCCCTGGTATCGGCCGCCGGATGGATGGGTTTCTCTTACCTGTACTCCTTCTATATCGACAACATGGGTAATTATTCGAATACGTACGGCAGTCTGGCTGCCATCGTACTGTTCATGCTCTGGTTCTATATCTGCATGTATATCATGTTCATCGGCGGAGAGGTCAACGTGGTGTTATCCTCCGGAGATGTGCTGTACTTCATTTCGGAGGCACGCCGCAACCGAAAAGCAAACAGAGAATACGAACGCTACCAGGCCGCACAGATCAAGGCCCATGAACATTCATCCGGTCATAAAAAATAATACGGCGGATCAGTAAATAAATCCGATCCCAACCCCGGTATAGTAATGCTCAATAATCTCCTCACAGCTCTTGCCGGAATCGGCCATTGCCTTTGCCCCATTCTGGCTCATACCCACACCGTGACCGTAGCCGCCTCCCTGCACCAGAACATTCTTATCCTTTTTATCGATCACGAAGAAGGCGCTTGGCAGCATGCTAAGGTTTTCCGCAATACTTTTGTCCTGTCTTGTTACCTTGTCATAAAGCGGAGCAAGTAAAACACGGATGTTATATTCTGAGGATACCTTAATGGTACGTTCGGAACCGATCAGGATCAGTTCCGACACGATGCCGCTTTTCTCCCGCTTACCGATTTTGATGTCCTTTACCGTACCGACGGTACTGACCGGTATACTTTCATAGTGTTCCTTTCCTTCTTTATCCTTTTCGGAAAGTGTCTGTATTAAAAGCGGATTTGCCTGGTATCTTTGTTCCAGACTGCTGTTTACGGTTTTTGTAATGTCTGCCAAAGACATAGTCACCTTCCAGCGATACCACGCGAAGCCGGAATCATAGGTGATTTCCCCGGGCTTCTGAATGAAGCTGCGGAAAACCTCTTCGGAAGAAAAATCGCTGTCCTTATCCTCTTTGCTTTCCGAGGATGCGGTAACAGTCTCACCGTTTGTTTCATTTTCTATTGTCTGCAGCCTGCCCACAAGGTAACCGGCCTTGCCCTCATTTCCCCACACCTCTTCCATCGAAGCGGTATGCCCGCATGAGGTCGAAAAATAGTAAGCCGTAATAACGGAATTATCGTAGTTAAGTACCTTGCCGTAGGTATCCTTTACCGCCAGAATGGACTTCTCATCCTCCGGCAGGTTATTGTATACCTGATAGGACACGCTGTCATCCACATGAGCCCCATATTCACTGTAACCGTTTGCAAACAATTGATTGTAGGCATAGCTCCTTGCACACATGGCCTGTACCTTTAAGGCTTCCAGGCTGTAATTGGAAGGCATTTCACTTGGAAGGACAGCATACAGGTATTCCTCGATCGGAAGTTCATTGATCACGATTAAACCTGTTTCCGCATCCGATATCTCAATTGAGCCGCGATAGGCAGGAGTTCCTCCGGAGCGGTTTATGGACGACAGTTTGATCTTACCGCTTTCCGAAACGGTCCGAACCTGTATTCTTCCCTTGCTTAACAACTCATCTCCGGGCTTTAGGGTAATCTCCGTCCCTCTTTTGTACTTTGTCGTCCTTTTACCGATTATAACCACAAAATCCCGGTCCGCCGTCAAAGTAACCTGTTTATGATAAATATCCTTAAACTGATCCGTTTTAATTAAGACACGGATATTTCTGGCATTGATCGTTTCCTTGATCAGGGCAGCCGCTATCTTCCCGTCGGCTACGACGAAGTCCGTTGCCTCATAACCTACCAGGATGCTATTGGTCACCTCCATAGACAGCTCACCGTATATCTTATAAATCTTATAATTTTCGTCGAGCGGTATCTTACCATACCCCTCAAGCTCAATATAGCTTTGATTCGCCACCAGTACCTTCCCCCCGATAATATCAGGTTTAATACTGATCTTAGTGATCTTCCCGTCCTGAATTACCAGATCGCCGATCTTGTTCTGGATCTTCTGCGATAAATTGTACCTGGCACTGAAATCCTTTGGTATGTTATAAAGAAAGGCAGATACCGTTGACTGTGAGCCGGACAGAATCCACACATTATGTAGTATTGTTTCTTCATTTAAAGTGCTTTTCACATAAACCAAATCGGAGCCGCACACCAGGGCAGTTACCTTTTTATCTATATAGTCCTCCAGGCGGAAGGTACTGTCTCCGGAAGTGTTGGTATAGAAATGTTCATAACTGGCGGCATTCCCGAATTTATAATTTCCCTGATCGGTTACCATAAGCTTTTCCGCATCCGCGTCATCATACCCGTTATCCGAATCTCCCAATATATATAACGCCTTTTCAACGACCGGCGACGCTTCCGTACCTATTTCCTCTATGATACTTTCATAAAGATTCAAAAATTCTTCCGTAAGCACCGCTTTGTTTGCAGGCTCCGACTGCGGATCAAAAGCCAGTCTTTTTATGATATTATCCGAACTTAAATCCAACTCCCGGCACACTATGCTTAGCAAGGAAATACAATCTCCAAACTGCAGGTAACTCCCATCGTCCGCCATAGAAACGGTATCCGGCAGGGACGGCACATCCTCCGGCTGTGCGGCACCTTCCGGGTTTTCCACTTCAATCCCCAGATATCCAAGCAGCCTTAAGGATTCCTTTACCGTCATCATATCACCGACCCGGAGGATGATTTCTTGTCCCGAATCTTCTCCGTTTTTATCCTTACCTATCCGTTTACAGACATTTCCGATGAAGATCAGCAGCAATGCCAGCACGCACAATCCCAAAATTATCAGTTTCTTCTTCATAAACAGCTCCCATCCGAAGTTCAATCCCGCAGTTTATTTCTTTGCCTCTCAACCAATGCTTGTATTAAATTATATACTTACAGGCTGAGAATATGACTATTAAATTTACCGCCGCAAAATTAAAACTATCAGCTAAGCCGCATAGTTTGGACCTATTTTAACATCATATCTCCACGAAAGCAAATGATTTTAACGATAAGAAAGAGTTTCGCCCGCGAAACTCTCGCGCCGAGCGTGGCCGGCTTTGCCGGTAAAATTCCTAAGCTTTGCGTGCTGAGTGCGCACCCATAGCGGAGCGCTTTTTATCGTATAGGGCGAACTTTCCTCGTATGTTAAATTAATATTAGTTCCTTACTCTTTTCTTGAGTAAGTGTATACTGTTTATAGGCACTGTGGATTAGTCGAACTTTCCTAACGCTTAGACGTTTGTTCATAGGCTATAACC
>JAEWSD010000268.1 GCA_023398615.1 Bacillota bacterium
ATAGTTTTTTGCTACTAACGCGTCAGCTTGAGTGATTATTTCTCCCTGGAAACTGAGCATACCCAGATAAGGTTTCTCTGCATCTGCGGAGTAATAAATTTTTTCTGCTGCTGTCTGTCCATGTGCCACCCAATGCATTTTATTCTGTACTGTCTTAAAAAACAAAGTAGATGCTTCCGTTCTTGGGTCATAGTCTACACTCGTTGCATAAATATCAAGTACCTTTCTCCAGAATATTTTTTCTGATGAACGGATATCACGGATGCGCTCAAGTAATTCATCAAAATAAACTCCGCCGCCATTATTTTTTAAAAGGTCATCATTCATAGCAAAGCCTTTTTTCATATATTCTTTTAAGACATTACTTGCCCATATTCTAAACTGGGTGCCTCGTAATGATTTCACACGATAGCCTACAGATATAATAACGTCTAAGTTATAGTAGTCAACTTGATAGGTTTTGCCATCAGCAGCAGTTGTTGCAAAATTTGCAACAACTGAATTTCTTATTAGTTCACCTTCACTAAATAGATTTTTTATATGACGAGAAATGGTAGACTTATCACGCTGAAATAATTCTGCCATTTGGTCTATAGAGAGCCAAACGGTATCATTATCAAAGGTAGTTTCTATTTTCGTCAAACCATCTTCAGTCTGATACATTACAATTTCAGATTTCATACCACACCTCATACTATTTTCTTTTATTATACATGTTTCACCAAAATATTTCCATTAATATTTAAAAGGAGGTTAAGTTTATAGATCATTATATCTACCTATCTTAACTCCCTGATATAAATTTTTTATACAAGTTTTTATGTCATCTATATTTTTTGCTTGTTTTACCTGAGCTTTTGCCAACTTTGTCCAAAAAAACCACGATGTTTTATGATAATTTATGATACTTCCCCAGATATAGAAAAACCGCCGAAAACTACATTTCCGGCGGTTTGGCACTATTTTAAAATATGAAATTACTGTCCCATTTGCTTTGCTACTTCTTCCGCAAAGTTTTCTTCCTTCTTGGCAAGGCCTTCGCCGGTCTCGTAACGTACAAAGCTCTTAACGGAAATCTTCGTACCAAGCTCTTTGGATACGTTATCAAGATATTGCTGAACGGTCAAATCAGCATCCTTTACATAGGCCTGATCAACCAGGCAGATTTCCTTTAATTCCTTGTTAAGACGTCCAATAATCATCTTATCGATGATATTTTCCGGTTTACCGGTATTCTCATTCATTGCCTGAGCCTTTAAGATTTCTCTTTCATGCTCGATATATTCTTCTGAAATCTCGGAACGGTTCACATATTTCGGGTAGATAGCCGCAATCTGCATTGCTACATTCTTTGCTGCTTCTCTTGCCGCATCGTTGTATACGGCAGATTCCATCTTAACCAATACACCGATTCTTCCGCCGCCATGAATGTAAGATTCTACGAATCCGTTCTCAGCAACTACCTTCTCGAATCTTCGGATGTTCATATTCTCGCCGATAATGGAAATCTGTGTAGATAATTCTTCCTTCACCGACTTGCCGGTATCTAACATCCAGGGCTCCGCCAGGAATGCGTCAATATCCGCTGCGGCAGTTTTTGCAGCCTGCACTGCAACAGCCGATACATAGGTTCTGAACGTATCGTTCTTTGCAACAAAGTCGGTCTCGCTGTTAACCTCTACGATAGCGGCCGTTTTTCCGTCCTCGCTTACAGTTGTCGCACAGATACCCTCCGCCGCAATTCTTCCGGCCTTCTTTTCAGCTGCCGCAAGGCCTTTTTCTCTTAAGAATTCAACTGCCTTATCCATATCTCCATCGGTTTCGGTAAGGGCCTTCTTACAGTCCATCATACCTGCACCGGTCATTTCTCTTAAATCTTTTACCATTGCTGCTGTAATAGCCATGTTACTATACCTCCATTATCCTGATTATGCTTCTACTGGTTCCTCAACAGGTGCTTCTTCTGCCGGTGCTTCCTCGGCAGTATCGGTCAGCTGGGTTCCCTGATTTGCCTCGATAACTGCATCTGCCATCTTGGCAACAATTAATTTTACCGCTCTGATGGCATCGTCGTTACCTGGAATTACATAATCCAGTTCTTCCGGATCACAGTTCGTATCTGCAATACCGATTAATGGAATACCTAATACATGAGCTTCCTGAACGCAGATTCTTTCCTTCTTAGGATCTACTACAAAGATAGCATCCGGAATGCTCTTCATATTTTTAATACCGCCAAGGTTCTTTTCAAGTTTTTCCCATTCCTTCTTAAGCTCGATAACTTCTTTCTTAGGGAGAACTTCAAAAGTACCGTCCTGGGACATTGTTTCGATTTGTTTTAATCTTGCGACTCTGCTCTGGATGGTCTTAAAGTTTGTCAGCATACCGCCTAACCATCTCTCATTAACATAAAACATTCCGCAGCGTTCCGCTTCCGATTTAACGGAATCCTGAGCCTGCTTCTTGGTACCTACGAAAAGAATCTTGCCGCCTTCCGCAACAACATTCTTAATGGCATAGTAAGCTTCATCCACTTTGCCTACGGATTTCTGCAGATCGATAATGTAGATTCCGTTTCTTTCGGTGTAGATGTACTCTGCCATCTTAGGGTTCCATCTTCTTGTCTGGTGTCCGAAATGTACACCTGCTTCAAGTAACTGTTTCATTGATATAACGCTCATAGTTTTCCTCCATTTGGTTAATTTCTTCCGTATGAATCATCTTTTCAACAGACCTTACGGCACCAAGTCGAAAATCATCATACGTGCAATTTAGCATATGAATTATAACATAAAGAAAAAATGAAAGCAAGGCGTATTTTTTATTATTTTGCCATTTCACTATTATTTTGCGGAACCGGCTCCGCCGTTTTCTGTCAGCGGTTCCATTTTTCTTAATATAAACAGTCCGTAAAGCAGTAACGGCAGGGTTAAAAGAAGGACGAGCATTGCATTCGAAGGCGTCGTTTCCTGAAGTCTGCCAAAGCTTCCGTTGATAATAACTTCATTAAAATTACCGCAAATATCAAAGACGGCATGCGCCGCAACCGGTATCCAGATTGAATTGCACCGAAGCATCAAGGCTGCGAAAAACACTCCGAAGAAAAGCGCATATCCTACCTGAGCCGCCACAAATATAAATGTGGAACGGCCCATTATAAGATTGATAAGATGAAACAAACCAAACAGTAACCCCGACAGCAGAACCGCCGAATAGATTCCTTTCTTCGTTTTCCCCCACTTGTGCAGCATGATCGTCATAATCAGTCCCCGTCCAAGGAACTCTTCAAACAGTCCGGTAGAGATATAAACAAGTACGAACAGGATCAGCAGCCCCGGACTGGAAGTATCGACTTTTTCCGCTCCGCCGAATACCGACCAGCCGTTTAATACACTAAGAATCAGAATCGGCCAGGCAAGCCACACCTGCTTCCATTTGCCGGGACCTGTAATTCGTGAAATCTTAAATAACCCCAGGCCGTCTACAATGATCAGAATAACTAAGGCGGCCACTCCCTGAGTCACGATACCGTTCAGGTAGGAGGCACTTTGCTTATCCATATAACCTGTGAAAAACTTATCCAACCGCAGCTCAGTCAGATAAATAAAGATAAAATAGATAATAATTGAAAAGATTACCGGATGCCGCAGGCAGATTTTTTTTAGATTACTCATAGCTTATTACTCCTTTTTTATGTATTGATAAATTTCTGTTTAAGCTCACGCATGTGTACTATTAGTATAATACACTAGTAATCTAGTATTGTCAATCATTATTTGACCATTTTATTCCAGACATTAGAAAGAGTTGCGCCCGTAAAACTCTTTTGCCGCCGCGTGCCGCTTGCGGCTAACTTCCAAAAAAAAAGCAAGCATCCTCTGCTTGCCTTTTCCTTCCCATGATTCTTAAAAATACTTTTTATTACCCCAAAGATTACTTTTTTTTAAGTCCACATATTCATTATACGCACGTTCCAGTATCTGCTTTTCATTCGAAAACTTCAACATGTGATAAGCCTCATGGAACTTGTAATAGCCGGAATCCATAAAGTATTCTTCCCTTTGCGGTTTGCTGTAATAGCTATCAGACATCATTAAGTACCAATGAACATCCTTTATTACTGTATTCTGTGGTGTACTGAATGTATATTGACTTTTACCTATATATTTAATAATGGAAGCATCTGTTCCTGTCTCTTCCTTCACTTCACGCAAGGCCGTCTCCTTATATTCTTCTCCTACCTCCACAGTTCCTTTTGGCAGAACCCATCCTTCATACTTATTTTTATAGTTCTTATACAGTAGTAAAATCTTTCCTCTGAATATAACTACACCGCCACAGCTCGTTGCTTCTACCATCGCAATGCCTCCTGTATAATGGTGTGTCGATTTTCCTACCAACAGTATACCTTATTTTCAATAATAGTTCAACCGGAATTTATGCAATATTCACAAATTTGGTTACTATTCAGCCTTACGGCTTCATAGGCTGAACTGTAACTACTTACATACAATTCAGACGATTATAATATTACTTATTGAAATATGCGTCAAATATTTTTGAGGCAATCGGCACCGCATATTCGCTGCCGGTTCCCACGCTTTCAACAATAACACTTACAACAATTTCCGGTTTTTCCTCCGGAGCAAAGCCGACAAACCACGCGTGGGCCGGTTTATCGGTTTCATATTCCGCCGAACCGGTTTTGCCTGCGGCATGATAGCTTTTCCCGTTAAGCGCGGTTCCCGTACCGTTATGAACCACCTCCGACATAAAAGAGGTTAAGACCTTTGCCTCGGCAGGTGTCATTATAGTACCGTATATTTCCGGCAAATATTTTTTAACTGTTACACCCGAGGCAGTCTCGATGTGGTCTACCAGGTAGGGTCTCATCATGACGCCGCCGTTTGCCACCGTAGCGGCAATCAAAGCGTTATGCAGCGGTGTGATCTGCGTCTTTCCCTGGCCGATCGCCGTCTGCGGGATCTCTTTCTTATCGCTGGAAGCATCCAAAACGAAGCTGCTCGTATTGCATAACAGGCCCGACGGCAGGGTAGCATTAAACAGGAAGGAGTCACACAGCTTCCGGAAAGCCCCCATGTCCAGTGTCGTCCCAATCTTCGCAAAGGAGCTGTTGCAGGATTTTGCAAAGGATTTCTTAAGGTCCTCATGTCCGTGCTTCTTGTTATTGTAACAATTTATAGTAATCCCGTTAAACGTTCCTTTCCCTTCACAATCATAGGAATAATCCTTATAATCGGGGTTCTCACGGATATATTCCAGGGCAGTCAGGATCTTAAAAGTGGAACCCGGAGGATATAGCCCCTGGGTCGCACGGTTAAGCAGCGCGGAATCATGGTTGCTTTCATCAACCAGTTCATCCCAGATTTCATCAATCCGGTTCGGATCATAATCCGGTTTCGATACCATTGCAAGAATCTTTCCGGTAGAAGGCTCCAGGACCACCACCGCACCCTTCCGGCTGCCAAGCGCATCATAAGCCTCCTCCTGCAGCGTCGTATTCAGGGTAGTTACCACGTTATCCCCGATATTCTTTTCTCCGGATAATTCCGTAAAAATCTTTCTGACCGGATTCAGGTTCGAGGTAAGCAGATGAAAATTCTCGGTAGATTCCAAACCGGTCCTGCCTTTCGAAAATCTTCCGACAACATGTGAAAATACACTTCCGTACGGATAGACCCTGGTTTCTGTCCCATTCTTATCCGTTTTCGTCTTGGCAAGAGTCTGCCCGTCTGCGGAAATGATATTTCCCCTCAGCACTTGCTCGGCAAGAAGGTCCTGCCTTTGATTATAGGCATTATTAATAACCTCATTGCTGTCGGCAACAATGAAATGGATATAATACCCCAGGGCCAACACAAGCATTCCGATAAAGATATAGGTTATATTCATGATATCCCGGTTGGTCTTCTCTTCCCTTGTCTTTCTGTCCGGATTCCGGGACTGCTCTGTGTCGGGGAGATACTCCTCTTTATTCATTTCTTCTGCGTTTTCTTTTTTTGACTTTTCTTTCAGCTTTTTCAACATGATCAATCCTATCCTGATTCAGCACATAAAGTCCCTGAATCACACTAAACATAATAATGCTGCTTAATACCGAGCTTCCGCCGGCACTGATCAGAGGCAGTGTAACACCGGTGGAAGGAATGAATTTGGTTACGCCTCCGACGGACAAAAACACCTGAAATATATATATGGTACTCAGTCCCATTGCAATTAATTTATAAAAGCTATCCTTTATCTTCATAGCAATGTTGATAAACATAACAAAGCTGCTGATGCATACAAGTACCAGGCATAACGCGAATACCCCTCCCATTTCCTCCGAAATGGCTGAAAATATAAAATCACTGTCCACGACCGGAATACTGGTCGGCAGACCCTTCGTCAGTCCCATTCCAAACCAGCTTCCCGTACCGATCGCAAATAAGGACTGCGAAACCTGATACCCCTCCTTGTCAATTAACGCCCACGGATTCCTCCATGCCATAACCCGCACCCTGACATGATAGAACTTGTGATATGCCAGGTAGGATGCCAGGCAGCCTGCCGCCAGACCCGATAAAAAATACAGCGGCTGTGAGGTGGCCACATACAGCATGACAAGGTAGGTGACAAAAAAGATCAACGCTCCGCCCAGATCCTTTTCCAGTACCAGAATCAGCACATGGACGGCAGCAAGTACGGTGACACAGACAAGATACCGGAAGTCTGTTCTTTTCGACAGCAGGGAGGCAATGCAGAATACAAACAGTATCTTTACGAACTCGGACGGCTGCAGCTGTACTCCGAACACTGCAATCCAGTTCGTTGCCCCGTAGTTTTCTATTCCAAAGAACAGAACGGAAGTCAGCAGGAGAATTCCGGCGATTCCATAAATCCAGCCTAATTTCGACAGGTATTTCAGCTTATCAACCAATAGCGGTATGACAAGGCAAATTGCCAATGCCGCGGCGGTAATGGCAAACTGGCGGACCGTTTTGCTGTAGGACAGCCTTGTCTGGATTACAAAACCTATCGTAAGCAGCAGGAGCATATTATGCAGTATCAGCTTGGACAGGCCCGCATATACCCATTGATACAGACAGATAACCGCAATCATAAGGGCCAGCTCCATAAGATACAGGTATATAATCTTTTGATTGTTTGTATTGATATAAAGAATCAGATAACAGACAAAATGAAGGATAAATATAATCCGGTTCATTTTGCCAATGGTCCGGTTCTTCTTTTTCTTATCGGAATAGCCAAATATACGGAAAGCATAATAGGTATATAAGGTAATCAAAACTATATTTAAATATTTTGAAACTTCAACAACGATATTAACCAATTGTGCTCCTCCTGATTTGGTTTATTTCCTTGAGTGATTTGCCATTACTCTACTCCCCGCCTGAAATGTCCGCGTGTAAAATCCTTTACCGCCGTATCCTGCGGACTGTCATACAGATAGGCCTGTACGAATGCCAGGATTATTTTTTCCGTTTCCCCAGGCGACTCAAAGGTGAAAACCAGCCGGATATTCCCTGGCCGCAGCCTTATCACATCTTCATAATCGGCCAGCAGGGACGTACACTGCGAATTGTAAATCGTATTATAGCAGTCACGGCAATGCCTTCGTACCGGCAAGCTCTTCTGATAACGGTCCGTCAATTCCAGCATTCCTGACTGAATTCCGGGACAGGGTTCCCTCCCCGGACCGTCCGGCGCACGATCATCCCCATAGGCAGTCTTTGCAAGACATTGTGCGGAAACCATAAGAGGCGTCCTTCCGTATGCAATGATATCCTGATACATTCCCGCAAGCTCTTTTAATTCCCGGTAATTCAGCTCAACCGGAGCGGTAAACCGGCTAACGCCCTTTTCCTTCCAAAACTGCATGGAATGCCGGTTCATGACATACAGGCCGTAGTCGAGGATAACCGTTTTACCCCTCGCTTTACAGTCCAATCTGTTTTCAGTGAATTCATACTCCTCGTAATTTCGTATGATATAACCATCTATAGTATCGTCAAGCAATATGTTTTTATGCCGGAAAAATAACTGATAGGTTGCATACCGGAAGATATGCGGCAATACGACATAGCATTTCTTATCCTTAGATTTGACATAGCCCGTTATGGTTAAGAGCCGGGACAAGGGCACCATATCGCTTTCCAGATATACGGCAGATACCTCCGCCTGGCCGCAAGCCGCCTCCAACTGCCGCTCATCCCCCAACTGCACGGCTATACCAGGTCTTCCGCTTACAGGCGCCATATTACCCGCATCCTTTAAACTGCCGGTGCCACACTCCAAAGCCCTGCGATATGGCTGTAAGACCGCATTAGATAAGGCATTCAGCCCTTCCCGCCTTAATTCATTCATCTTTTGCACCGGGACAAATACGTTTCCATCTATTATAACGGATAATTCATGAAAAAGGAAGGAGGTGTCATTCGTTTTCAGAAATTGCCTGCGAAGCTTATCCTCCGTTAACGGCTGACTCTTTGCCTCCTGAACCGTATCCCCCAGGACGGTGATACGGATATCCCTAAGAGACAACTCCAGGCGCATTCTTTCCCCGGTCCTTACGGTCAGCTCCCCGGTTATTTCCTCCTTCGGCTCCTCCTTGAAGAAGCCTTCCTCCAGCTCCTTAAGCATCCGGTTATTCCTGGTACGGTATACCTGGTCTCCCGGTTTTATCTTTAAGCCCTGCTTAAAGTTTACGCTATAGCCGCTTCCCTTCTTTACCTCGTTCTTCACAGTAAATTCATATACGGCTTCCGCAGCTTCGCGAATCTCTAAAATATCCTGCGGATTCAGGTCCTCGGTTAACCGTATCTGTGCCCGGCCGCCCTTTGCCGCCGTCACCTTCCCGACATATACCCCGCTGTGATTGGGACGTAACAGGGAAAGCATGCTTTTCCCGTTCCTGCTTGCATAATACCCCTTTGAGAACCCTCCTCGGTTATATAAATCTTTCAGAAGCATTCCGTCGGCCTCCAGCTCCTTGCCGTGGTCCGCAATAAATGCTTCATATCTTTCCCGTCCAAGTTCCAGGTATTTATCCGTATATTTACGGTACAGAAAAGAGGTTCCTGCGGCATATTCCGGCCGTTTCATGCGTCCTTCTATCTTAAAGGAATCAATTCCGGCATCAATCAGATCGGGTATCATATCCAGGGTACAGATATCCTTAGGACTTAGGAGATACTTTTCTTCCGGCTTCATCAGCCGTCTGTTACCGTCTTTTAATTCATAAGGCATTCTGCAGGGCTGCGCGCATCTACCCCGGTTGCCGCTTCTTCCGCCGAACATACTGCTCATCAGACACTGGCCGGAATAACAGTAACAAAGTGCCCCATGAACAAAGGATTCTATCTCAAGCTCCGTATTTTCCCTCAGAAGCTTTATTTCCTCCAGACTTAATTCCCTTGCATTTACCAGCCGCGTCACTCCCATGCATTTTAAAACCTCGGCTCCCTGAGCCATAGTCAAGCTCATCTGTGTGCTTGCATGGATCGGAAGGCCGGGGAAATACTCATGCAAATAATGCATGACTCCCGTATCCTGCACAATCACCGCATCCACTCCCTGTTCATAATATCGGATGAGATACGGATACAGCTCATTCTCCAGTTCATGCTCCTTAAACAGGGTGTTTACGGTCAGGTAAACCTTTTTATTATGAATATGTGCGTAATCAATTGCGCGAAGCAAGGTATCCTCGTCGGGATTATCCGCATATGCCCTCGCTCCGAACCTGCTCCCGCCTATATAGACCGCGTCGCAGGAAGCGGAAACAGCCGCCTTCAGTCCTTCAAAGGAACCTGCCGGTGCCAGTATCTCAATCTTTCTCATAGTTTTCTCCATATAA
>JAEWSD010000270.1 GCA_023398615.1 Bacillota bacterium
GAAGATTTTAATAACGGGTGCCGGCGGAGGGCTCGGAAGCTATCTGACAATGCTTGCATTGGAACGCGGGCATGAGGTATATGCCACTGGAACGAAACATATTCATTCCAGTGAACCCTTACGGGACCTGAAACAACAGTATGGCGCAAGGCTTCATATAGCGGAAATGAATGTGGAGGATGAGGATCAGGTAAGGGCTGTTGCCGATCTTATCGGGAAGGAATGCGGATGCCTCGACGGAATCCTAAATAACGCCGGTGTTTTGCTCGAACGCGAGAAAACAATCGAAGAGCTGGATCTGTCACAGGTTGTGAAAAGCTTTCAGATCAATACGGTAGGCCCGATGCGGGTGGTGCAGCAAATGCTCTCTCTTCTGTACAAAGGAGCAAATCAGGCGATTATTAATATATCATCGGAGGCCGGAACCATCATCAATGCATTTCCGACAAATTATGCCTACAGTATGTCAAAAACCGCGCTTAACATGTTTTCCGAAAGGCTCCGGGAGTATCTGAAGGGACAGGACATTCTTGTATATGCAATACATCCGGGCTGGATGAGAACAAACATGGGCGGAAATGATGCGCCTGCCGACCCCAGAGACATTGCGGGCGGAATCCTGGACATCATGGAGCGCAGGAAACACAGTTATTCCAAAATAGCTTTTATTGATTCAACAGGCAGGCCTATGCCTTTATAAAAGAGAGGAAGGATTCTTATGGATAATAATATTTTGAAACCGGGCAAATTCGGACATATCGCTGTTGTTGTAAAGAATCTGGAGGAAACCCTCGATACTTACTGTAAGCACTTAAAACTGGACAGGCCTTTGGTGAAGATGACCGGGGAACCTCAGACGGCAAAGGTGGAGTATCTCGGGAAACCCACTCCGGCACGTGCGAAACAGGCATTTTTACAGCTGGGGCCGTTCCGCGTCGAGTTTCTGGAGCCGGACGGCAATCCAAGTACCTGGCAGGAATTCCTGGATACGCAGGGCGAGGGAATACACCATATATCCGTTGAGGTTGAGAATATGGAGGATGCCCTGGACGAGCTTTCCAAATGCGGGATGCCGCTGATCCAGAAGGGCAGCTATAACGGCGGACAGTATGCATACCTGGACAGTATGGGACAATTTAAATTTATGATTGAATTATTGAAGAATGATTGATTTTTATGCTTGTATGAGGTATTCTTTTATAAATGATAATGGAAGGTATTGGATATGAATATTTCGGAAATTGCGAGTAAAGCGCAGGTTTCAAGAGCAACTGTCTCCAGGGTAATTAATAACTTCCCCGGTGTGAAGGAAGAAACCAGAGAGCGTATTTTAAGAATTATAAAAGAGGAAAATTTCGTACCGAACAGCTTTGCGAGATCGTTGGCTCTCAGTAAAAGCTACGTAATCGGTGTCTTGGTCTACAGTATCAAGCAGCCTTTCTGGGTCGGAATCGTATCGGAGATTTCCGATGCCGTTTTTGGTACGCAATACAGCCTGTTTATTCTGAACAGCAAATATGAAAATAATAATAAAACTGAAAATACGTATAAGCTGAACTTGAATAAGCTGATACAGCAGAAAGTCGACGGTATTATCGTATCCCTGCCCAACCGCTTGGACGAAGAAGACCTGGAAACACTTCAGCGGGCATCCATGCCCTTTGTTGTCATACAGGATGACGAGTATGAAAGCAGGAGATGCCACAGCGTTAATGTGGACAACCGGGATGCCGCATACCGCCTGACTGAAATATTAATTCAAAAGGGACATAAAGATATCGTTCATTTTGCGGGCGGAATCGATAATGCGATAGCGCACGGCCGATTAAAAGGCTTTACGGAGGCAATGAATGACAATATCCTGTCCTTTTCGGAACAATCCATTATCAATACCGGATCTAAATTCATTGACGGCTATTGGAGCATGAAGAAGCTGATCGATACAAAGCTGCCGGTATCTGCTGTGGTTGCCTATAACGATATGGTGGCTTACGGCGCGTACTATGCGGCTCAGGAAATTGGCATACGTATACCGGAGGACATCTCGATAGTCGGCTTTGACGGTATTGCGGAAGAATTGGATTATTATAAGCTGCTGCCGGATTTAACAACCATGAAGCAGCCGATCAAGCTGCTTGGGACATCGGCAGTTACCAGCCTTATGAGCATTATAAACGGTGAAGATACTGACATAACGAATAAAGTTTACAAAATGGAATATTATCAGGGAAGCACTATCAGGCAATTATGACAGGTTTCCTGCTTATAAAAGAAAGAGGTAACTATGAAAAGTATGTTTTTGACCGGTGCCCTCGGCGGCCTGGGAAAAGCATTGACGGAGGTTTATCTGCAGGCGGGGTACCGGGTTTATGGCGGTGACCTTGTTAAGGATAAAAAAATATATGAAGGATTACGGGATGCCTATGGGAGCTGTTATGAGCTTTTTAATGTAGATGTGTCCGGCACGGATTCCGTTGCGGCACTTGTACGGGACCTGAAAAAGCATACGGATACGCTGGATGTCATAATTAATGCGGCAGGTATTCTGCCCCCCAACAGCGCTAAGGTAATCGAAGACTTTGATATCGATCAGGCACTTAAGGTGTTTGATATC